>CAYMBA010000061.1:11537-13400 GCA_964388535.1 uncultured bacterium | reverse complement strand
GGATCCTATGTCCCATCCGACCCTCCCTGGGGCTTGGTCTCAACAGCAGTGGCCGAGCCTTCGCCCGCGATACATGCTGCGTTAGCCCAGCCTACCAAGGGCGCTGCGCGGTGGAAAGGGATGACGTTAGTCTTACGGCCGGCCGATGGAGCGAGCCTTGGGCATGGGTATCTATTGGCACCCAGCCGGCCTTGCGCTTGGGTCTGAGGCTGCGCCATAGGCGCATGGCGAGGCGGCCGGGTGGCGCCCTAGCGGCCCTTGACCCATCCCTGGTGCACCTCTAGCCTCCTCTAAGGAGGCCACGGAGGAATGAGATGGGGACCATAAGGCTTAAGGAGATGACGGTATTCCCACGGCTGGGTGTGGGCGAAATCGAGAAGGAGTGGGTGCAGAAGGTCACCCTGGACGTAGATCTGTACCTCGATCTGTCGAAGCCCAGGGTGAGTGATTCCATATCCGATACCGTGGACTACCAGCGGGTCTATGAAACCGTGCGGCAGGTAGCCGAGGGGCGGCGCTACCATCTGCTCGAGGCCCTCGCCCACAACATAGCTGTCACCATAAGGGAACGCTTTGGTGTGGACCGCATTGTCGTTCGCGCCCGCAAGACAAGCCTTCCCTTCGATGCGCACCTCTCGTGTGTGGAGGTCGAGATCGAGGAGCCACAGGCTTCGTAAGGCACTTTCCGGAGGAGGGAGTGTCGCCTCAGCCTTCCCGGCGTGTGATTGCCATAGGGCTTGGTTCGAACATGGGTTCTCGCGCCGGCATGCTTGCTCTGGCACGCCAGGCGCTCGAGGAAACCCTTGGTCCCATCGAGCGGGCCTCCAGGATCTACGAAACCGAGCCCGTAGGCGGGCTACCGGGGCAGGGCCGGTACCTCAACCAAGTGGTCCTGCTCAGATCGGCTGAGGAGCCAGCACGGCTGCTGCGGATGCTCCAGGCCATAGAGCGCCGACTGGGCAGGGTGCGCCGCCAGCGCTGGGGTCCTCGCGAAATAGATCTCGACTTGCTTCTGGCTGACCGCCTGGTCGTTCACACCCGGGTTCTCGATCTACCCCATCCGCGGCTGAGCGAGCGTGCCTTCGTTCTAGTGCCCCTCTTTGAGGTGCTGCCCGAGTGGGTACACCCGGAGACAGGCGAGTCCGTAGGTGATATGCTCCAGCGCTGTGGATCCGAGGGTGTTGAGCTCTGGGTTCCGGGGCCTCGTAATGAATGATCTGGACGTGCAGTTCATAGCAGTGGAGGGAGTCATCGGGGTAGGCAAGACCTCGTTGGCGAAGCGGCTCGCGGCGATGCTAGGTGGCTACGCATTGCTCGAGGAAGTGGAGGAGAATCCCTTCCTTCCGGACTTCTACAAAGACAGCCGAGGATACGCCTTCCAGACGCAGATCTTCTTTCTCCTGAGTAGATACCGGCAACAGCAGCGGATACTGCAGAGCGATCTTTTCCGGCGTCCTATAGTAAGTGACTACATGTTCCAGAAAGACAGTATCTTTGCCAATATCACACTCGACGACTGCGAACTTGACATGTACAACCAGATCTTCTCCCTGATGGAGAGGGGCCTTCCACAGCCCGATAGGGTGATCTATCTTCAAGCAAGCATCGAAGTCCTCATGGCAAGGATCGAGAAGAGAGGTCGTCCATATGAGGCCGATATTGATCCCGGATATCTCGAGACCCTTGCGGAGGCCTATACGTATTTCTTCTCCCACTACGAAGGGGCCCCTGTGCTCGTTGTCAACACCAATGATCTCGATCTGGAGAAGAACGAGAAGATGGGGAGGGACATGTATGAGCGCCGCGTGGGGCGGCGCGGTGGGAAGGCGGTCTGTCGCGCAAGGGGGGAATCTCGATGAGTTG
>CAYMBA010000061.1:0-11527 GCA_964388535.1 uncultured bacterium | reverse complement strand
ATACTCGGGTACGACTCGACCTTACCGGTTACCCTGGAAGACATGATCCGTCACACGAGGGCCGTGCGCGCAGGCGTTACGTCTGCGTTGGTGGTTGCGGACATGCCGTTTCTTACTTTCCAAGTCTCTTCGGAGGAGGCTCTGCGTAACGCGGGTCGGCTTGTGGCGGAGGGCGGAGCAGATGCGGTGAAAATAGAAGGCGGACGGCGGAGTGTGGATGCCATCGCCAAGATCGTGGAAGCCGGAATCCCAGTGATGGGACACCTGGGGCTTACTCCTCAGTCGATTCTGTCATTCGGGGGCTACGGTGTGCGAGGCCGCGATGAGGCCGAGAGGGAAGCCATTCTGGAGGACGCGCGGCTGCTCGAGGAGGCGGGGTGCTTCTCGGTCGTGCTGGAATCTGTTCCTGCCACGCTGGCTTCCGAGGTGACAGAAGGGCTCAGGATACCGACCATCGGTATCGGGGCAGGGCCCGGCTGCGACGGGCAGGTGCTTGTGCTTCATGATATGTTAGGTTTATTCGACGAGTTCAAACCAAAGTTCGTAAGGCGCTTTATGAAGGCGAGCCAGCTTGTAGAGCAGGCAGTCCGCGAGTACATGGAGGCAGTGTCGAAGGGGGAGTTCCCTGGGGAGGACGAGACGTATACCGAGTAGCAAAGAACGGAGGTGGGAAACGTGGCTCCACGGAAGAAGGCAAGCGCAGAGAAGACCCTCAGCCGAAGCCGAGCCACAAAGGTTTCGACTCGAAAGTGCGCTGCGAAGAAAGGCAGCGGAAAGACTTCGGCCCGGACGGCGAAGGGGAGCATGAAGCGTTTCATCTCGGCTGAGTCGCAGACCAGGTATTCCCGGCAGATGAGGGCTCAGGGCTGCACGATTGGTTTCGTGCCAACTATGGGCGCCTTCCACGAAGGACACCTTTCACTAATCAGGAGGGCTCGCTCTCAAAACGATGTTGTGGTGGTGAGCATTTTTGTCAATCCCCTGCAGTTTGGCCCTGGTGAAGACTTCGAGCGATACCCGAGGGATCTGGCGCGAGACGCAGATCTAGCTAGGCAGGAGGGGGTGGATGCCCTCTTTGTTCCAGAGGTAGAGGAGATGTATCCCCCGGGCTTCAGTACGAAGATCACGGTCGGGGAGATGGCGACAAAAATGTGCGGGGCAAGTAGGCCTGGGCACTTCGACGGCGTTTGTACCGTGGTGATGAAGCTGATTGGTATCGTGCAGCCCCACCGAATCTACTTGGGGCGCAAGGACGCGCAACAACTAATAATACTGCAGAAAATGATCCGTGAGCTGAACGTTGATGTGAAAGTTGTCGACTGTCCCACGGTGAGAGAGAAGGACGGGCTGGCTATGAGCTCACGCAATGCATATTTGACCCCTGAGGAGAGGCAGCAGGCGCCGGTATTGTACAAAGCGCTTAGGATGGCACAACGAGAGATCCTGGTCGGCGGCGAGAGGGATCCGCAGCGTCTGAAAAGCAAGATGGAACGGATGATCCTGGATGGAACGTCATTCAAGATAGACTACATCGCGATGGTAGATCCAGAGACGCTTGAGGAAAGAAAGTCCCTCGCGGGTAGGACGCTGATAGCTCTGGCCGCGTACCTGGGCAAGGCTAGGCTGATCGACAACATAATGGTGGATGTGCCCGGGGGGAGAATGGCCGAGAGCGTGGGCTAGGAGGCGGGGGTGCGCCGTAGACTCGCCATAGTGGTCCTGGCGGCCGGTAAGGGTACTAGGATGCCTGGGAAGAAGCCCAAGGTCCTCTTCCCTGTGGGGGGCCGGCCTATGATCCAGAGGGTCATGAATACGGCTGCTGGGATCGGGGCCGAGAAGACAGTCGTAGTAGTGGGTTACGAGGCTGAGCAGGTTCGCCGTGCGATCGAAGGCTACGATGCTGCGGTTGTTGTCCAGGAGCCTCAGCTGGGGACCGGGCATGCAGTTTCGATGGCAAGGGACGAGCTGAATGGCTTCGAAGGCTCCTGTCTCATTCTCTATGGCGATGTTCCTCTGCTTTCCAGGGAATCCCTCCTGATGCTGCTTCAGATCCACGAGGTGGAGGAAAACGACCTGACCGTTCTGACGGCTATCCCTGCGGACCCGGGCGGCTATGGGCGGATCCAGCGGGATGAGCGAGGGAGGTGCGTTGGGATCGTGGAGGAGGCAGATCTGGACACAGGGGACCAGAACGGCCGAGAGGTCAATACGGGCATAATGGTCATAGAGGCACGTCACCTGTTCGAACATCTGGACAGGCTGAGACCTCTCAATGAGCAGTCGGAATACTACCTGACGGACCTGGTTGCTTCCTTCGCAGGGTCTGGTCTCAGGGTCGGGACTGTCGTGGCGGTCGATGCGGAGGAGGTACAGGGCATCAACACCCTCGAACAGCTCGCTGCAGCTGAGAGGGCCCTGGAAACTCGGAGGGCGCTTGGTTGCCCGTACTGCCGCCTTGCGCAGCAAGGAGACAAAAGCGCACTGATCCTGGAGCGGAGCGGGGAATGGCTCGTCCGCGTGCCCTCGCCAGGGTTCAATAGCGGGCACGTAGTCATCCACCCGAGGCGTCACGTCGTCAGCATGGCGGCCCTGAAGCCCGCTGAAAGGGAAACGTTGGCGCCTCTGATCGCCACATGGGAGTTGCGGATCCGCAAGGAGTATTCGCCCGAGGCAGTCAATATCGGCGCAACTTCGCGAGACAGCGGGCATCTGGTGATTCATCTGATTCCCCGTTGGCGGGGTGATGTGAACTATTTGCCGCTTGTATCTGGCCTGAAGCTGGTGCCGGAGAAGCCGCTTAGGACGTGGGAGAGGCTCAAAGGGAGAAGCTGATGGCGCGAAAGAGGGCGAAACGCAAACGCTCGGAGTCGCGCATCGGATTAGGATCCGCATTTAGGTTTGCCTTTGGACTCCTTCTGGGGGCGGTACTACTGCTCTTCGCACTCTCTTTCCTGGGCCTCCTTGAACAACGCAGGGACCGGGTCCCTGAGGCCGAGGAACCCAGGCTGTATACGGCGCTGCTGCTAGAGGAAACAGAAGGACGAAGCGGCGTTGTAGAGTTCCTGCAGCGACTGGGCACCCGGTTCAGTAGGCTGGCCGAGCGACTTCCCTCGGGTGCTCAAGCGGGCAAACGGCAAGGCCTAGCCGCCAGGCAGGTCGCAGAAGAGCCAGTGCTGGTCTACCTGGCCAACGGCTGTGGGGTAGACGGACTGGCTGGGAGCTTGCGAGGCTACTTCATGGCGGCGGGATTCGACGTCTGCGGGGTTTCCAATGCTGATCGGTTCGGGTACGGCGAGACCCTTGTCGTCGACCGCTCCGGCCGGGCTGGCGCTGCCGAGAAGGTGCTCGAGTTCTTGCGCTCCCACTGGGGCGTCGGCAGGCTGATCCGACAGGTGCGACGGCCACACCAGACGGACGTTCTTGTCGTACTCGGCTCTGACATTGCCGAAGCCCGCAAACGCCGCTTGGACTGAGTCTTCTTGGCGACTATACTCTCTGCGCCGGGTTCCGGCTTCGGTCGTGGGCCCATCTGGAGGCAAGATGCACACCTTCGTATATCAGTTTGTTTTTGGGACCCTGGGCTTCCAGGAGATCCTGCTCATAGTGATAGCGCTTATGCTGCTTTTCGGCGGCAAGAAGATTCCCGAGCTGGCGCGGGGGCTGGGTAAGGGAATAAGCGAGTTCAAGCGGGGGTTGAACGAGCCGGCCAAGCCGGAGCAGAAGCTCCCCGATGGCGGCAAGGAAGAGCAGGCTCCAGAAACAGAGAAGCCCCAGTAGTGGCGCGGTGCGTAGTTCGCTGCCCCAGCGCGCAGTGGCTGTCGATCGGTAGTGGCTGCGGCGCTGCGCGCAAGTTCCATCCAAGGCTCCCCCGCTACCGTCTATTGCCTCTTCTTGGTGCGCAGGCTTCAGTTTTTGGCGGCCTCCAGTACCTTGCGCACGGCTTCGATTACGTCTTCCACGTCCTGGTCGGTAAGTTTCGTGGAGAATGGGAGCGAGATCGTGCGCTCTCCTACCCACTCGGCGTTAGGGAACTCACCAGGCTTGTGCCCGAATCGCTCCCTGTAGTACGGATGCAAATGAATGGGCCTATAGTGGACGCCCGTGCCGATTCCCTCTGCGTGTAGGGCCTGCATCACTTGGTCTCGAGTGATCTTCAACTGCTCCAGCTCAAGCAGGATCACGAACAGGTGTCTTGCATGCCGGTCGCCCTCGGGTGGTTCGGGTGGGATCCGGAGTGGCAGGTCCGAAAAGGCTTCGACATATCTTCGCCATATCTGCTCTCTACGCTTTAGGTTTTCTTCGACCCGCCGAAGCTGATGAATTCCGAGGGCTGCCTGAATGTCCATCATATTATACTTGAAGCCTGCGAAGACGACCTCGTAGTGCTTGAAGCCTTCGTCGCTGTAGCGTTTCCACGCATCCCTGGAGAGGCCGTGAAGGCCGGCTATCTTGATCCAGTCGGCTATCTCCTGGCTGTCGGTCGTAACCATACCGCCCTCGCCGGTAACCACATTCTTCGTCACGTAGAAGCTAAACGCTGTGCAGTCACCAATAGTGCCGATCTTACGTCCCCGGTGGACTGCTTCAATGGCATGTGCCGCATCTTCGACTACCTTGAGACCATGGCGCGAGGCTATTCCTGTGATCCTGGTCATGTCTGCCGGGCGGCCTGCGAAGTGGACGGGCAGAATAGCCTTGGTTCGGCTGGTGATCTTCTCTTCCACAAGGTCGGGATCAATGCAGAGTGTATCCCGATCACAATCAACGAAGACGGGCTTAGCACCAACATGAACGATTACGTTGGCTGTGGAAGCGAAGGTCATAGGCGTTGTGATCACTTCATCACCCGGTTTGACCCCAACAGCAATCATCGAGAGATGAAGACCAGCCGTACAGGAGTTGAGCGCCATCGCATAGCGTACTCCAATGTATTCTCTGAAGGCCTCCTCGAAAGCCGCGACTCTCGGACCCGTTCCAAGCCACCCAGATCGCAGCGTAGCTTCCACCTCGGCTATCTCGGCCTCACGGATGTCAGGGCTGCCGAAGATGAGGAAGTCCTGTCGTACGGGCTTTCCCCCGTCGATTGCGAGTCTGGTTGTCGCCATTTCATCCTCCCCGCCGCAGAATTGCCCTTGCGGCAGCGGCAAAGCGATGCAAGGTGCTCGTCCTCGTCAATCTCACGAACGTCGCTGGCCGCCCACCCATCGACTCCTTGAAGGATTCAACCGAGCGGATGCCAGCGCTCGGCAGCATGTCATAGAGCAGGAAACCATCCTCGATAGCGTCTGCTATAATTCGTTCCTGTATCAAGATGTTCGGCCTGAGTGCCTTGTAGTCATCGTCCATGTACCCGGCGTTGTAGTGGAGGATCCGGTTGTAGCGCGTAACGAAAGTGCCCCCTATTACACGGCCCTCATAGCGCGCGACATAGAGCCTCACCGCCGGCCTGCCCATTGCGAGCATGTTCTCATACAGTGAAAGGGGGTACACGATGCCTGGCTTCCGCTCCCACGTAGTCATGCGCTTCATGTAGAAGCCATAGATCGTGGAAACGAGGCTCCTATCTTCCGTGGTCTCCACGGTCACTCCCTTCTTGCGTAGTCGCCTTATGTCATTGCGTTTGCGCGTAGTGAGCACCTCCGACCAGTAACGCTCCACCGAATCCGGCAGCAGCATGATGTGTGTACGCTCTGTTTGCAATTCCAGCCCTGCAGGCGGGATGGGCAAGGCTTCGCCAGATTTCTCGGTAGGATCGTCGCGGACAAATGGATTCCATATGCACACCACCGAGCCTGCGGAGGACCGAAGGTGCTCCAGGAACCACCGCCAGGCCTGGCTGGTCGCCGGGACGGGCCCTCCGTAGAGGAAGGGAAAGCTCGAGTGCCAAGTCGAAAGCATCCCCCCGAGCCTTCTCCAGCGGAAAAGAGGCACGGCGCGGGGTGTGCCCTCCAGGTAGGCAACGAGAGAATGGTCCTCGAGGTTGGGGAAGGAGGCGCACACGATTCTGGCCCACTGGCGCGTGTGGAAGAAAGTCGCCTCCTTCCGTGCTTCGAGGGCATTCTCGTAGTCTGCCTCGGCCTCCAGGGCTGCTTTGATCTTCACCTCAGGCATCGGCGACTCTCTCGGGTTGGGGTTCCCTTTGTGCTGCGTACGGTCTGCCGTGCCTGGCCCTTGCCCGCGCCCGGAGCCTTTGGGCCAGGTCGGCGTAGGCTGTCAGGTCCTCCTTGCGGGGCAGGAGGAGTTGCCCTGGACCTACCCCCGTGGCCTTCCAGAAGTAGAGCATCATGAGGAGTGCCTGGGAGCCATAGGCCAGGGTCGAGGCCCAGGCAGCTCCCCTTATCCCGAATCTCCGTGTCCAGAGCAGATTCAGTAGCAGGTTCAGCCCAAGGGAGACCGCCATAATCAATGTCGGCAGGAAACGCTTGTTCCTGCCGGAGAGGTCCGCACTGAGGAGCTTGCTCACTGCAAGCGCGGCTATTCCCGGCAGGAGGATGCGCATGGGCACGATGCTCTCTGCGAAGCGCCGGCCGTAGACAAAGGAGACTAGCGGAGCCGATACTGCCCACAAGATAGCTGCGGCCATGAGCACCCAGAAGAGGGTGTGGCGGCAGACCCGCGGGGTCAGCTGGTTGGCCTCTTCCCTGCTAGCTCCAGAGACGTGCGGGAACAGCACTGCCTGTACGCTGGCCGTTATGTGCGTCAGTTTCTCGGCCAGGATTACAGCGATCGAGTAGTGGCCCTGTGCTGCCGCCCCAAGCCACCTGACGACCAGGATCGTATCGAGCCTGTAGATGAACGTGGTGAGGATCGTCCCCAGGAAGCCGCGAAGGCCGTAGCTCAGGCTGCCGGCCAAGAGGTTCCTGGACGGCCGTAGCCGAAGATCCTCACCCTCGATACGTCTTACCCACAGCCAGCCCGCCGCTACGGCCACGGCGTTGGCACCGGCAAAGGCCAGGAGGGCCCACCTGAGGCCCGTACCAGCGATGAAGAACCCCACTGCCAGGGCTCCAGCAAGGAGAAGGTTGCTCCCAGCCAGGGTCAGGTTGAAGCGGTCGAGCCGCTTTCGCGCCATGAACACGGAGAGCAACAGGTAGCGTGCTGCGACTGGGGGGATGGCAGCTGCCGCGAAAGGCAGGTAGGGCCCCAGGTCAGCTCCTCCGCGTCCTCTTGTTACCCATGCCAGAAGTGGCGGAAAGATTGGTACGAGGATCACAGAAATCACGGCCAGCACAACGAGTGAGTTGCCTACTACCTGGGAGAGCCTGAACCGCCCCGAGGCCAGGTAGTAGGTATGCGCAGCATCGATCCCGAGCAGGCCTATGACGACGAATGTGACTGCGTGTGTCGTGGCAAGCGAGTAGACGCCCTGACCTTGTGGGCCAAGATGGCGGCTTATCAGAATGCTAGCCGGGATGTTCGCGAGGACGAGAAGAAGGCGAGTGGCGAAGGTGGAGAGGCTCTCTCTGAGAAAACTCACATTCCAGCTCCCAGGGGACTGCTGGCAGCCGGGGTCTGGCCGCTGTTCTCACCGGGGCAGGCCGGGCCCTCCGGTTCGCCCAGGTACCCGGGTGCCTCCCTGCCTACACCGATACCATGCGGTACCTGAAGTCCTCTATGCTGGCGTTGCGCTTCAGCTCCTCGATCCACTCCGTCAGCACCTTGGTTCTCTTCTGTGCAAGGAGCCTCTGTCTAAGGGCATCCTTTTCCTGAGCGAACTTCTCCTCGTCCACCTCATGCCGTGCCAGCACCTCGAGGACGAAGGCACCCTGAGCTCCCATTACCACCCGGGGCACAACGCCGATTTCGGAGGCGAAGACTGCACCGGTTACCTTTGTGTCGCGCCCGATTCCCCTCAGATACCCCATGCGTGTCGCATTCTGCACTTCCGAGTAGGTGGCGAGGCTCTCTTGGTCAGCAGCTTCTTTGAGCGGTGTGCCTGCCAGCACGTTCTCCAGTAGGCGCTGGGCCGTTTCCTTGGCCTTGCGCTTTCTCAGGTCGAGCTTCCATGCAGCTTCGACCCTTGCACGCACCTCGTCGAGGTCCGGGATCCTGGAGGGCTCGCGTTTCTCCAGATACAGTACGTACCAAGCATCCCGCGTCTGGATCGGCCTGCTAACCTCGCCGGCCTTGGCTTTCCGGGCGAACTGCCGGGCTGCTTCCATGCGCCCGAGGCCCGGGATGAATCCTTCCGGGTCGAAAAGCCCGGTCGTGTGGGGTTCGAGCCCGGCTGCGCGGGCGGCCTCGTCGAATCCCAATGCCAGTGTGCTGTCTGCTACATCCGCTGCTCTGTCGCCCAGGAGCTCGTTGGTGTCCTCGTGCAGCCGACGAGGGATGAGGATCTCCGCGATCTTGACCTTCTCGACGCCATCAATGGTCTTCTTCTCCTCCAACTTGATGATGCGGAATCCATCCTTGGCTATCAGGATCCCTGTGCGCTGACCCGGCTCCAGGGCGAAGACACTGTCGGCGATCTCCTCGCTGGCGAACTGGCTGCGCGAGAGGAAGTCGGCGGCCTCGCCGCCACGGCGGTTCTCCGGAGCCTCCGAGTACGCAGCTACAATGTCATAGAAGTCCTCGCCGCGGCGGAGCTCGTCGTAAGCTTCGCTGATCAATGTGTAGGAGTCGATACTGTCCTGCGGAGTCTCCTCCTTGGGGATCTTGATGTATTTTATTTCGACCCGCTCGGGGAGCCTGAAGTCTTCCCTGTGCTGTTCCAAGTACTGGGTCAGGTCCTCTTCCGAAGGCTTCTCCTCCACGCGGATCTTATGATATGGCACAAGGGCGTAGGCGAAGTCCGCTCGTTCGTTTTCAGCAAGCCACTGTCGGCGGACTTCTTCTTCGCTCACTTCTACACCGCTTAGGACTTCCATTTGGACCTTGAAGCGCAGCAGCGCGTTCCGCGCCTCAGCCTCCAGCACCCGTGTGTCTTCCATGTGGGCTACCCAGGAGGCGAACTTCTGCGGGTCGAACTTGCCGTCGGTGTGGAATGTGGGGTCCAGAACGTATCGGCGTGGGGGACTGACAAGCAGGAAATCCGCGGTCTCCTTGTCCGTTACGCGGATTCCCCGCCGCTTGGCGTCCTGCCGGATGAGGGCGTCTTCCACCAGCTGAGCCCACGCTTGGGCCTCGAGCATTATCTCCACGGCAGGGTCTGGGACCTTACCGGTTTCCAGCTGGTACGTGGTTCGAGCCTCGTCTACCTTGCGGCTGTACTGGAGGGCATAGATGCGTTCTCCGTTCACCTTGCCGATCACACCCGGCTCGTGCCTCGTACGGCGCTTCGAGGTGAAGTTGGCACCCCACGCCAGGAAGATAAGACCGACGAAGGCGATCACGGTTACCCACAGGATCGCCTTCGTGTTCTCCCGCATCCTCTCGAAAAGACCCATAGCGAAGAGCTCCTCAAGACCTGGCCCAAAACTGCAAAGCGGCATTCTAGCGTACCCATGCGCTCCGCGGCAAGGACCCCTGGCCTGCCTTGGAATATCGCCGCTGCGCCCTGGAACGTGAAGCCCTTCGCACCCATGCGGTTGACCCGCCCTTCGGTGCGCATCTAGACTCCGGTCGCATAGCAGGGCCTTCTCTGATTGGCCCATTTCCGTGTCGGGGCCCTGCCCGGGGAGTGAGATGGCATATCTTCTTGGGCTGCTGATACTGTTGCTTGTGCTCTCGGCGCTGTTTTCGGGCTCCGAGGCAGCGCTCTTCTCCTTGAGTCGCCTTCAACTGCATCACTTACGTGAGCGCCGAGACAGGGCCTCGCGCCGTGTCGTCGCCCTCCTTAGCGAGGCCGAGAAGACGCTGGCAGGGCTCCTGGTAGGCAACAACCTGGTCAACATCGCACTCTCGGCTGCAGCGACGAGTCTATTCCTGCTGCTGGTCCGGGGACGGGGCGAGGCGGTGGAGCTGTCGGCGGTCGTAGTCACCGCGGCGGTTCTGCTCTTCGGCGAGATCACGCCAAAGACCATCGCAGTCAACTTCCCCCTGGCTGTAGCGCGCTTGGCAAGCGGTTTCGTGGCTTCCTCCCGCTGGCTCCTCCAGCCGCTCACAGCGGGTGCCTACTGGCTGGCAAGCCTCCTGCTCAGAGCCGCCGGCAGGCAGGTTGCGACACGCTCTGCCGCCCGACTCGTTACGAGGCTGGAGCTGCGCAGCGTTTTCGAGGACGTCGACGAGGAGCCTTCGGTCGTTACCAGGACAGAGAGCAGACTGCTGCAGAACATTCTTGGGTTCCCGAACCTTGAGGCCTACCAGGCGATGACGCCCCGAGTCGACATCGTTGGGGTTGACGTAGATGCCCCGGCTGAGGAGGTCGCGGCTCTCATGCGCGAGTCCCGCCACTCCCGGTTCCCCGTATGGGAAGGCGATCCCGACAATGTGATTGGCTTCGTGCACGCCAAACACTATTTGCTCAGTCAGGAGAGAAGACTGCGGGAGCATGTTCGCCCCGTTCTTTTCTACCCGAGGAATGCCCCCCTGGATCGAATCTTCTACGAGATGCAGCACACACGCACGGCCATGGCGATGGTGGTCAACGAGTACGGTGAGATCGTGGGACTGCTGACGCGTGAAGACCTCATTGAGGAGATCGTAGGAGACATATACGACGAGTTCGACAGGGAAGAACCTCCGATCAAGAAGCGAGGAGAGGGCCGCTATATTGTGGCAGGCCGTATGGCATTGCAGGACCTGAACAGGCAGCTGGGGCTGTCGCTGCCTGATGACGGAGCGGTGACCCTCAACGGATTCCTTTGCGAGCTCCACGGCCGGATTCCCCGTCCAGGTGACGTGATCGAGTGGGAGGGCCTGCGCTTCCATGTCACGGAGGTGGCCAGGCACCGGGTCAGAAGGGTCCTGCTCCAGGTGCCAGAGCGCGGAGAGGAGAAACCGGAATGACGGCGGGCGCCGTTGTACAGATGGCCATCGTCCTTCTGGCGCTTGCGGGGAGCGCTTTCCTTTCGGCTTCGGAAATGGCGTTCATTTCCTCAAACCGCATCCGCCTGAGGCAGCAGGCCAAATCGGGCAGCTGGGCCGCGGCGCGAGCCCTAAGGCTCCTGGGGCGCAGGGAGCAGCTTCTGGTCCTTTTCCTGGCCGGTCAGGCTGGGCTGAACGTACTAAGTGCCGCGATCGCCACAGGGTTGCTCGACCAGTGGCTGGGAAGAGGTGTGGCAGCGCCCGCTGCAGCGACGGGTATCGTGACGCTGCTTGTTGTCGTGGGAGCCGAGATCGTCCCAAAAGTCATCGGCAAGTCAGAGGCGGAGCGATTCATAGCACGGCATTCGCGCGGCTTGGAGGTCTTGCACAACCTCTTGCTTCCCGTGACCGGGGCGGTGGATCTGTACATCCGTTTGCTGTTGAGGGTTCTTGGTGGCAACCGGCGTCACGCCCTCTTCACCCGGGAAGACCTGAGACTGCTGCTTAAGGAAAGTGAGACGAGCGACGAGAGCGCACGCCGCGAGAAGAGGATGCTCGAGTCGATCCTCGACTTCCGCGACACTGTGGCACGGGAGGTCATGATTCCCCTGAACAGAGT
>CAYMBA010000060.1:0-13498 GCA_964388535.1 uncultured bacterium | reverse complement strand
ACAAGGATGAGAACAGCACCGATGACGTAGATGAAGGCCATCACGGGAACCACGCGCTCCGCCACACGCGCTATTCTCCGCACCCCACCAATGATCACGAGCGCAACGAGAACGGCTAGCACGATCCCTATGGCCAGTTTGGCCCAACTCAGCCTTCCGAGCCCCCCTATCTCTAGCCCGGCCGCAGCCCCCAGGTAGCTCGAAAGCGGATCCGCGAGCGAGTTGGCTTGGACCATATTGCCGATGCCGAAAGCCGCCACGGCCGTGAAGAAAGCAAAGAGCCATCCTAGCCAGGGAAGGCGCAGGCCGTTCTTGAGGTAGTACATCGGCCCGCCGGCCACGACACCCCGCTCGTCTACCTCCCTGTACCTCTGGGAAAGAAGGCAGGAAGTGAACTTGGTACACATTCCCACTGCAGCGGTCACCCACATCCAGAATACAGCGCCAGGGCCTCCTGAGGCGAGTGCCGTGGCCACCCCTGCAATGTTTCCGGTACCGATCGTGGCTGAGAGCGCGGTCGAGAGCGCCTGCAGGTGAGTGGTCTCTCCAGCGTCCGAAGGATCGTCCCACTTACCTGTAATGAGGGACCAGCCATGCTTGAACAAGCGTATTTGCACCAGCCGCATTCGCGCGGTCAGGTACAACCCTGTGCCCACCAGAGCGAACATCATGAAATAGCCCCAGACCCAGCCATCCACCCGCGCTACTATGTAAGAGAAACTCATGCCACCTCCGTGCGGATCTCGCCTGCTCTTAGCCTCGTAGCCCAAGAGCACGGCCAAAACAACGAGCCGTGGGGCATGGTACCGCGGCCCATCCACGACTCAAGCACGGGCGCCGGAACGCAGGAACCGCTAGTGGGGCTCCCTGCACGGCCGATTCCGCGCCGCTAGGATTGCCCTTGCCCCCTACACTTCTTCCGGTCGAATCCGGCAAGGGCAAGTTCTGGGGGCCTGTCAGCATGAAATCCCCGACCAAGCCACCAGGCTCGTCGAAAGAGGGCATCCTCCATATCGCCAGGCGCATGGAAGAGTGCAACCTAACAAACGACAAGGAAAGATTAGGGCCCATCCCCCAGGAGTACCCGGGCAAGTCCATCGATCTGTTCGTCACGACCGAGGAAGAGGGCACCGGCCGGTTGCTCGCAATCATCTATGGAATAGTCTCCGGACACGAAGGTAAGATCGACCCCGCAAGCGAGGCGGGCAAGGGTGCGACCTGCACTGTCCGCCTGCCCGTCCTCGACCGCGGGCAGTGGACGAAGAAGGACGCCGAAGAGGAAAATCTGTCACAAGGAGGCGCAGGTGGCAGCGAAAGGCAAGATCCTATTGGTGGACGACGATCCGGACTTCCTTGAGATACACAGGGTCATGCTGGAGCGGCATGGCTACCAGGTGCTGACCGCAAGGAGCGGCAGGGAGGGTCTGGAGAAGGTCCGTGCTGAGATGCCCGACTTGATCATCCTCGATCTCATAATGGAGAAGCACGACGCTGGTTTCGCTTTCGCGCGCCGGATAAAGTCAGATCCCCTCTTCAAACGGATTCCAATACTCATGGTAACGGCGGTAGCAGAGCTAACTGGCTACAAGTTCTCCATGGAAGAAGACGGGTACTGGATGAAGACGGACGACTTCCTGGACAAGCCCGTCCGGCCGGATGTCCTAATGGAGCGTGTGGAAAAGCTGCTTGAGCAGTCCAGGAGACAGGGCACCGAAGACGAAGGGTCATAGGCGCTGGAAAGGGAAGGAGCGTTGGCAGGAAAGGGTCGCATACTCGTCGTCGATGACGAAATGGGCATCCGCGAGGAGTGCAAGCGAGTGCTCACCGCCGAAGGCTATGAGGTCAATGGGGCCGAAGACGGCGAGACGGGGCTCCGGATGGTCAAGGAGCAAGCCTATGACCTCCTCCTGATCGACCTCATGATGCCCGGCATTGGAGGTCTCGATCTGATCCGGGCTGTTCACGAGTTCGACCCCGAGATCATCCTAATCGTCATAACCGGCTACGCGACAATCGAGTCGGCCGTTGAGGCAATGCGCCGGGGTGCGTACGACTACATCCAGAAGCCTTTCGCACCCGAGGTTCTGAGAGCCGCCGTCTCGAGGGGACTGGAGAAGCGCTACCTGAAGATGGAAGCAGAAAGGCGACGCGCTGACAGGGACCGGCGGCTGCTGGAGCTGGCGAACGAGAAAAGCGGAGCGAAAACCATCATCGGGTGCATGGCGGATGGGGTGCTGGTGACCAATCGGGACGGCCAGCTCGTGCTGTGGAACTCCGCCGCGGCAAACATGCTCGGCCTCACTGACGCACACGTTCCCGGGAAGCCGCTCTCACACTACCTTTCAAGTAAGGCCGTATTGGACCTGTTCCAGGAAGTGGTCGAAGCAAAGGCGCAAGGCTTCACGGTGATCCGCCGCGAGGTGGAGGTTGAGGAAGGCGGCAGGGTCTTCATGGCGAGTATCGCACCCGTGCGGGACGAGCGGGGCGAGATCCTGGGGGCGGTCACGGTATTGAGCGATGTCACTGAGCTGAAAGAGAGCGAGAAGAAAAAAAGCCAGATCGTCTCCACAGTGGCCCACGAGCTCCGTTCGCCCCTGGCAGCCATTGAGGGCTGGCTGGACCTCGTAGCGAGCGATGGCGAGACAGATCCGGAGCAAGCCAGGCAATGGATCCTCAAGGCCAAGGAGCGTGTCCACTCCCTCTTGGAGCTCGTCAATGACCTTCTGATCATCAGTAGAACGGAGGCCGGTAAGGTAGCGCAGAACATGGAGCCGATCGACTTATCTGTCCTGCTCCGGTCTGTGGCCGAGTCTCACTCCAACCAAGCAAAGGAGGCAGACGTCGACATCGAACTGAACATTGCCGGAAACCTCCCGCCAATTCGCGGGGATAAGAAAGACCTCGAACGCCTTTTCGGAAACCTCATAGACAACGCCATCAAGTACAACAAGCCGGGCGGCCGGGTGACTATCGGGGCGAACTCTCGTGAGGGATTCGTCTGCATAGCGGTGGCAGATACGGGCATAGGCATCGCTGAAGAAAACCTGGGGCGCATCTTCGAGTATTTCTTTCGTGTGGAAGACGATAGGACAAGCAAGATACGTGGAACGGGGCTCGGGCTCGCTATCGTAAAGAAGATCCTCGAGTCACACCACGGGCGCATAGAGGTAAGCAGCACGCTGGGAGAAGGAACCACCTTTACCGTCTGTCTTCCAGTGTGCGAGTCTACGAAGGCATGATCCCCCTGGCAGGAGCTGAAGAAAAAAGAGGACCCAGATGTCTACCAAGGCTACGACAACGCAAGAGCAGCGGACCCACAGACAGAACGAAATCCTTAGAAAGGAAAAGCTGGCGCCGGCCATCACCCTTTTCGAGATGTTCGTTCCCGAGGTGGCCGAGAAAGTGAGGGCCGGTCAGTTCGTCGTAGTGCGCTCGGACGAGTTCGCAGAACGCATCCCACTCACAGTGGCTGAGAGCGACCCAGGACGTGGCACGATCGTCATCATCTTCCAGGAAGTCGGAGTCTCGACCAAGAAACTGGGTGCCCTCGAAGTCGGGGAGGCTCCGCTGGATGTGGTGGGACCACTCGGGGTCCCCAGCGAGATAGAGAACTTCGGAACGGTAGTGTGCATTGGTGGCGGAGTGGGGGTAGCCGTCGTCTACCCTGTCGCACGCGCATTCAAGCAGGCAGGAAACAGAGTAATCTCGATAATCGGGGCCCGGACGAAGGACCTCCTCATCCTCGAAGATGAGATGCGCGCTGTCAGCGACGAGCTATACGTTACGACAGACGACGGTTCCTACGGGCACCATGGATTCGTCACCGATGTTCTCAAGAAACTCATCGCCGACGGACACCACATCGATCGCGTGACCGCCATTGGTCCGGCGATCATGATGAAGGCCGTCGCAGCCGTTACTAAGAAACCCGGCATAAAGACCATAGTGAGCCTGAACTCGCTCATGGTGGACGGCACCGGCATGTGTGGCGGCTGTAGGATCACAGTCGGGGGAAAAACCAAGTTCGTGTGCGTTGATGGACCCGAGTTCGACGGACACCTTGTCGACTTCGACGAGCTGATGAAGCGAACTGCGATGTACATCAGGGAAGAGCACAGGGCACTCTGGGACCACGAGTGCAAGCTTGCCGCCGCCCAGAAGGCCCTGAAGCGTCCCAAGACGCGTGTGCCGATGCCCAAGCAGAATCCCAAGCTGCGCATACAGAACTTCGATGAGGTGGCTCTCGGATACGAAAGAGAACAGGCAATACTGGAGGCCTCCCGCTGCCTGCAATGCAAGCAGCCACCTTGTGTTGCCGGCTGCCCCGTGGAAATCGACATACCCGCTTTCATCGCTCTCATCCGTAACGGCGACTTCATGGGCGCTGTGCGCAAGATCAGGGAAAAGAACAGCTTGCCTGCCATATGCGGGCGCGTATGCCCTCAGGAAGAGCAGTGCGAGGAGGCCTGCATCCTGGCCAAGAAGGGCCAACCCGTTGCCATAGGGAGACTGGAGCGCTTCGCCGCCGACTACGAGGCGGCGCAGGGAGACGTCCGGATCCCGGAGATCCCCCCCAAGAGCGGTAAGCACGTCGCCGTCGTCGGCGCTGGGCCAGCAGGCCTGACGGTTGCCGGCGAACTGGCAAAGATGGGGCACGATGTCACAGTCTTCGAAGCCTTACACAAGCCGGGTGGTGTACTCGTCTACGGAATCCCGGAGTTCAGGCTCCCAAAGAGCATAGTCCAAAGGGAGTGCGACTACATCGAGAAGCTCGGCGTTAAGATCAGAACGAGCTTTGTCGTCGGCAAGTCAAAGACGGTCGACGAATTGCTCGAGAGCGGATTCGACGCTGTCTTCATCGGGACCGGAGCTGGCCTACCCTACTTCCTCAACATACCTGGTGAGAATCTCAACGGCGTCTACTCCGCCAACGAGTTTCTCACACGAGTCAATTTGATGAAGGCATACCTCTTCCCAGAGTATGGCACGCCGATACACATGGGCCAGCGTATCGCGGTCATAGGTGGTGGTAACGTGGCCATGGACAGTGCCCGCACGGCCTTGCGCCTGGGAGCCGAGAAGGTCTACCTGATCTACCGCCGCGCCAGGGAACAAATGCCGGCCAGAGAAGAAGAGATAGAAAATGCATTCGAGGAAGGGGTCATCCCCAAGCTACTCACGAACCCTGTCCGGATCATAGGCGACGACCGCGGATGGGTTAGGGCCATGGAGTGCATAAGGATGGAACTCGGGGAACCGGATTCCTCGGGCCGCCGCCGCCCTGTGCCCATCGAAGGCTCGGAGCACATGCTGGACGTGGACATGGTGGTAGTGGCAATCGGGCAAGGGCCGAATCCACTGCTCACAAGCACGACACCCGATCTGGAAACAAACGAGTGGGGCAACATCAAAGCCGACGAGGAAACAGGCAAGACCTCGAAGAAGGGTGTCTTTGCAGGCGGGGACATAGTGACAGGAGCCGCAACCGTCATCCTAGCGATGGGTGCCGGCAAGAAAGCCGCCCGAGCCATAGACGAATACCTGAGAACTGGGAACTGGTAGGGCGCTGGCCCGGGCACTACCTCAGAACGATCACCCTGGTCGACCCTATCGTGCTCTCCCCCCTTACCCGCAGCGTATAACATCCCGACTCAGGCAGGCCTGCGAGTCTGACGGAGTTCAGGCCCGACCTTCCTTTGAAACCTCCCAGGGTGAGAACGCGCCTACCGCCCGCATCGAAGAAGTCGAACCAAACACGCTCAGCCGAAGCCAGCCTGTAGAAAACCCTTCCTCCAAGCGTAAGGGGAACCTGGGACCAGATGACCTCTTCACCCCTCACCGGCTCGATATCAGGTGAGGCGGCAGGGTCAGGATCGAGCTGGAAGTCCAGGTGCGTCCAGCCTATAGCGCTCACATAGACAGTCCGGGTCTGCGAGTAGTGATCCTCCGCATACACGCTCACCGTGTAACTGCCAGGCGTTAGAAGCCGCCAGTACTGGCCGAAGTACTGCTCGGTCATCCGGGGGCCTATGTCGGGATCGTGAGCCTGCAGCACTCGCCCTTCTGCTTCCAGAGGCACACCAGTCAAGGCATCCGTAACGAAGCCGGTCAGGCCGGGCCCGTTCAGGACACGCTCCATAAGGTAGAAGTTGCCCCTGCCAACCCTGGCAGCGATCGTATCGATCATCGCACCCGTCCACCAGAACTGACGGGAAATCTCCATCAATAGCACACAGATGCCCGTATTCGCATAGACCCAGCACTGTTCCTTGGGTAGGCGGTTGTAGGAAGCACCGCTGCCGTTGTAGTAGACACCATCGATCTCGCTCTCCGTGCGCGCGGCAAGAGCCTCGGAGATGGGCTGGTAGTAGTCCTTATCCGGACCGTACTGTCCGTAGTCCGGGTCATACCAAACCCACCACACCTTCCTTCCGATCTCAGGCCTGTCGGGCGAATGGAAGTCCATCAGGATCACGGGCCGCTCACGAAGGACCAGATCGCGTATCGCAACCACCTCCGACTCCGAGAAGGGATAGGGACCCTTGTAGCGCGAACTGTGATAGTCGGTCGAGTCGTATTCAGCCCACCTGTAGTCCCAGTTGCGGTTGGGATCGACACCGTCCTCAGGATACGTGTACTCCCCGTTGTTATCGTTGTCCCGCTTGGTCTTCCGCCACCACTCCCAGTTATCGCCTCCAGAAAACACAATCCTATGACCGTCGACGTTCACGATCGGTATGAACCACATCTCGAGGTTATCCACCATCTCGGTGTAATAGCTCTGCTGCCCATAGCGGGTCAGGAGTCGGTCCATCATGTAGATAATCGCATTCGTGCCGTTGGGTTCGTTGCTGTGCTGAGCCGCATGGAAAATGAGCCTCGCCTCAGGCTCGTGCTGAGCAGCATTGTCAGAGATCTTGGCTGCCCAGATCGGCTCATGATCCACCGTGGTGTAGCCTATGATCTCGCGGTGGAAAATCTCCGGGTACTGCTCAGCCCATTGATCGAACAGGTCGAGCACCTCGTCGTAATCGTAGTATCTAGGATCGGGGCCAGCCCAGGCCGCAGAGGCTAGAACTAGGGCTGCCACGCCAAGAAGCAGCCCTAAACTGGGAGCACTGCGTGTTGTTGTCATCCGATTCCCCTCCGCATGCTTTGGTTCGACCCGTCTATTATAGCGCACGGAGGGAGAATCTGCGTGTGGTATCGCCCAGGTTCTCTCCGTCAGAGGTCGTAGGAAACCGTGAGGCCTCCAAGAAGGCCCTTGCTGTCAAACGGGTTGAGGGAATCCCAGGAGGCTGTTCCCACATCAAGACGAAACCGCCACAGGTGCAGCCCTACTCCGCAGGCCACAGATGGACCCTCAGTGCCCCCAACAGAGAAGCCGCCTCGGAGAACGAGCCAGTCACTCAGGTTCCTCTCTCCACCGAGGGCCATCCGGAGCCGTCTGGAGGCACCAAACCCATCGCAGGAAGCCGCTGAGACCTCTATCGAGGCCGTGCCACGAGCCCAGCTACGCGCGAGGCCCAGGGACCATACAGCTGGGACATGCATGCGCACGCTTTCCAGGGGCCGTGTCGTCACCTCATCCACTATCTGCGCATCGTCGAGCTGGTCCAGCCGAAGCCCCAGCGCGGACACCGTCCCTACCTGCTCTTGAACATCGCCCGTCCACTCGATCCACCCACCTAGATCCCGGACCGCGGCGCCCCACTGGAACCCTCCACCCAGATCCCCGGCCAACCCGAGGTCGAACGAAAAGCCCCGTCCGCCGCGGGCTGTGGTCACCTCGAAGGCGCCGTCGCCGTAAAGGAGGTCGTTTGTCGTGGTCACCTTGGCCGTGGCCTCGGTGACATGGGCATACCCGAGACCCGTCAGAACATTCACCGAAAGGCCCCACCATAGAGCCTTCCCAGCCGAGCCCGGTAGACGCGCCCCATAGGAGACATCCAGCTCCGCCGCAGCGTACCCAGCAGCTTCCTCTGCCTTGATTTCGACGGTTTCACCGACGGGGTTGCCATAGAAGGCCAGCTCGAAAACCTCAACTGGTAGCGAGGCATCGAAGCCGCTCCGGAGCCTTGCTGAGATCGACCAGTGCCCCATGGATATACCTGGCCCACCCCCGGAGGCCCAGCCAGCAACATTGAGGGCATCTGAATCCACCGCCTCGAGGATGGCTTCTTTGTCCTCCTCGCTCAGGTACTCGCCGTTGTAGGCCGCATACTCCGAACGAGTGAAGGCGCTGTTGCCAAGCCCGGCGGAAACGCCTAGCAACCGGGCTTCGCGCACCGGGTCCATCGCTAGAATCGCCGGATTCCAGAAACCCGCCTCCACACCTCTGGCCACCGCGGTCGCACAGCCGGCCATGCTCACTGTCCTACCGTCTGCCCACGCACGCCCAAAGAGCAGGAGGAACCCGAAACAAAGAATCCCGGAGAATGCCCATGGACTTCTCATCGATTGCATGTCGAAGACCTCACACTCCCTTGGTCACTCTATTCTGTACTCGAAAGAAACTATGCCGCTCATGCTTATGTAGTCCGTGGTCCAGATCTCGACGGGCACCCCTTCGGGGCTATCCAAGACTACGCTGATGGCACCGTAGAGATCCCCAAGCGCAAAGACGTCCAGGTCTCCCTGTTCCACCACCATCCGCAGGTCCGAGAACGTAGAGGCGGTCACCCGTCCTGTGACCGAATCCACGACTGCCGAGGCAATGGGGTCGCTTTCTATGACCAACGCGTCATCGACAAAGAGCTTCTCCTCCGATTGAGCGAAGTGAAACCTTATGCGGGCCGTTGCCGGAAAGTGGTTCTCCACCCCCCCGGCTACACTCAGGCGACGCATGTGGCGGGTCACCTGATCCTCAACAGCCTCGTCCATTTCAATTGGGAAAGGCTCTCCATCGTAGTGAGCCTCGCTCAGACGCAGCTTCATGGGGATCCTGACGGCGTATGCGCTTACGATCACGTCCTCGGGGGTCACAGTCGCTTCTTGGCCATCGCCAGCATACACGGTTCCGCGCAGCCACGCCGACTCGGGTCTCAGAAGCAGCAGGTCCAGGATCCTGGAGTCGGCCTCGGTCAATGTCACCGAGGCAAACCCCGGGGCCTGAGGCGTCCCCGCGGGAACTTCTAGATTGAAATCGACAGCGACCGTGTCACTTCCAGCCGCACCGACCAGCTGGAACTCCCCATCCAGAGACAACTCCGTGGTATTGCCTACCTCCAAAGTCGCCTCCGCAGCAGCGAACTCCACCCCTTCCGATTCAGGAGGAAACTCCATCTCTATCTCTACCGGCCCCACCGGCACAGGCACGCGGTCAAACTTCCCTCGAACCGACTCGAAGTGCATTGCCGACTCCGTGCACTGGACCTGCGCGCCTTCACCTGCTTCCAGAAGCACAGAGCCACCGCCGGAGACAGACCGGGCTTCGACCTTCCACTCGATTCCATCTTTGCCTCCGGGGACAGACAAGCGATAGCCCGTGAAGTCAAGGTTGCAGAGATGGTCGATTCTGGGAGGCACGCGGAAGGTGCGCTCGAAGGCAAGGCCAGCCCCGTCTTCCAATTCGACGCAGCTGAAACTAACTTCTATCTCCACAGGCAAGTTGTTGGTCACACGCCAGAGCGCCCTTCCCGAATCTACAACCGCTTCTTGGATCTCCAACCCCTCAGCCACACCGATTGTGAATGTGTTCTCAATCTCAAACTCGGGGGGCTGCCCACGTAGGCGCGAGGCTTCTAACTCCTCCATGCCCACCTCTAGGTCTATGGAATGGCTCTGCTCGAGTCTCACTGGAGCTAGCCCGCTTCCTCTAGAACCACCCCTGAGCGATATTCTCAAGCGATCTGTCACGGTGGCCCCAGAGAGATCCAACGTCTTCGTCACGGAACAATCAGGCGCTATCTCTTCCTCTATCTCGATCCTCGCGAGCTCCATCGCACCGCCCTCTATGAGCGCGTCAATGACAAGCACTACCTTTCTCGATGCGATACGACCGCCGATTGGCACCGGAAGGCCATTGCTCAGTGTCAGTCGCAGGGTCCCGCTGGTGAGCTCCGCCCACTCTAGGTCCTCGCATGCTTCCAACTCCATAGGGTCTGGGGCAAACTCGAACGAGGGCAGCACGGTCTCCAAACCAAGCGGCAGGCTGTCCGGTAGCAGCTGGCCTACGCCGAAGAAAACATGCCGTTGTGAGAAGCCTTCGATCTGAAAGGCTTCCAGCTTCAGCTCGGCTTCGACGCCCTCTGCGTCAAGGGCAAGCCCATCACCGAGCTCTATTGGCTCAGCCTCATCTCCGAGGCAAACGACCAGCGGCCCCGGCTTGCTCGTGTCGCCGGCCACAGACTGCAGCGAAGAAGCCAGATCCGCCCCTGTGTACGTGTACTCGCCCAGCGGCACGTTGAATACGGTGTCGAAGCTGGGCGCTTCCGGGCGCTCCCAGGAACACCCTGGCAGCGCGGCACCCAGGACTCCGAAGACAGAAACTATCAAGACGACGGCGCTCCCGAGTGCGGCCACTGCGCGCCGCAGTTGGCCACCGGAGGCCCTTCTTTCCAAAACACCGACGCGCTGCTCCGCCCTGGTCAGGGGTGCTCGAAGAGGCGTCATGACTGCCCTCCAGAGTGGGTTCTGGGAAAAGAGCCACGAGGACACTCTCTGCCTCGATGTTTCGGCCTCCTGCGCGTTCGGGATGACGACTACCGGCCGGGTGAGGGCGAGGTTGGCCATCCCTGGCCGCGGGCAGAGGGATCCACGCCCGGGGGTGGCCGGTTGGGTTCAGCGGAGCGGGAACAGAGCACCATGGGTGGCTGTTTTCCCACACGTTGGGCCCGGGCTCGCGGAACAGCGCTGACCCAGATTGCGAGAGGATCCGCAGCCGGGCTGGCCGTCGGCTGCTCCATCCCACCAGAGCCCTGCCGCAGGACGGTGAGGCCGGGGGAAAGGCTCGGATCCAGCCCTCACGCGAAGACCACCGCGGGCTTCCCCTGGCAGGGCCGGCTGGGCTAGCATGGCCCAATTCCCTGAGAAGGAGTGAGCATGCTTGGATCGCACCCTCAATCGATGCCCCACTACCAAGTGGCCGAGCGAACTGTTGTTGCCGTAATCGACCCGGTGGGCAAGGAACTGGTAGAGCTCGAGAAGGCCGCCGGCAGGATCGCGGGGCGGGACCTTTTATCCCCGCTCAGACTGCCTGTACGCAACTTGGCCGCTCGGGACGGGCTAGCTCTGCGGAGTACCGATTGCAGGGAAGCCAGCTCGTTCGAGCCGCGTGTGATCCGGATCAAGCAGGACTCCTACCCCGAAACGGACCCAGAGGATCTCCTGCCCTTGGCACCTGGAGAAGGAACGATGGTTTCCGAGGGAGCCCCATTGCCCCCAGGCGCCGACTGTGTGGTGCCGCTTCGCGATCTGGAGACCGAAACGGGCCTGGCCAAGATTCGCAGGCCCGTACGCAGGGGAAGTGGAGTCCTGCCAGCGGGAGGAAACCTGCGGGACGGGACGGTGATCGCCCGCGACGGCAAGGCGCTGAGCCCATCGGCCATAGGAATGCTGTCTGCCACCGGTCTGGGATCGATCGAGGTCTACAGGAGACCGATAGCAGCATTGATCGCCGTCGGCAATGAGTTCCGGGGCTGTGACGAGGACTACCCTGCAGCCGAGCCGTCTGGCGCGCAGTCCCGATACCCCCATGGGAGCCCGGGCGACGATGTTGGTCGTAGTGGCACAGAGGTATGCAGCCCAGCGAGCAACCTAGTGGCCCTGGCCTCCTGGTGCCGCAACAACGGCATCCACCCCCTGCTTCGCGTCGCGGGAGATACGATGGGCGAGATCACACGGATTCTGGAGCAGAGCTTAGAAACCGCAGATGCAATCATCACGATCGGTGGCACCGGGGAAGGACCGAGGGACATCGTACTGCGGGCATTAGCAGAGCTACACTGGGATCCCATGTTCAAGGGTGTGAAGCTCCTCCCGGGCCGCACGACGAGCTTTGGTCTACTCAAGCGACACCCGGTCTTTGCCCTGCCTGGGGCGCCCGTCGCAAACGAAACGGCATTCCTTCTCATTGCCTTGCCGGGTCTTAAGCGTTTGGCCGGCTCTATCGAACCGCCACTCTTCGACGTGCCCGTGCAGATCACCTGGGAAGACCCGCGATCCCCGGAACGAAGCAGGTTCACCGAAGCGCTCAGGATCCGGATCACCCGCGGGGGCCCTTGGCTCCTGGCAAGGCCACTCTCAAAGGCCAGGGCCCGAGGCCGGCTGGCAGCCCTGGCGGGCGCGCATGGGATCATCCTTCTGGGCCCTGGAGACCCGGGGGTCTCCAGGGGCGAAGTGCGCCACGCGCTGGTTCTCGATCCACGCTGGGCGGGCGGTCCCGCCTCGGCCAATCAGCCTCCGGAAGCCTAGCTGCCTCGCACGGTCCTGCAACCCCTTGCCGTCATCCGCGCAAGCCTACCCGAACGCGTGGCCCACGGCTCGATTCAAGTCCGTGCCTCCAGGAGATGCTAGCGAGGATAGCGCTCGAACAGCTGACCCCAAGGGGACTCCCGAAGCCACTTACGCACTACCTTCCGGCCCTTGAAACGATACCAAATCGCGTCGTGATACAGCTCCGAGGCGAAGATGAAGATATTGACCAGGGGAGTATGAAAGAAAAGATTCTGTATGTGCTTCAATGGCGTGTCCAACCATAGGATGCGCCCGACACCGGTCGCGACGTTCACTGCTGGCTTGAAGTTCCAGCGCTCTTCCGCGACATCCTCGTCTCCGACTACTTCGATATCGCGCGGATCTCCTACCCCCAGGCCCATCTCATGGGCTAGCGATATGCACGGGATCTTCGACCAGTCCATACCCATCAGTCTTACAGCAATCGCATCGATGGCGACAAGGTCATCTGAAGCCAGGATCACATGCTTGTCATGTGGCTCGACCGTACGCGGGCCCGCACCCGCACCAGCGGTAGTGCCGTCCATCGTAGCGAACATTCCTGGATGGATGTCCTTCCCGATGATCAGTAGATCGACGAGTGTCTCGTGAATCCAGGTGTGCGTATAATGCCGCTTGTAGTTCAGAAGCCCACCGAAGGCATTCTTCAGAGCGCCGGTGTATTGCGTGTACGCATGCGTCTTCACAGTGGGCAAGTGCACTATGTTCTTACCAAAGAAGAAGTCAGGTATCCTTATATCATCTCCGAAGACCTTGGGCAAAGCGAGCAGCTCGCGTTTCGGCTTATAGGGAATCCACTTCATGTCCTCGGGCTTGAAGTTGTACAGCACTGGGATGCCGAAACGCTCGTAGATGGGCCCGAACTTGAGTTCCTCTTCACCTCTCTCAGGTATCGTGACCACCGTATGGTTGTGCACTGCAACCAGATCGCTGAATCCTGCGTCCCTCAGGGCAAGGATCGTTCCCTCGAGCTGCCAGGGGGTCGTATTGACGCCAGGATACACGAAGTGCCAGGTTATGTTGTCCTTGAGGATCGTTGTCG
>CAYMBA010000059.1:0-13702 GCA_964388535.1 uncultured bacterium | reverse complement strand
CGCACCGACCTCAAGGGCCTCCCTGGGAAGGATCACAGGGACTTGCAAAACTACCGGGGCCGCAGGCTTCGCCGGCGAGCCTTCCGGGCGGGCGCCTGTCTCGGGGCCCGGGACATTTGTAGCCAACTCCACCTCTCCCGAGGGCGCACTCAAGCCTTCGCCATGGTGGGGCAAGGGAGATTGTGTTTCATCTGGGGTTTCGGACACACTGCCGTCTGCGAGCTGGGCTTCTGCCGCCTCGTGTACTCCTTCCTCGGCGGCATTCGGCTGCCCAATCTCCTCCGGCGCCTGCGGCTTGCGCCTCAACCATTTCCACAAGCCTCTCTTCTCTCCGGGTGGGCGTTCGGCCGCAGCGGTGGGGCTTGGGGCTTTCTCTGAGGTTTGATCCTCCGCCTTGGTGGCACGAGGGAGCCGCGGATCCTCTGCCTGCGCCAGGGTTGAAGCTGGCGGCCTCGGAGCACCCACCGCTGGAGTTGGTGAACCCTGCTTGTGGACCACCTTCGCTCCAACCTCCCTGGAAAGTTTCTCGAGGAGGAGTCTGGAGATGCCCTTGAACGTCTCAAAGACACCTTGCCCAGTGGTAGCCACAGCCTCGAAGGAGGGAACCCTGCGGGGATTCAATGCTTGCTCTAGCTCGTCTACCGTATAGATGTCAGGAAGGTCGCGTTTGTTGTACTGGATCACGAAGGGCAGCTCCTCGAGCTTGAGCCCGTGTTCAAGTAGGTTCTCCCTGAGGTTTTGCAGGCTCTCTAGGTTCTCCTCCATCTTGCCGCGCTGCGAATCTGCCACGAACACGACGGCGTCGGCTCCTTTGAGCACGAGCTTGCGGGTCGCGTTGTAGTAGACTTGCCCGGGAACGGTATAGAGAAGGAAGCGAGTCTTGAAGCCTGCCAGCTCCCCTAGATCGAGCGGGAGAAAGTCGAAGAAGAGCGTGCGCTCGGTCTTCGTCTTCATCGAGACCATCTTGCCGCGGTGCTGGGCAGGGATGCTCCCATAGATGTACTCAAGGTTGGTGGTCTTGCCGCTCAAACCGGGACCGTAGTAGACGACCTTGGCGTTGATCTCACGGCCCGAGTAGCTGATCAGAACCATCTTGCCCTCCAGTTGCCGCGGCCTTTCCGGAGAAGCCGATCTGCGGGAGACTCCCCGCGGGAGAAGATGTGCTCACAAGCCAAGCTATCGGACACCCATAGGGTGGCCTTGACATGGCCGAGCGCCCGAGCCTCAAGCTGCGCGGCCACAGGCCGATCAATATGCATGGACGAGCGCAGGAAGCAACTTCGCGTTCTCTCGAGGATTCCGCGGAGCGGAAGAACCAGGCCTTGGGCGTCCGGGAGACCTCAAGCCAGGTCGGCAGGGAAGCCTGCGCCGGAAGGCCGCACCCGCTGCATGCCTCCGGCGTTGCCCAGGACGGCTGTCCAACATCGACAGGGAAGTGCTTCGCGTGGCCGGGAACGCCACCGACATCCTCGAGCGCTGGACCGGCACGGCGCCCCGTACGGCAGTCGTGCCCCCTTCGGATCCCTTTGCAGCAATCCTTTGTCCCGAGCTGCAAGATGTCCTCGAAGCATCAGCGATCGCGGCAGCAAAGCGCGGGGAGCCCCCAGAGACACAGATCGTCGTCTTTGGCGGAGGCAGCGGCAGAACCATACAGGCGGCGCCGCGTCCCCGATCACTGCTGAGGTCCCAGTGGGAAGAGATCTTCTCCACCCTCGGGATAGAAAGGCTGATTGCCTGCGGTGGCACGCCGGTGGCAGAAACAGCCCTCAGTGCCGCGAGGGCGACGGGCCTGGCAACCGTCTTCGTACCGCTTACCAACAGGGACCTCACCGTCGCCCCTGGGCTCTGTGACGAAGTCTGGGCAGACAACTCATGGGCACGCAGGCTCCTCTCCGACGCCGGGTACCACGAGGTCATAGTTTTGAGACAGAGCCCCCGGGCAGAGGCTCCCGAGACAGACCCCGCGGCACAGGCCGTGTGCATCCCACCTGTCGCTCCCGAGCACCTGGACATGCTGACGGCCTCGGAAGTTTTCGTGCGGCTCGCCGAAGACCTGCAAGGGCGACTCATATGGGTTCTTCATCCGTCCGCCGACGCCAGGTTGGTCAGCAACCTGTTGGGAACAGCTGCCAACGGGGCTGTCGAGATCGTCCTTGCCGAAGGGATCAAGGAATGGGAAGACTCCCTGCGCCACTCGAGGACTCTTCTGCTTCCGCTCGCTCAGCCCCTAAGGACCGCATGGGCCCGCTGGGCCGTACTGCTGGAGGGCCGGACCTGTGTCATAAGCGGCATAGACTCCGAGGATGCGAACACACTGCTGCGGGAGAGCGGCGCCCGAGTGCTCGATGGCAGCCCCGGGGTGACCGAGCTCCTCGAGGCCGTCGAGGAGGCACTGGCGGCCTCCGGCGAGCGGAGAGATAGCCGTTCCATCTCGCGCAAGCCCCCTGAAACACCGGTTCTGTCACTGACACTCGAGCGGGCTGCCCATGCAGCAGCCAATAGCTACGGGGAACCAGCACCCGAGGCAGTTCAGCAGAGCAGCCGCGGGGGCAACCTGCTACCCCTTGTGAGCGTCATTATCCCCACCCGAAACCGGCTCCATCTGCTGCCCGAGGCCTTAGCGAGCGTCATTCACCAGACCTTCCCGAACCTGGAAATCCTGGTCGTCAACGACGGCGGTGAACCGATCGATGGCATCCTCCAGTTCTTCGAGGACATCGAGGTTTCCAATGGACGCCGGATCAGGAAGCTGAATCTAAACCAGACCGCTGGAGCAGCAGCAGCCAGGAACGCTGGCCTAGAGGCTGCAGAGGGAGAGGTCATCGCCTATCTCGATGACGACGACATCTTCTATCCGACACACATTGCCTCCCTACTGGAGGCCATGCTGCGCAGCGGCGCAACGGCCGCCTACTCCGACTACCTCGTAAGCAAGTGGAGGCGTGACAGGCGGGGCAACTTCAGGCTGGTCGGAAAGGCCGTCGCTGCCAATAGGAGTCTCTCTTTCAGCGAGATCCTGGAAGCAGACCGGATCCCCGCGAGTGCCTTGCTGCACGAGAAGGCAGTCCTTGCCGAGACCGGAGGGTTCGATGAGTCCCTGGAGGCCCACAGCACCTGGGACTTGCTCATACGCATCGCCGCGGTGGGAAGCCTGCTCCACGTGCCGCAGCAGACCTGCGAGGTGCGCACGCACGAAGGCGAACCATCCATTACAAAGGGACCCGGATCGAGAGAGCGAGCACTGAGATCGCGACTGAGGATGAGGCTGAAACACCTCGCTCGTCTGCGGTGCCACCCGCGAATCGCTCAGGCATGGGATCGCGAGATCGCAGAATCGGTCTCAAAGAACCTGCGCGGGCCACGGAAGACAAAGAGGGTACTGGCCAACGACCGACTTCTCATAGACACAGCTGCAGCCGTCACCGCGGCAGTACCAGCTCCCGGGAAGCCAAAGGTTGGTTTCTGCACTTCAGTGCCACCATCACACAGAGAGGCATACCGGCTTGCAGCTCCCTTGGAAGTTCTCAGAGAGCAAGGGTCGGTGGACGTTCGATGGGCCGGCCGCCCCGGGGAAACCGACTGGGAATGGATCGAGGCGAGCGACCTCGTGATAGCCGAAGCAAGCTTCCTGGGAACACCCGATGGAGATCGTCTGATCGAGCGGGCTAGATCGAACTCGCTGCAGTTGGTCGTCGATCTCTGCGAGGACCCATACGAGGTACGGGAGGGCACCAGTGCAGCGGCCCGTTATGGGGGATCGACGGCTCGTGTACTTGCGGGCATTGATGAGGCAACCGTCCTGGTAGCTTCAAGCGACCATTTGAGGCGTTCCCTGGAAGCGCATACGACTACACCCGTTGCGACAATCGAAGAAACGATCGACCCGGGGCTCTTCTCGGCGGACGGGTCGCGGATGGCCTGGGGTTCCGAGATGCCCGCAAAGATCGTAATGGCCTATGCTGGTACCCCCCTCTCCTCGGAAGAGATCCGGCCCATCCTCCTCGACCTTACCGAGGCACTTAAGCACAATAAGGCCGGTCTGGGACTCCTGCTCTGGGGCATTTCCCTCGAAGAGTTCCGCGGCCACCCACAGGTCGCACAGGTACCAGTAGCGGTCGAAGACTACTCGAAGTTCTCCCTCTTGCTCGCCCGGCTCCCTGTGTCCTTTGCTCTCCTACCCGTTGCCAGTACGCCTTTGGCACGCAGCCGCTCGGACCGTAGGTGGCTTGAGTGGTCTGCAGCTGGGGTGCCATGCCTCTGCAGCCGGACCCCCTGCTATGAGTCGGTAGCCGACGGAAAAACGGGATGGCTCGTCGAAGAAGAACCCGGGGCCTGGAGCAAGGCGATAGCCAGACTCCTGACCGAGCCGGATGAGGTGGCGCGGGTGGGTGGAGCTGCAAGAGAGTGGGTTACGCAGGAGCGTGACCTGAGTCAGGCGGCGTCAAAGTGGTGGAGTCTCATGGGCTGGGTGCTCGAAGGAACCCGCAACCGGAAGCAGTCGGCCGCCTGAGCCTTGGTGAGGATGCTATCGTGGCCGAATGACGGAGCTTCTCTCCCTGGCTAGGACCTTGCGACAGTCTGAAGCCTCCCTCATGCCGCTCCGCTGGCCGAAACCTGAGGAAGGCCAGGAATCGCCCCTAGCAACCGTATGTCCCAGGGCACCCGATCAGGAGCAAAGAATGCGTTGCCCGTCCCGACGAGTACACGGAGTCCGAAACGCCTTGCCAGCAGCAGCATCCGCGCGTCGAGGGGCTTCTGCCCTGCCCAAACCCAGTCGGGTTCGTAACCGCAAGCGCGCTGGATGAGCAACAATGCCTTCTCGAGTGCTTCTGCAAGGGCAGCAGTCGAGATAGAGCGCACTCCACCCAGATCTACCCCAAGCCTCATCCCCCGGAAAGCGCTAAGCGCCTTGAGATCAGCCACCTCCAGGTGTCCCACCCTTCCGAGGAGCCAGAGAGGAACGAAGGCACAAGCTTCGCCACCAACAGCCTCAAGGAGCGGGGCAGCGTAGTGCAAGTGCCCAGCCCACCCGCCTAGCAATCCAAGCACGCAGCCCCTCCCCGCTCCGGAGTCTGCCCACCCCCATCGAGCGCTCATAGTTGCCAGCAGGGTCCTTAACTGCGAGATTCCCAGAACCGGCGCCAGCGAGGACGGGGGGTATGCTTGTTCGGGCCTCGATCCTCGAGCACCCGGAACCACCTTGCCGACTAGAACAACCACGGGCTTCTCGTCCATACCTTCTTCCCCTGCGCAAACCCAGAAAGCCCTTGGAGGCCTCCTCGAGCCGCTAGCGACGCAATCTCGATGCCAGGGAAGAGAATTGGGAAGGAGAGCGGTATAGGAACCGTAATGCCGCTACCTACAATGGGATAGAAGCCATGACTAAGGTGTTCTCTTAAGTCCGGGGGACCACAGTCCAACCTTGTGCGGGAAGAAACCTTCCCCTACTGGCCCGGCTCCAGCCACCCTCTCGACTTTGCCGGCAGCCACCATTTCGGGGGGATTGGGGCGATTAGGGCGATTTGGGTTCCTTGGAGGCAGCCCCCTGCTCCAGCGACGAAAGTAGCCTCAGCAGATCGCGGCGGAAGATGCTGCGAGCTTGGGGGGCAGGGAATGAGGATCTCCACAGATCGTATATCCGCGCTAACTCGTGCCCGTAGCGGGAGAAGAGCGTCGCCGGATCCGGCGTGCTGCCTGAGGCCCGCCCCACTTCCCGCACCCACATCTCTAGGAGACGCCTGGCTTCGCCGCGCGCAGGAGCCGATTCCACCGCTCGGTCGCCTTCCGGCACCTCCCCGGTGGTTTCATCGGAAGTGCTCGAAGCCCCGATCGCTCCCCGCCGCACGGGAAACGGGAACATGGATCCACAAGCGCCGCATCGGACCCGGGCACCATAGCGCGGCAGATCTCCGACAAGGATCTCTTCTGTGTGACCACACTGGGCACACTTCAGCACCACTCGCTTACCCATCGCCAAGGCCCTTCGGGTCCCTTACCCAACAGAATAGAGTCTGATCCTCTCACCGAAGTTTCTCAGCAGCCGCTCCCAGACGGGTGTGGCCTTCGGATCCCCCAGACTGGAAAAGCGGTTTGCCTCTTCGGCCGCCATCTTCAACAACCCCGGCTCACGGATTGGGTCGGCCACCTTCAGCGGCGGCAAGCCGCTTTGCTTCGTGCCGAAGAAATCACCAGGGCCGCGCTGCCGGAGGTCCTCTTCGGCGATCCTGAAACCATCATCCTCGCGTACCAGTATCTCCAATCGCCTCTTTGCATCAACACCCAGGTCGGGGCCTTGGATCAGGAAAACGTAGGCTGGTTTTCGCCCTCGCCCCACTCTTCCCCTCAGCTGATGGAGCTGACTGAGCCCGTAGCGCTCGGGATGCTCCACCACCATAATGTTGGCATTAGGAACATCTACCCCCACTTCCACCACCGTCGTGGAAACGATGAACTTCAGACGACCCTCGGCAAAGTCAGCCATGACACGCTGCTTCTCTTCGGCGCGCATACGACCATGCAGCAGGCCCGCCGGAAACCTTCCCATCACCGGGTGCCTCGTCAGTCGCTCATAGAGGGCTTCGGCAGCAGCAAGATCGGACTTCTCAGAAGCCTCTATGAGTGGACAGACGAAGAAGGCCTGTGCCCCATGGGAAAGCTGCTCAGCGATGAAAGAAAGCATCTCTTCGTAGCGTTCCGTGGGAACCAAGTGGGTCTTCGGCGCCTCCCTTCCCGGCGGCTTCTCATCGAGTACGGAAATGTCCAGGTCACCATAGACGGCGAGCGCGAGAGTCCGAGGGATGGGAGTGGCCGACATGATGAGCGTATGTGGCGAGCTGCCCTTGCCGAGCAGTCGCGCCCGCTGCATCACCCCGAACCTGTGCTGCTCGTCCACGACCACCATGCCCAGCCGGGAGAAGGCCACGCTCTCCTGGATAAGGGCGTGCGTGCCAACAGCAAGATCTACCTCCCCACGCGCGATGGCTTCCCTGACGGCTTGCGCCTTCCTAGCGGGCAGGGAACCGACGAGCAGTCCGACACGCACCCCGAGGCGCTTGCAGGTGGCCTCGAAGTTGCTCGCATGCTGCACTGCGAGAATCTCCGTCGGCACCATGAAAGCAGACTGCCAACCTTCCTCCACTGCAAGCAGGCAAGCTGCCAGGGCCACCAGCGTCTTACCGCTTCCAACGTCGCCCTCGAGAAGTCTGTGCATGGGGAACGGACGCGCCAGGTCCGCGCGGATTTCCTCTATGGCCCGCGTCTGGGCACCCGTAGGCTTGAAACTGAGTGCCTCGAACAGCCTTGCTACAAGCTTCCCTTCGGCACGGATCGGCACCGCGGTTCCCGGCTGCTCCGTGGACCTCCTGCTCGCGGCCAGGAGCACCTGGAGATCGAAGAGCTCCTGGAAGCCTATCCTCCTACGGGCGCTCTCTAGGTCCTCCTTGGAGCGCGGGAAATGGATTTGCTCCAGGGCTTCCGCCCATTCCATCAGGTCGCAGCGGCGGAGCACCTCTTGCGGCATGAACTCGTTCAACTGCGGCCCCAGGTCATCCAGCGCTCTGCGCACAAGCATTCGGAGCACTTTCTGGCTCAGCCCCGCAGTGGAGCGATAGACGGGAATGATTCCAGGTGCTAGGTGCCGTTCTTCCTGTTCGATCCTCTCGAACTCGGGGTTCTTCATCTGCATCCTGCGGAACACATCGACTCGGCCGGAGAGTACGAGATGCTGGCCCCGCTTGAGTGCGCGAGTGAGGTAAGGCTGGTTGAACCAGATGCACTCGATGCTCCCAGAGTCGTCCTCTACTATCGCGTGCACGTTGCGCAACCCACTCCTGGTACGCCGAAGCTCCACCGCGCGCAGCACCCCGGCTATCGTGGCGTCCGAACCGGGTCTCAATCTGGCGATCGCAGTAATCGTGGAGCGGTCCAGGTAAGCACGAGGGTAGTGCTCGAGGAGGTCCCCTATACTCGCTATTCCAAGGCGGGCCAGGAGCTCCGCCCGCCTTGGGCCTGCGCCCTTTAGGTACCGCACGGGGGTAGTGAGATCCATCTCAACCTCGGGCTCGCGCTGCTCGAAACATGAGCATGGGTTCACCATGTACCGGCGAGAAGCCGTGGCTTGACGAGCAGACCCCGCAAGGTCTAGAATCCTGCATTCTCTTTATTGCTCGAGTATGGCCGAAGACGGCGGCGGTTTCACCGCCTTGATGGGAGATTGAGTCATGTCCAGAAGGTGTGACATCTGCGGCAAGGGGATTCAGCGGGGCCACAGCATCAGCAACGCTCACAACATGACGAAGCGCACGTGGCAGCCCAACTTGCAGCGAGTGCGAGCAATAGTCGATGGTAAGCCTCGGCGGATCCGTGTGTGTACCCGCTGTCTTAAGAAAGGACTCGTACAGAAGAACATCACGAGGCGTCGAGCCCCGGCAGAGACACAGGTCTAAGTTCCTCCCTGGGCCCATCACATTCCTATATGGAGGCTGCGCGAAGCCCGGGGCGATGGTACCCACTCCTTGCTGGTGTTGCCTCCCAGGGTCCTAGGCTTCACTCCAAGCCTACCTCTCGCGCATACTTCCGCCATCGCTTCAGGTGCAACTCTGGCTCCTCCGGTGCTCCCAAGTAGTCCCATGGGGTGGGTGCACCAGGCTCGATCGGACCCAGCACGTCGGAACGCTGCAGCCCCCACCAGCGCAGCCCACCAGAGATGCCTCCAGGCCACTTCGAGAGGAACGTGGCCCAGCGGTAGTCTCCCCTCGCCAGCAGGGCATGCCACCTTGCGGCCTTAAGGCTTTTCACCTTTAGCCGCACACCATCGGGGCAGGAAACCCTAACCATCTGCACGCGCCTGCGCAAAAGCGACTCCCGCGGGGCCGCCGCCCACTGAAGCGGTGTGCGCGGCATCGGCACGAAAGGGTTCAGGGTTGCTGCGAGGCTCGTCGAGGAGGGACATGCCTCCCGCAGGCGCCTAAGCAGAACCCCTATGGACCGAACGTCCTCGTCCCTCTCCCCTGGAAGCCCGATGATGAAGTAGCAGCGGATCTGCTTCACCCCACTGCGCGCAAGCCTGGATGCGAAGGAGACAATCTCATCGTCCGGAAAGGGCTTGCCCAGGGCGAAGCGGAGCCTTTCGCTTCCTACCTCTGGCGCAATCGTGGCCGTCTTCGTTCCGCTGGCAGCTGCGATTTCGGCTGCAATACGATCCTGCGTCAAGGCCGGAGGAAGACTCCCCAGAGCAACCCGTCTGCCCTCGTTCTTGAGGCGCCTGGCAAGCCGGTCGATACCTTCCACCTCCGCAGGAGAAAGGCCCAGCAGGCCTACGGTTTCCCCTGCGTGGCTCTCACGAAGAATCACCTCCCCCAGGTCGTTCAGATCGACAGTGCGCCTCGGGCTGTAGATCGTACTGGCTGCACAAAACACGCATGCTCTCCGGCAGCCCCTCTCCACCTCGGCCAGCACATGGGCACTGAAAGCTCGCTTGCCCTGAAGGCGATGAACATGCAACGACGGTTGGGCCCCAACGTCCGCCTGCGGTGGAGTGATTCGTCCGAGGCCCTTGAAATCGAGCATCATGCCCATGCTCGCTTCACCCGGGAGGACCTTGCCGTCGCATGGACCGAAGAGATCCTCGGGGTCATACTTGCGCGCTGCCTGGGGAGTGATGGATTCAGTGGCCCGAAAGAGACCGAAGCTATTCAAGCAAGATCGTGCGTGCAGCCCCCCGGGGCCCTTTCGCCAGACGCGCTGCATGACGGAGGGTGTGGATATGACGAAGGGCAGCCGCTCGATCTCATCCACCGCAATCCGCGTCTCCCCCTCCAACGCTGGTCGCCAGCGGTCCATCAAGACCGGAAGAACAGCCTCTGCCTCCCCGTGAACAATGAAGTCGAAAACACCAGCGAAGGGAGCAGGATTGATCGCAACCGCCGCCCCACCACCGCAGACAGGGGGATCGTCGGCCTCCCGGTCGATGCTCAATTGGCTGAGTCCCCCCTGGGAAAGCATCTTCATTACGTTCGGCAGGTCACCCTCGTAGGAAACGCTGAAGAGGACGATACCACATCGAGAAAGCGGCGGTGCTCCGGGGGTACTAGCGAGACTTCCACCACCTTCGCCGCCCGAGAGCCAGAACTCGTGAAGGCGCACGAAGTCCATGGAAAGGAGCATCGAGCGGACGATCAGGTAGCCCAGATTGTTCCGCGCGATCGCTCTCGTGTTGGGGAAACAGAGCGCAACATCGCCCTTGGCCGCCTCGGGAGACATTTGCCGCCTGCTACGGCCCGAACGAGTGGCCGCATCCGAACCACCAGGAAGCCGCTAGTCCATCTGGCGCCGCCTCATGAACGACGGGACATCCAGGCTGTCCCTTCGCAGTACACGTTGCCAACGACTCGACATAGTCGGCTGCCACCGGCTACCCGAGACATTCTTCTTCCAGACCAGCGGCACCACATTCTCTGGCACTAGGGTCGACGAAGCCGCTTTGGGCGGCCCTTCTCCTGGACCACTACGCTCGGGCACACGGGAAATGGGCCTCGGCTTCCCGATCACCCCGTCCTCGAAGAGGAGGCTGTCCTGTGTTGGCTGGGACTCACCGAGACCTGGGGCCGTCCCCCCACTGGGAGAAACTGGCGCCGGGCCGGAGTCTGAGAGGCTAACCTTGGCACCCGCACCCGCACTCTGATCACCAGCAGGCGCCACATGCAGGCCGATCAGCCCAGAACCGGGAGCAGCCTGCTTGGGCCCGGCAACTCCCGAACCCGAAACCACCTCGGATGGCTTTGCACTGGGTGCGCGCTCGCTCGTTTCTAGCGCTGCGGCTCGTGCTGACGTCCCAGCCGTTCCGACCCCCGATAGCACTGGCTCACGAAAGTCGCGCGGACCAGAGAGCCTGGCTGCCTCAAGCCCCGCGCTCTTCTCTTCGGCTGCCTCGCCGAATCCGGTGGCGATTAGCGTAACCCGAATCTCCCCATCCAAGTTCGGGTCCACCACGGCACCAAAGATTACATTGGCGTCTTCTCCCGCGGCATCCAGGACGAGCCTCGCAGCCTCGTCCACCTCAGTCAGCGACATGTCGGATCCGCCCATGAAATTGACCAGGATCCCGCGCGCACCGCCGATCGATATGTCCTCGAGCAGGGGACTCGAGATGGCTGCCTTGGCGGCCTCCACGGCCCTCTTCTCACCGGTGCCAAAGCCCATACCCATCAGAGCGTTGCCCATGCCCTGCATGACACTCCTTACGTCTGCGAAGTCCACGTTGATAAGCCCAGGTACGGTTATGATCTCGGAGATTCCCTTCGTGGCATGGGTCAGCACGTCATCGGCAACCTTGAGCGCCTCCGTGAGGGGAGTATTGCGGTCGACAATCTCAATCAGCCGCTGGTTTTGGATAACGATCAGTGTGTCGACAGCACTCCTAAGCTCCTCAAGGCCGTCTAGGGCCTGGCGCATCCGCTTGCGACCCTCGAAACGGAAAGGAGTCGTCACTACCGCGACAGTGAGTGCGCCCATCTGCCGAGCGACCTCTGCCACTAGGGGACTGGCCCCCGTACCCGTACCACCCCCCATGCCGGCAGTGATGAAGACCATGTCCGCGCCTTCGAGCCGTTCTCGAATGGAATCTATGTCCTCTTCCGCCGCGCGACGCCCAATGCTGGGGTCGCCACCGGACCCCAGACCACCTGTGACACCGGCGCCAATCTGGATCTTCGTAGGGCAGGAAGACGCGTTCAGCGCCTGGATGTCCGTATTGGCCACGAGGAACTCCACGCCGCGGATGTCCGTCTGGATCATCCTCTCGACGGCATTCCCCCCCGCTCCACCAAGCCCTATGACCTTGAGAACGGCGGGCGATTGCTTGTTTTCATTGATCTCAACGAGCATCCTTGCTCCCCCTGATGCGGCCTCAGTGCCGCAGCTGCGAGCTCCCTGCCATCGCCCAGTCGTGCGGCCTCGGGAATACCGCCAGCAGGTGGACGAATCTATCCTTCGAACCGCCAACAGCGGCTCGCACTCAGCCCAGAAAACGGATCCGGGAGCGCAGCCAGCCACGCCAGGCAGGCGTCGCGGCGCGCCTGCTCTGGGCACCCCCGGTAGCTCTCAGGTCGGCGCCGAAGCGCACCAGACCCACGCTGGCGGCGAACCTGGGATCGCTGCCCACCTCGCCAAGGCCCCCAAGCCGTCCAGGGACACCGCGCCTAGCGGGCATCTCGAAGACCTGTTCAGCCAAATCCAGCACGCCGTCCAACTGGGAAGTGCCCCCGGTCAGGACGATTCCAGCAGCTAGCACCTCGGTTCCTTGGAGCCTCTCGACGACCCGCCGTGCGGAGACGAGGATCTCCTCCACACGAGGCTCGACTATGGCGGCCAAAACATGCCGGCTCACCCTGCGCGAGGGCCGCCCGCCCACGCCCGGCAGCTCCACGTGCTCGTCCGCGGCCAGGTGCGCACCGAATGCCGACCCGTATTCGACCTTCACCCGCTCAGCCGACTCAAGTGGTGTGCGAAGTCCGATTGCGATGTCGTTCGTTATCTGCGCACCCCCTATCCCGATCACTGCCGTCTCGTGCACAGAGCCCTCGAACCAGACGGCGATCCCGGTGGTGCCGGCACCAACATCCAGGAGCACCACGCCGAGCCGCCTCTCGTCCTCCTCCAGCACGGCCCACGAGCTGGCCAGAGGCTGTGCTACAAGACCTGCCACCCGGTAGCCAGCCCTTTCGATGCTGCGGATGAGATTCCTGACGGCAGTCTTCGAAGCCGTGACAATGTGCACCTGGGCCTCGAGCCTGACCCCAGTCATGCCAGATGGATCGCGAATGCCGGTCTGGTCATCCACAACGAATTCCTGGGGCAGAACGTGGAGGATCTCCCTGCTCGAAGGAATGGCGACGGCGCGTGCACTCTCGACGACCCTCGAGACGTCCTCGGCGCCGATTTCCCCGTCCCTACCCGAGACTGCGATCACGCCTCGGCTGTTCATGGACTCGATATGATCGCCGGTAACGGCAGCGAAGACTTCCCGCACCTCCAAACCGGCCATCTGCTGCGCTTGCTCGAGAGCCCTCGAGATTGCCTCGACGGTGGCCTCCAGGTCCACGAGGTTGCCCCGCTTTATGCCAGTGGATGGCTTCTCGCCTACTCCCAGGACATCCAGGCCCCCATCTTCGCGTGGCTCAGCCAGTACAGCGATCACGCTGGTGGTACCGACATCGAGGCCAGCAATGACCCTTTCAGACGCCATCTACTCGCTCTCCAAGCGGCCTTCCTCTAGCGGGGCTACAACGACCTCGCCCTCGTAACGAAGGTCTATCGACCACCGGCTTCCGGGCTCCAGATCCGCGAGCACTGCTTCCAGCGCCGCCATCTTCTCTCCCGTCGGTATCCCTTCCCCAATAACAAGACTTGGGGGATCTGTCACGAGAAACTTGTACACGCCATCCTGTGAAAGGGCGATCTGTCCGATGGCTCCCCACAGCGATGGCCTCAGCCGCCTCGTCTCTGCCAGGGCACGAAGGAAATCCATCACGCTCGGCGGCTCTCCCCCCGCGCCTCCCAGGGCGAGTGCGGGGTCCAGAGACAGGAGAGGCAAACCCGCAGGCACGCTCATTGCCGAGCCAAGGGTGCCGTCAGCGAAAACCGGACGGGCCAAGCCGTCCTCGAACACTACCCCCACGGGCGTCTTCTCGATGAGCTCGACCCA
>CAYMBA010000058.1:0-13738 GCA_964388535.1 uncultured bacterium | reverse complement strand
AAAGCTACGCCAATTACTTTCGGAGTTTTCTTAAGGTAGCTGACGAGCGGATTCAGACCTTTCGCAAAGACGACCTTTCTAAGGGACAATGGCTTGAGCCCGAAGGTAAAGGCCACCAAAAGGCGGGTGGAGAAAATCTAGAGGTCGCCAACTCTACAAGGCAAACCTGGGCTTTCCAATCTCCCAGACTGCTCGGACACACTATTGAAAGACTCCCTGTTGGCGACTCTACTGTCGAGAAGGGAATGCCAAGACATGACCGCCCCTGAGATTAAACCAGACGATGTCCTTGAGGGTGACTGTTGGCCGGAGCCCGTTCGCGTCCTCCGGGTGCAGAGACTAGACGAATTAGTACACCTTGAGGTTGTTGGAGTACGTACTCGACGGTTCTACTCCCAAATCTTCTCTCCCGAAGACCTAGCCAGCGTTCAGTGTATATCTCTGACGAAGCGGGATTTCCAAGGTCAGGGCGAGGCCTTCTTCCTATCGGTCGAAGCCCACCGCATCCGCTACGCCCAGCAGTTTGACCCCCTATTCGCGGTAAATGTCTCACAGATCGACCCATTGCCACACCAGATCGAGGCTGTTTACTTCTACATTCTCAAGAACCCGCGGGTTCGTTTCCTCCTGGCTGACGATCCCGGCGCGGGTAAGACGATCATGGCCGGGTTGCTCCTCAAGGAGCTGAAATATCGTGGTCTCGTTCGCCGAGTCCTCATCGTGGTACCTGGCCACCTTAAAGATCAGTGGCTACGCGAGATGAAGGAGCGCTTCGCTGAGAACTTCCTCATCGTAGACCGGGGGGTAATGAACGCCGCCTGGGGGCGAAACATCTGGGGGGCTGAAGCCCAAATCATCACCTCTATGGACTTTGCCAAGCAGGACGACGTGATGGCCACGCTGGCCGAGGCCCGTTGGGACTTGGTGATTGTGGATGAAGCACACAAAATGGCTGCCTATCGATACGGTGAGAAAACGACTAAGACGGGCCGCTATCGCCTGGGGGAGTTGCTCTCTCGCACCAGCCAGTTCCTTCTGTTTCTCACGGCCACGCCTCACCGGGGCGATCCAGAGAACTTTCGGCTCTTTCTAGACCTCCTGGAACCTGGCTTCTTCGCTTCCAAAGAGTTGCTGCTGAGATCCGTGCAGGAAAGGGACAACCCACTTTTCCTTAGGCGCCTTAAGGAAGACCTTAAGGATTTCCATGGCCGGCCGCTTTTTCCTCCGCGCAAGGTATTCACGATCAAATATCTCCTGAGTGACGAGGAGAAGAGGCTCTATAACGCCGTGACCGCCTACGTGGAGGAGTCTTACAACAAGGCTCTGGCGGCGGAGAAGCGTAACGTAGCCTTCGCCCTTCTGATCCTGCAGCGACGGTTGGCCTCGAGCGTGCGGGCCGTCCGGCGTTCCCTGGAGCGACGTCGAAACCGCCTGCAGCAGCTGCTCAAGCTGGGACAGTGGCTGGCCGAGCGAGGAGAGATCGACGAGGAAGCTCTGGAAGATTTGGAGGAGTGGGAGCGCCTCCGTCGTGAGGAGGAGCTGGTTGAACGTCTCACCGCTGCAGAGACTCGGGAGGAGCTGGAAAGCGAGATCGATCGTCTTGGAGAGCTGATCCGTTTGGCCAAACAAGCCGAGCGCCTCGAGGTCGAGACTAAGCTAGGGGAACTCCGCCGAGTGATGGAAGAGGAGCAGATCCGCAGAACGGGCGAGAAACTCCTCATCTTTACTGAGTCGCGAGAGACTCTTGAGTATCTCGTTGAGAAGTTACAAGCGTGGGGTTACTCCGTCGTGGCGTTGCACGGAGGGATGAACTTGGATGCACGCATCCGTGCGGAGCACACGTTCCGAGAGCGGGTGCAGGTGATGGTCTCCACTGAGGCAGGCGGTGAGGGAATCAACCTGCAGTTCTGCTCACTCATGGTTAATTATGACATACCTTGGAACCCAAACCGGCTGGAGCAGCGCATGGGACGGGTGCATCGTTATGGTCAAACAAAAGAAGTGCACATCTATAACCTAGTGGCCGTCGATACTCGCGAGGGCAAGGTGCTTGAGGCCCTGTTTCGCAAGCTGGAGGAGGTCCAAGATGCGATGGGCAGTGACCGGGTATTCGACGTTGTGGGGGAAGTCCTCCCCGGCAAAAGTCTCAAGGACTTAATCGTAGAGGCGATCGCCAACCGCCGCACGCTTGACGAGATCGTACGGGAGATCGAAGCGGTGCCAGACAGGCAAGCACTCCAACGCGTGCGGGAGGCAGCCCTTGAGGGGCTAGCAGTGCGCCATATCGACCTGCAGCGCATTCTTGGTGAAGAGCGCAAAGCACTGGAGAACCGGTTGGTACCTGAGTACATCGAACTTTTCTTTGAACGGGCATGTCGCTTTCTTAATGTGCCGTTGGAACAGCAAGAAGGTGGATTGTGGCGCCTTTCACGCGTCCCATACGAGCTGAGGAAAGTGTCCAAGGCTTTCAAAGACAGATATGGTGAGGTCTTTTCCGAGTACACGAAAATCGCATTCGATAAGGAACGTGCTAGACTTCAAGGGGCTGCTTTTGTCTCCCCGGGGCATCCATTGCTTGAGACGGTTATCGAGCAGCTTTTCTTGAAGTGCGCCGCGGACGTGCGGCGTGGGGCTGTTTTTGCTGATCCGGACGGAAAACTAGATGGTCTAGTCTGGTTCTTGGAAGTTGAGATCCGCGACGGGCTCAACCGTGTTGCGGGCAAGCGTCTCTTCGCCGTCTACGAGCCGAAAGCGGGGGAACCCTGTTTGATCCATCCCTCCGTCCTCTGGGATTTAAAGCCCCTTTCATCTGAAGAGGCAGCTGCTAGGCTGAAAAGAGCCCCGTCTCTCCTAGCCAATATCGGGGATGAAGGACGTGTGGTTGCCTTTGCCATCCAAAATGCACTAGAAGTATATCGTCAGGAGCTTCTAGAACAGCGAAAGCGCGACGCGGCCGTCAAGCGCAAGTACGGGCTACGTTCTTTAGAGCAGATGCTTTTGGAGTCCGAGGCCAAGCTGATGGATTACGAGATAAGGCGAGCACAAGGGGAAAACATCCCAGAGGCCACCATCCAGAACGAGGAGCGGAGGAGGGAGGAGCTGGAAGCTCGAAAGCGGGAGCTTGAAGAGACCATCCGGCGGGAAGTAACGCTCCTTCCTGCTACGCCTAGTGTCCTGGGCGTGACCCGTGTGGTTCCCGCGCCCAGGACGGCGCGTGAGGAGGCGATGGACTCCGACATCGAAGTGGAGGCCCTCGGCATGGAAGTGGCTATGCAGCATGAGCGGGCGCAAGGGCGCATGCCTGAGGATGTCTCCCGAGAGAACCTGGGCTACGACATCCGCTCGACGGCTCCCGATGGAAGTGTCCGCTACATTGAGGTGAAAGCCCGGGCTCGCACCGGCGCGGTTGTCCTCACCCCCAATGAGTGGCTTATGGCCCAGCGTTTGGGCGACGACTACTGGCTTTATGTGGTTGAAAACGCTGTAGAAGACCCGGTTTTACACCTCATTCAGAACCCGGCAGCGAAACTCAAACCCGAACAGGTAGTGGAGATTGTCCGCTATGTTGTGAGGGATTGGAAGGCCGCGAAATGATAACGTCGGAGTTCATAAAACGGCTCATCTCTCAGGGGGAGAACCTTGCTATCGAATTCAAAGGTGAAGAGCATCGCCCCCTCACCGATCCTGAACTCGTGGAAGCGGTCGTGTGTATGGCTAACCGTCCGGGCACGGAGCCGGGCTGGATCCTCGTAGGGGTGGAGGATGACGGGCGCGTGACCGGCGCGCGCCCCCGGCACGAAAGCCGCACAACTGATCCCGTGCGGGTTCAAGCCCTTATTGCCAACCGGACACGCCCCTCCCTTGCCTGCCGTGTTTTTCTAGTTCCTGTGGAAGGGAAACCAGTTTTAGTCATTGAAGTGCCCCCGTCCCGCGTTCCAGTGAGCACGACTGAGGGGAAGTACCTGCGTCGGACGATTGGCGGAAGAGGGAAGCCAGAGTGCATTCCGTACCACTTTCATGAGATGCAAGCTCGACTGGCAAGTCAAGGGATTTTGGACTACTCCGCCCTCATTGTCCCCGAGGCCCGTTGGGAGGACCTCGATCCGTTGGAGTTCGAGCGCTTCCGACGTTTCAACCGGGAAAGCCGCGGACAGGGCGATCAGACGCTGCTTGACCTTCCCGACATCGAGCTTGCCAAAGCCTTGGGCGCCGTGGAAGCCAATCATGAAGTTACAGCGGTTCGGGTGCTTGGTCTCCTTCTTTTCGGCAAGGAAGAGGCCTTGCGACGGTTCATCCCCACGCACGAAGTGGCCTTCCAAGTGCTCACGGGAACACGTGTCGAGGTCAATGAGTTCTTTCACTGGCCACTCCTGCGGGTCATGGAGGAGATCCTGACACATTTCCGGGCCCGGAACCGTGAAGAGGAGGTCACCATCGGTTTGATCCGCATTGGGGTGCCTGACTACCCCGAGCGGGCGTTCCGTGAGGGGTTAGCAAACGCTCTGATCCACCGCGATTACTCACGCCTTGGCGCGGTGCATGTTCAGTGGTATGAGGACCGCATTGAGATCTCAAACCCTGGTGGTTTCCCCGAGGGCATCCGTTTGGACAACCTACTGGTGGCCCCGCCGCGTCCTCGTAATCCGCTCTTAGCTGACGCGTTCAAGCGCGCTGGGGTCGTCGAGCGCACAGGCCGCGGCATCGACATCATCTTCGAGGAGCAGCTACGCAACGGGCGTCCGGCCCCTTCCTACGAGCGGAGCACCTTCGAGAGCGTTGTGCTCGTGTTGTCCGGCGGGAAGGCGAACTTGGACTTCGTGCGCTTAGTTGCGGAGGAAAACCAAGCTGGCCGCCTGTTGGAACTGGACGAACTACTCGTGCTCAATGGCCTCTGGCAGGAACGGCGACTCACTACCCAAGAGGCTGCTCGGCTGATCCAAAAGTCGGAAGGGGAAGCGCGTGCCGTGCTTGAGCGTCTAGTGGAAGCGGGCTTGATTGAGGCTCGGGGGACAGGCCGGGGACGAGCTTACCACCTTTCGGCTTCGACGTATCGCAGACTAGGTGAAGAGGTCGCTTATGTGCGGGCTAAAGGGTTTGAGCGCCACCAGATGGAGCAGATGATCTTGGAATATGTACGGGCTCACGGTCGAATTACGCGGCGGGAGGCGGCAACTCTTTGCCGGTTGAAGGATTATCAAGCGTACTATCTTCTTCAAAAGCTAGTAAAGACTGGAAAGCTTGAACTTGATGGTAAGGGGAGAGGGGCTCATTATCGACTTAAAACAAACACATAAAACGCAGAGAGTGAGTTTTAAAACACAGAGTGTGTGTTTAAACGCAGAGGAGTTAACTCACATGCGTGAGAGCAAGGCGAAACGGATCCTGGCCGAGCGGCTCGATGCCGAGGGGTTCATGAATCTCACCGTGCGCTACGGACAAAAGCGGGGCATCGATATCGAGGCGCAGTTTCCCGACTCCGGCCGTTGGCTCTACATCGAGGTCAAGGGGGAGCGGGCAGGCGGGCAAGCGGCGGCCACACGACGGGCGGCCCTCGGGGAAGCCCTCCTGCAGGCTTTCTCGGTCTATGACGATTCCGCTGTGTGCGCGATCGCGCTTCCGAACACACGCGGCTTCAGGAACCTGATCCGGAGGATGTTGGTCCCTTTAAGGAAACTGGGCCTGCATGTGATCTTTGTGGGGGAAGAGGAGATCTGGCACCTGGGACCGGACACGCCCGGAGGCCTGCCGCGCCGGGTTTCCTCTCTCAAGGAGGTGCTAGATGGCTGAGGGAAAACCGCGGTTGATCGAGGTGGATTTCCCGTTGCGGGAGGTCTCGGCGCATTCGGCCCGCGAGAAGAACATCCGTCATGGTCACATATCCACCCTCCACATCTGGTGGGCGAGGCGTCCCCTGGCAGCCTCGCGGGCCACGGCCTTCGCTGCCCTGGTCCCAGACGACCCGGAACGCCGGGAGGATCTCTTGAATTTGGTAAAGCAGCTCGCCCCCTGGGAGAACTCCCTTGACGGGGCACTCCTCGATGAGGCCCGAAAGCTCATCCACGCGGCCCACGGCGGCCGAGCCCCCAAGGTGTTGGACCCGTTCGCTGGCGGCGGGGCGATCCCCCTGGAGGCCCTGCGGCTTGGCTGCGAAACCTACGCCCTCGATTACAACCCCGTGGCCGTCCTTATCCTCAAGGCGGTGCTCGAATATCCGCAGAAGTACGGGGTGCCGGGGACCATTGTTCTGCCGCCCGAATCTAAGGAAGAGCCCCCTCCAGGAGGCCTCTCGATGGAGACCCCCAAGCGCGATACCTCATCGCCGCGAACCCGTCAGGTGGACAACATGCTGCTTGAGGCGGTGAAGGCCTGGGGGAATTGGGTGCTTAAGGAAGCGCGTAGGGAACTCGAGCGCTTCTATCCTGTGGACCCCGATGGCTCGATCCCGGTGGGCTACATCTGGGCGCGGACTGTCCCCTGCCAGAACTCAAGCTGCAGCGCTGAAATCCCGCTCATGCGCCAGACGTGGCTGGCTAGGAAGGCCAATAAGAAGGTGGCGCTGCGGATGATCCCGAACCGCGTCCGAAAGCGGGTGGAGTTCGAGATCGTGGAGGGGGAGGATATCGACTTCGACCCGAGCGAGGGGACCGTATCGCGGGCGGTGGTGCGCTGCCCTCTCTGCCCTGGGACGATCGACGCCGATACCACCCGGCGCCTGTTCCGGGAGGGGAAGGCCGGGGGGCGGCTGGTGGCCGTGGTGCTGCACCATCCTAACCGCAGAGGAAAGACCTATCGCTTGGCCACCGAACGGGATCTTGAGGCCTTCCGCGCTGCCGAGGTAGCGCTGGAGAAGAAACGCCAGAAGCTTTGGGCCGAGTGGGGCCTGGACCCCGTGCCGGATGAAGAGATTCAAATGACTGGCCGAGGACAAATCACCACGCCTCTGTTCGGAATGACGCAGTTCGGGGATCTCTTTAATGCCCGGCAGAAGCTGACGCTAGTCACCTTCGCCGAAAAGGTACGGAAGGCCCATAAGCGGATGCTCGACGAGGGCGCCGAACCGGAGTTAGCCAGAGCGGTGGCGACGTATTTGGCGCTAGGAGTGGATAGGCTGACTGATTACAACTCTTCGCTTTGTCGCTGGAATAATGGGCGTGAGCTTATTGGTAATACCATGACTCGCCAAGCCTTACCCATGGTATGGGACTACATAGAGCTGAATCCCTTTAGCAACTCCACGGGCGATTGGGCGTCTGCCCTGGATTGGATTTCAAATGTAATTGCTCACTGTAGTGCTTTCGCTGGTTTTGCACTTTCGGGGTCTTCCATTATCAATTCCTCCGCTACTGATCTGCCCTGGCCGAATGATTTCTTCGACGCCGTGCTCACCGATCCACCCTACTACGACAATGTTAATTATTCCGCGCTCTCCGATTTCTTCTACGTTTGGCTAAAACGCACGGTGGGCGATCTCTACCCAGAGCTCTTCGCCATGTCGCTCACTCCGAAGTCCCAGGAGATTGTGCAGGATCCCAACAGGCAGGGTGGACGAACGCAGGCGAGGGCATTCTTCGAGGAGATGCTCACCCAGGCCTTCCGCGAGATCCGCCGGGTGCTAAAGCCGGACGGCATCGCCGTGATCGTCTTCGCTCACAAGACGACCGCGGCCTGGGAGGCCATCATCAACGCGCTCCTGAACGCCGGGCTCTACATGACAGCCTCCTGGCCCATCCACACCGAGAGAGGTGTGCGGCCTAACGCCCAGGAAACGGCCTCACTCGCTTCCTCCATCTACATGGTCTGCCGGCCCCGGTTCACCGAGGAAATCGGGGAGTTCCCCAGGGTACGGTGGGAGATCGAGGAGCGGGTGCGGAGAAAGCTCGAGCAGTTCTGGAACGGAGACATCCGAGGAGCGGACTTCTTCATGAGCGCCATCGGCCCGGCGGTGGAGGCCTTTGGCAAGTACGCTCGGGTGGAGAAGCTCTCCGGCGAGCCCGTGACCGTGGGGGAGCTTCTGGAGTACGTGCGCAAGGTGGTGAGCGAGTTCGCCCTGGAGCGGATCTTGAAGGAGGAGCCGGGTGCAGTGGACGCCCAGGCGCGGTTCTACCTCCTCTGGCGCTGGACCTATAACCACGCCCGGGTGCCCTTCGATGAGGCGAGTAAACTGGCAAAGAGCATGGGGATCGAGCTCGAGAGGTACTGGGACCGTGGCGGCTTTGTGAAGAAAGAGAAGGAGTATATCCGGGTGCTCGGCCCCAAGGATCGCGACGCGAGCTTCCTGAAACGGGAGACCTTCGAGAACATGGTGGACGTGATCCACAAGGCCGCGCTCCTTTGGGAGAAGGATGACCGCAAGGGACTGGAGGAATTCCTCTCCCAGAGCCCCTTCTCGGGCGAGTCCCTCAGGCGAATGGCCCAGGCGATAGCGGAGGTCCTCCCAAACAACGACAAGGAGAAGCAGATCCTGCAAGGGTTACTCTACAGCTGGCGTGAGAAGGCCCGACCCAGTACAGGTAAAGGCCCTTTGTTCGAAGAGGGAGGTGGCGGCAATGACGCTTAAGCCCTGGCGTGAGGTGGCAGTCCCGCACCGGGATATCCGGGAGGCGAGGTTCGATGAGTCTACCTTCGCAGCGGACCTGGCGGACGTCATCGCCGACCGCGGCCCGGTGGAGTACCGGGATCCGGAAACTTTCTTCCGCAAAACCTATCCCACAGAAGGGATCGTGAACCTGCTCGCGGCTGTCCTTTCGCGACTGGCCGGTAAAGACGGCGAGCCGGTTATTCAAATTCAGACCCCCTTTGGCGGTGGAAAGACCCACAGCCTGGTGGCCCTTTATCACCTCTTCAAGGCGGAGGGTGAATGTAGGCGTTCGGAACTTTTGGAGCGAGTGCTCGAGAGATCTGAGGTGACGGCGATTCCTGAGGCGAAGGTCGCGGTCTTCGTGGGCACGGCAGCTGATCCGTTGAAGGGGAAGACCCCATGGGGAGCGATAGCCGAACAGCTCGGCCGCTACGAACTCCTCCAGGAGCATGATGAGCATCGTCGCACGCCGGGGAAGGACCTCCTCCACAAGCTCCTCGGAGAGGCGCCAGTATTGATCCTCTTGGACGAGATCGCTCAGTATGTAGCCAAATGTGTTGAACCCAGGGAGATCGAAAAGAGCGGGGGAAGCACGGATGCCGGCCGGGCTTACCAGACCCAGGTGTTGAGCTTCATGCAGGAGCTCACCGAGACTGTGAAAGTGCTCCCGCGGGCTGCCCTGGTGGTAACCCTCCCCTCAAGTGCCCCCTACGGCGAAGAAGGCGAGCTAGCACTTCAGCAACTACAACGGATCACTGGGCGCATGGAAGCTGTTTATGAGCCTGTGAAGGGCGTGGAGATCTACGAGGTCATTCGCAAGCGCCTCTTCGAGGATGTGGGGGATTCTAGAGAGGCTAAGCGCGTCGCCGATGCCTATTGGGAACTTTACCAACGCCTGGGAGACGAGGTGCCAAGCGCGGTGCGCGAGCCTGCCTATCGGGATAAGATTCGTCGGGCTTATCCATTTCATCCGGAGCTTATCGATCTCCTCTTCGAACGCTGGAGCACGATCCCGACCTTCCAACGAACGCGTGGGGTCCTGAGGCTCCTTGCCGAGGTGGTAGCCGATCTCTACCGACAAGAGCATCCGGCTCCTCTTATCCAGCCTGCACATGTAAGCCTGTCAAACCCCCGAATCCGCCGGGAGCTCGTGAAGCATATAGGCAATGAGTACGAAGGTGTCATCGCCTCGGACATCGCGAATACAAACGCCAAGGCGCAGAGAATCGACCGCCAGATGGGTTCCGAGTACGCACGCTTCGGTGTGGCCTCAGGACTTGCTATCTCAATCTTCCTCTATTCTTTCAGCGGCAGTGAGCGAAAAGGCGCTGGCATCCCGCAACTTCGTGTGGCGCTACTGCGCGAGGGGATCCCAGCTCCCATCGTGGGCGACGCCTTACACCACCTCAAAGATGTGCTTTGGTACCTTTGGGAGGAAGGCGGCTTCTATTGGTTCTCAACCGAGCCAAACCCCAACCGCATCATCGTCGAGCGCGAGGACGTAATCGACGAGGATCAGATTCGGCAAGAAATCCACGAACGCCTGCAGGACCTAGCCGGTGACGAGATGCGGGTCTACCTCTACCCCCGTGGACCACAGGACATACCCGACACCAAGGAGCTCAAGCTTGCGGTGTTGGCAGATGAGCAGTCCAGCGAGGAGTTCATCCGAGACCTCTTAGAGAAAACCAGTTTGACCTTCCGTGTATACAAAAACACGCTTGTGGTGCTTGTGCCGGACGCTGGCGAGATGGCCGAACTCTACCGCCTCGTGAAGCGTTACCTTGCGCTTCGCTCTATTCGTGATGACAAACCTTTGGTTAAAAGGCTGTCCCACGATAATCGCGAGGCATTGGAGAGGAAGCTGAGGGATGCTGAAAAAGGCATCGCCTATAGGCTGCTTTCGGCCTACCGCCGTCTTTTTAAGCTAGGAGCGGCTGGTCTCGAATGGTTTGATCTCGGTCTCCCCACAGTTGGGGTGAGGGAGACATTGGCTAAGCGTGTTTGCAGTTTCATGGAAGCTAGGGAGCTCCTGCTTAACCGCATCGCACCGCGCCATGTGCTCAAGGTGCTGGGCGAGGAAACCGAGAAGCCTTTCGATGATGTCTACGAGGCGTTTTTGCGCTATCCCAACCTGCCAATGCTCGCGAGCAGGAGTGTTCTGGAGCAGGCTGTTCTGCGAGGTGTTGAAGAGGGCATTTTCGGCCTACGCGTTGAGGATCGGGTGTTCTTCAAGAAGCCAGTGCCTAGGGTTTCGTTGGACGGAGCTTTCCTCGTAAACAAGGAGGTGATTCCTGAGGTTTCCGAGTCTGAGGATGGGACGGCAGCTGGGGGAGAGGAGCGTAAGCCAGCCTATGAGGCGGAAAAGGACTCCGGAGAATCTTCCGAGGGGGCATTGAGGGTAGCGGAGCCATCCGAGACCGTCGGGAGTTTGGACTGGCGTATAAGGCTGCCTTGGGCGAAGCTGTCCGATTTCTTGCGCGGCGTTTTGCTCCCGCTCCAGCAAAGAGGAGCTGAGATGGAGTTGGAGCTACATTTGCGAGTTCACCCTAAGGAGGACATCGGCAGGCTTAAGGACCAGATCTACGAGACACTCGAACAGATAGGGGCAGAACTTGAGGAGAGAGATTCCACCGACTCAAGTTAGCGCTAAGCAGCTTCTGGCCTCCAAGGGCTACGCCGAGCGGGTGCGGAGAAGCACCTTCCCCGGCGAAACCTTTCGCGTCCCCAAGGGTAGGGAGATCAAACGATTTGGCTAATATACCACATCAGGCACCTAGCATTCTTCAAAGCGTGAAAGATGTTAATATAATTAGGAGGAGGCGAATGAGTAATGCCTGATCGGCCATTACATGTACGAGACCCTGTTCACGGCTTCATCGAATACACGAGTGAAGAAGAGAGACTAATCAATAGCCGAGTGTTTCAACGATTGCGTGGAATCAGTCAACTGGCCTTCACTTCGTATGTGTATCCTGGCGCACGGCACTCACGTTTTGAACACTCTCTAGGCGTGATGCATATTGCCGCTAAAATTGCACGTAAGATCGAGCTTGATGAGAGACAAACGCGGCTTGTGCGCTTAGCTGCACTCCTCCATGATATCGGACATGGACCTTTTTCCCATGTCTCTGATGTGCCTTTTAGTATATTAACCAATGAAGCAGGCACGTTGCCTGAGAGTGTGCCAGCAAACAAAGTCCACGAGCAAATTACAGTTGATATCATTTTAAATGATCAAGAAATAGCAGCAGTACTTCCAAATGAAGATCGTGAGGAAATAGCTTCAATACTTAACACGGTTGAACCTGTCACAAAACCGATTCTAAGGCAAATAGTCTCAGGACCTCTCGACGCAGACAAATTGGATTACCTCTTAAGGGATAGTCTATTCGCCGGAGTAAGATATGGGGTTATTGATCTTGAGCGTGTTATCGATTGCTTTACAACAATTGGAGGTTCAGAGGAGCCACACCTTGCAATAAGTTGCGATGGAATAGAGGCCGCTGAACAGGTAATCCTCGCTCGGTATCAGATGACTCGTCAAGTATATAGCCACCGAATTCGGCGCATTACCGATGCAATGCTTCGGAGAGCCATCCTCCAAGCAGCACGCACAAATTCCGAAGAGGGGAAAGCTATTAAAAAGCTGTATATTTATAGACCCAAAGACAAGGAGTGGCGCGCATATTTCCTCAAATCTAACGATTTCTGGCTGCTTGCCCAACTAGAACAGTTCCCAAGTGAGACGCCGGTTAATAAGCTGGTGTCGAGACTTCTATCACGCCAATTGCTTCGGCAAGTTTTTGCTTGCCGGCTGACCGGTCTGCCAGGCGCTGGAGCCACCAAGAGGGAAAGACTTATCAGCAATACAGATTGTCAAGAAGATTTGCAGCGGCATCTCGCCGAAGTGCTCTCAGAGGATCAAGATCTTGTTATTGTAGATATCCGTACACAAGAAAATCCTCTGTACCGCTCTCCTGATGTGGCTTTGGAGGAAGACATTCGAGTAGTTGACGAAGAGGGACGCGACGAACGCCTTGCTGACATGCCAGACAGCCTTAGCCAAAAAGTAAAGGTTGAACCAGAAGCCCATCTTTACGTATACATGCCAGTGGACATTCCAGACCGCGATAAGCGGCGCGAGAAATATGCTAAACTAAGAAGTTCGATCCATGAAGCGATAAAATCTTGGTTTGAGGGGGGATAAGCATGGTAAGTGCTAAGGCAATCAGTCCCAGCGTAGTTATTCTGATTTTGGCTCACCGTTATGGCGAAGAAGGAATAATCGGGAGAACGAGAATTCAAAAATTAATCTATTTTTTGAAAGAAAAGTTGCCTATATCGGTTAGTTATGTTCCATATTATTATGGCCCGTATAGTGAAGAAGTAACCGCTGTGCTTGATTCCCTTGTAGCACGCGGTCTTTTATGTGAGGAAGTTAAAAAGCTTGATATTGAGGGGCCTTTCGAAGGACGGGTTTACCGGTATAGGCTTACTGACGATGGTAAAGCAGTTTTGCAAAGTTTGCGGCAAGAACATAAAAAAGAGATTGAAAAAATTGCGCGAAGGTTGGAAGAAATCCTTGAGGATGAGCCCAGTACTGCAACTTTAGCTATTGCCTCCAAGTTGCACTACATCCTTAAAGAACGGAAGAGCCCCATTCCTCAAGAGAAGCTTTCAGAGTTGGCTAAGAAGTTCGGCTGGCATATACGGAGTCGCGACGTTGACGAGGGTGTCAGGTTCTTGGTTAATCGCGGATATGTCCAGGTCCAATGACTCTCTAAGTCATATGACGAATGTGCTTCCCCTATTATATGCTGCAGAATAATAGAGTTTCCGATCCGGATTAACGCACACAAGATATAACTACAGTATAGACTCCATAGCTTTGTCGGCTGAACCGATAGGATCTAGTCTTTACATTCGAATCGCGCCTAAGCCTTCCACGATGCTAGGGACGGAGCAAACTGGGCCTGAAAAGGGGATCAGATGGCGATCATCGTGCAGCGTGAAGGAGAACGGGCAAAGATCATTTCCGAAAGCAGGTTTCCCAACGAGGCGGAGCTCCAACGCTACGTCTACGAGAACCCCAGGTCCTCCCCATCTCCGATATCAAGGAGGATGCCCAGTTCACCGTCCTCGACAAGGAAACCCCGG
>CAYMBA010000057.1:0-13765 GCA_964388535.1 uncultured bacterium | reverse complement strand
ATGCAATCGACGGCAATGGACGGGAAGTATTCCCGCATCGTTCCCAGGCTACCAGAAGGAGCCGGCATCACCCTCACGCGGGGTGACATCCACTACGTGGTCACCGAGTACGGGATCGCGTACCTCCATGGCAAGAATGTCAGAGAGCGCGCCATGGCACTGATCGCCATAGCACATCCGAAGTTCCGGCCCTGGCTGATCGAGCAAGCCAAGGCCGCCAAACTGATCTACCAGGACCAGGCTTTTGTTCCGGGGAAGCGGGGTGAGTACCCGGAGCAACTCGAGACCTACCGGACTACCCGCAGCGGACTTCAAATCTTCCTCAGGCCGGTCAAGATTAGCGATGAGCCGCTGCTGAAAGACTTCTTCTACTCGCTCTCGGACCAAAGCCTTTACAAGCGCTTCATTTCTGAACGCCGCGATATGCCTCACGAGCGGCTGCAGGAGTTCGTGGCGATAGACTACACGAAAGAGATGGTGATTCTGGCCGTCGTGCAGGAGGAAGGCGGGCGGGAGACGATAGTTGGAATAGGGCAGTACGCCATGCATCCTGACGCCCACAGCGCCGAGGTGGCCTTCGTCGTAAGGGACGACTGGCAACACAAGGGCATCGGCACGGAACTGCTGAACTATTTGACGCTGCTTGCGAAGAAGCGAGGCCTGCTCGGCTTCACCGCGGAGGTCCTCGTCACCAACCAGCCTATGCTCAAGATATTCGAGAAGGCGGGCTTCGATATCAGCAAGCGCGCCAAGGGTGGGGTGTACGAGCTGAAGATGGTTTTCAGGGACAAGGGCCAGCGAGGAAAGTCATGAGTGCTGAGGTTCCCGAGATCAAGTACTTGTTCCGTCCACGGAGCGTGGCTGTGGTCGGAGCTTCTGGAACACCGGGCAAGATCGGCTACAGCCTGATGTCCAATATCCTCTCCAGTGGCTACGAAGGCGAGGTATACCCCATAAACCCCAAGGGAGGCGAGATCCTGGGTCGGCCAGTGTATAAGTCGATCGAAGACGTGCCCGGAGAGGTGGACATTGCCCTTATTGCCGTGCCTGCCTCGCTAGTCAAATCAGTGGTTCAGTCTTGTGCCCGCAAGAAAGTGAGGTTCCTTCCTATCATCACATCAGGCTTCTCCGAGGTAGGCAACATCCAGGAGGAGCGCGAAATAGTCGAAATAGCACGCAGCGCTGGCATGCGAATCATAGGCCCCAACATGTTCGGCATCTTCACGGCAGCGGCTTCCCTCAACGCGACATTCGGCCCAAGGGACATAATGCCAGGCGGCGTAGCAATCATAACCCAGAGCGGCGCCCTCGGGATCGCAATGATAGGAAAGAGTGCAGTCGAGCACGTCGGGCTCTCGACGATTATCTCCGTTGGCAATAAAAGCGACATAGACGAGGCCGACCTGCTCGAATACCTCGCCGAGGACGGTCTCACCCGGGCCATCCTCATCTACATGGAAGGAGTCCACGATGGGCCGCGCTTGCTCTCGGTGCTCAAGCACGTGACCCGGGTCAAGCCAGTCGTCGTCATCAAGTCCGGGCGCTCCAAACGGGGTGCGATGGCGGCGGCCTCCCACACAGGCTCGCTCGCCGGCTCCGATGAAGTCTTCGATGCGGTGATGCGGCAGGCAGGCGTCTTGCGAGCCGACAGCATCCAGGATGCTTTCGAGTGGTCAAAGTTCCTCGCTTCAGCTCCGTTGCCGCAGGGCCGCAATACTGTGATCGTCACCAACGGCGGAGGCGTTGGCGTTCTGGCAACCGACGCGTGCGAGCGCTTCGGCGTCAAACTCTACGACGATGCGCAGCGGCTGCATGAGATCTTCGATGAGATGACACCCTCCTTCGGGAGCACGAAGAACCCTATCGACATAACGGGCCAGGCCAGCGCGGATGATTACGTGGCCGCTTTGAAGGCTGCAGCGGAAGCCGAGGAGATCCACGCGGCCCTGGCCCTGTACTGTGAGACAGCTGTCTTCGACGTCAATTCGATGGAGCAGATGATCGAGCGCATGGACGCCGAGTTTCGCAGCCACGGCAAGCCTGTTCTCTTCGCGCTGCTCGGAGGGGAGAAAATCGAGACTTGCATAGCCGGCCTGCGCGCCAAGGGCGTCGCGGTCTTTGGCGATGTCTACTCCTGCGTGGGGAGCCTTGGCGCCCTCTATCGACAGTACGAGTTCAGGCGGCGTCCGCCGGCCGAGGTGGAAACCGCAAGCATCGACGTCTCCGCATGCGAGGCCGTCATAGCGAACGCCCTTTCTGAGGGACGCAACTTCCTTCTTGCCCACGAGGGCAGGGCCCTAATGGAGGCAACCGGTGTCCCGATGCCGAAAAGCAGGGTTGTCCGGTCGATCGGAGAAGCCGTGGAGGCAGCCGAGGAAATCGGCTACCCGGTTGTTCTCAAGATCGTGTCGCGGGATATCCTCCATAAGAGCGACGCCGGTGGTGTGGCCCTCGACCTGGAGAACAAAGGAGAAGTGCTCGACGCCTACCAGGCAATCATCCACAATGCAAAGCGCTACAAGCCGGACGCTCGCATCGATGGTGTCGAAGTAGCCGAGATGCTCAAGCCAGGGCTGGAGACGATCGTCGGTGCCAGGATCGATAGGACGTTCGGCCCCACGCTGATGTTCGGACTCGGAGGGATATATGTAGAGGTGATGAAGGACGTCGCTTTCCGAGCCCTCCCCCTGAGCAGATGGGAAGTAATGTCCATGCTACAGGAAATCCGCACCTATCCGCTGCTTCTGGGCGTCCGAGGCGAAGACCCAAAGGACATCGACCTGGTAGTGGATACACTGATCCGCCTGGGTACACTGCTGCTCAGCTGCAAGGAAATCAGCGACATCGAGATAAACCCCCTCGTCGTCTATGAGAAGGGGGAAGGGGTAAGGAGTGTCGATGTGCGTGTGCTCTTGCACAACGCCTGACAGGAGGCCCGATCGATGAAGACCCTCGTTGTGGGATCAATGAGAAAGAGCGCGGGCAAGACCAGCGTCATCGCAGGACTTGCGAAGGTAGCTGGACGCAAGTGCGGCTACATCAAGCCCTTTGGAGATCGGCTTCTGTATAAGAAGAAGAGACTGTGGGACTACGATGCCGCTCTGATGGTGAAGATTCTCGAGCTCTCAGTCGAGCCCGAATCGATCACCCTCGGCTTCGAGCACGCCAAGCTCAAATACATGTACACGCCAGAAGCTCTCAAAGAGAAGCTTGCGGAAATGAAGAAGGTCGCCCTCGATGCCGGGGCTGAGATGCTCTTTGCCGAAGGTGGCCGCGACCTGAGCTTCGGGCGCTCGCGCGGCCTCGACAGCCTCTCGCTGGCAAAGCACCTACAGGCACCGCTGCTGCTCATCCTCCACGGAGAAGAAGGCACCATCCTGGATGACGCATACTTCATCAAGAAAGCTGTGGACCTTGCGGGGGTCGAGCTGGTGGGGCTTCTGATCAACCAGGTCAAGGATACTGAGGAGTTCGAGAGCGTCTATCTCGAAGAAGTGCGCGCTCTGGATCTTGAGGTTCTTGGAGTGCTTCCCGAGCGCAAGGAACTCCGCACAGCCACGGTTGGGACGCTTGCCGAGGTACTCTTCGCAAAGGTCGTAGCGGGCGAGGAGAACCTCTCGCGGAGAATTGGAGAGGTTCTCGTAGGAGCCATGTCGGTCGACGCCGTCTTGCGGCTGCCGGCGTTCAAGGCCAAGGACAAGCTGGTCATAACGAGCGGCGATCGAAGTGACATGATCCTCGCTGCCCTAGAGAGCGGCGCAAGCGGCATAGTGATGACGAACAACCTCCTGCCCCCCGGCAATATCATTGCGCGCGCGGCCGAGGCAGGCATCCCACTACTGCAGGTTCCAGGGCACACCTACCAGGTGGCAAAGCAGATCGACGAGTACGATCATCTGCTGAGCGCCGAGGAACCTGAGAAGATCGAACTCCTGGCTTCGATGCTGCGCGAGAGGGTGCGCACGGAGGTGCTTCTGTAGGAAAGACGTTACCGCCCTGGGGCACCACCCAGGCGCTTCAGGGCAGCAGCAACAGCGCGTCACGGCCGGGGGGCGGTTCGCAGCGCAAGCAGCTCCCACAGGGGGGTGTTAGCCCCCTCAAACCCACACAGGAGGCTTCCATGGACTGGACGCTTGAGGAGAAGGCGAACGCCATAGTGAGACCCGGCCCCCTCTTGGTGATCGTCATGGATGGAGTGGGTCTGGGCCGTGGTGATGAGGCAGACGCCGTTGCCCTTGCCCGCACACCCGTACTCGACTGGCTCATGCGCAACTGCCCGTGGGTCAAGCTCAAGGCGCATGGCACCGCCGTAGGCCTCCCCAGCGACGCTGACATGGGCAACTCGGAGGTGGGACACAATGCCCTGGGCGCTGGGAGGATCTTCGATCAGGGTGCAAAGCTGGTCGGGAAGTCCATCGAATCGGGCCGCATGTTCGAAGGTCGTACGTGGAAGAAACTCATCCAGTACTGCAAGGCAAACGATGGGGCCCTCCATTTCATCGGACTTCTCTCAGACGGCAACGTGCATTCCCACCAGGACCACCTGCACGCAATGATAGATCGTGCGGCCAGCGAGGGCGTTAGGCGTCTCTTCGTGCACATACTGCTCGATGGCCGCGACGTTCCTGAGACCTCCGCTCTGACGTACGTGGACCGTCTCGAGAACTACCTTGCCCGATACGACGGATCCGAGGGGCGTACGTACAAGATCGCCTCCGGAGGCGGCCGCATGGTCACCACCATGGACCGATACGAAGCCGACTGGTCCATCGTCGAGAGAGGGTGGAACGCGCACGTACATGGTAAGGCCCGCGGGTTCGGCTCCGCCCGGGAGGCCATTGAGACGTACAGAAGCGAGCAGGAAGGCCTGATCGATCAGTTCATTCCGCCGTTCGTCATAGTGCGCAACGGCACGCCCGTAGGACCAATACGTGATGGCGACAGCGTCATATTCTTCAACTTCCGCGGAGACCGGGCGATCGAGATCAGCAAGGCATTCGAGTCGGACGAGTTTCCACACTTCGACCGCGGGCGCAGGCCCAAGGTCGAGTACGCCGGCATGCTGGAATACGACGGCGATGCCCACATTCCGAAACAGTACCTCGTTGAACCGCCGCACATAGAAAGGACACTCGGCGAATACCTGGCCCGCAATGGAATACGGCAGTTCGCCTGCAGCGAGACCCAGAAGTTCGGCCACGTTACGTACTTCTGGAACGGCAACCGTACCGGCATGTTCGACCCCGAGACCGAAGAGTACCTCGAGATCCCATCGGACCAGGTTCCTTTCGAGCAGCGCCCCTGGATGAAGTCGGCCGAGATAGCTGACGCCACGATAGAGAGGATCCACAAGGGAACGTTCAAGTTCGGCAGGATCAACTTCGCCAATGGCGACATGGTCGGCCACACCGGCGACAGGAACGCAGCGATCATCGCCGTCGAAGCCGTAGATCTTGCTCTCGGCCGGGTACTCGAGGCGATCAGGGAAGAAGGAGGTGTAGCACTCGTAACCGCAGATCACGGCAACTCGGACGAGATGTACGAGAGAGAGAAGGACGGCTCCTTTGCGATAGATGAGGCCACCGGTCTTCCCAAGCCCAGGACCAGCCACTCGCTCAATCCCGTCCCGCTCATTCTGTACGATCCGATCGGCCTCGCCGAATCAGGCTGGGCGACGACAACACCACCGCCTGCTGGGACAGCAAGGGGGCTCGCGGGCCATGAAGGAAGCGGGCCAGAGAAGCAACCGGCCGCCCCTACATCTGGCCATGCCGGGGCGGCCGGGAAGCGTTGGCCACTGGTCCTGAGCAGCCCAGAAGGCGGAGCGGGGCTTGCCAATGTCGCAGCCACCTGCTTCCACCTCCTGGGTTTCGAGGCGCCAGAGGACTACGAGCACTCGCTTCTGGCGTCCTCTCAGGTACCGGCCGTCACCTCACGATGACGAGACGCCCCTCCTTCGAGCTGAGACCTTTCGGCTCGAGCCGGCAGAAGTAGACACCAGCCGGGACGCGGAGACCGTGCTGATCCCTTCCGTCCCAACGGAGCGTGTGCATCCCGGGGCCGGTAAGACCGGGGCTCAGATCCGAAATCAGGCGCCCGGAGAGGTCGAATACCCTCAAGCGGACATCCGTCTCGCGTGGCAACGCGTAGCGAATGAGTGTCCACCCCGTGCTGGGATTGGGGGCTGGGGGCCAGAGTAGGACAGTGGTGGGCACCCACTCGGCAGGCTCCCCGCTCCCAGAGACGTCAGGATCGATCCGGATGCCGAGACCGCCGGTCTTGCGAATGAACTCCCCCCCTGGGTAGCTCATGAGGCACTCCACATCCACCACAGCGCCTTCGCGGAGATCGCCTTGGGGTACAATGGTCGCAGAGCAGGGCCACATCTGCTCGCCAGGAACAAGCACGGGCTCGGGAGGATCGAGAATCACCTCCCACTGCTCTGCTTCCCCGGAAACTTCTGCCACAAGGAGCATCTCGCGCGGGTCACTGTCGGGGTTCGCCATAAAGAACTGCATCGAAACAGGCTCGCCGAGAGCCCCGATGAACTCGTAGTAGGCATGGACACCGTAGTTGTTCTCATCCTCAGGCCAGATGCTCTCCGGCGGGTCCTCGGGGCAATCGATCTCGCTCCAGAATGCGTAGTAAGGCTCGCCGAACGAATTGGGCCCAGGGTAGTTCCACTCGATGGGACCAAGTGTCACGGAGTCGCCGGGCGCAAGGGTCGGAACGTCGATCTCCGCAAAGGGCATAGGCTCCAGCGCCTCCTGAAGCACCTTGCACTCGGTCACTGCTGGATCATGTGCATACAGGCTCAGGGTGCATGGGTGAATCGGTTCGTCGCCCATGTTCAGTAAGCCGACGTAGAGCAGTCCACCAGAGCCAGTTGTTACCAGCCTGAGAGAGCCCCCGCCGAAACCAGGCCTCCACCAGCCGCCGCCGTACGGCCATCCCGCATGACCTGGGTCGGGCGCGGGGAAGTAGACGGGAGACGTCGCCAGCGTGAGCCCGGAGGCAGTGTAACCAATGTTGTCGGCATAGGACTGGTACGAATGAGACGAGGAAGCAGGCGACAGCGTGGCAAATGCATCGAGGCTCAAGGTAATGCCGGAGAAGCCCGCGCCGGCGAAGAGATTCCAGTGGGTCCAGGCCGCATCCCCACTGTCGCCGATGCCGGTCAGCTGATGGGTCGCGCTCTCGCCACCCTGGAAGCCAGCTCCACTCGCGGTGAGCTTGACATTGGCACCGGTAACCGGGAACAGCGCGTCCAGTGGCTTCGGTCCCGTGTAGGAGACGATAGCAGAGACGGTGAAACTGGAGAATCCGGAAACATTGTCAGGCGCAGCCACGTGAATCTCCCACGGCGCTGCAAAGACAAACTCCTTCCCCACCCAGACCGAATCCCAGAAGTACTGGGCCCCTATCCAGAGGTTCCTACCCAGCGCAGGGTCGTGGAGCAGGAAAGCCGGGCGGTGTGTAGCGTTGCCTGACCACGCGCCCAGCTTGTCGTAACCAATGAGCAGGCAAGCATGGCCTACTATGGTGTGCTCGATGGGGGCCAAGCAGTCTTTTTCGCCGGGCGCCTCGGGCGAAGTATCCGCGTACAAGCTGTCGCAGTCGTAGGCGTCCGGGTCGATCAGCGCTATGATCGGATACCCCGATGCAAGGAACCGCGCCAGGTCGGTCGGGAAGAGGCGGTGGTAGACATCGACCGTGTCATCGGGAGCGAACTGTGTCCAGACGCCATCGAACGCAGCATAGCCCCTGGTTCTCCACCCATAGCCCGCCGGGGGATTCCCCGAAGGACACCCGCTGGGCGGACAGCCGCCCCGGGTGTTGGTCAGCGCTTTCATAGCAGAAGAGAAGTGCGCCGCGCGCCTCAGGTCATCCCTGTACGTCCCGGACCAGTTGCCATTGGGACAGTTGACCCTGTCGTTTGTATTGGCAGCCGCCGCTATCCATTCCTGCGCGGTCGGGGGAATATTGACGGGCAGGTTGTCGCCGAACCTGTCGAATACCATCTCCAGGCAAGCCGGCATGCACCGACCGTTGGGATAAGGAGGCGAACACGGGTCCAGATACTGGCTGTGGTAGGGCACAACGGGTGGGTTCACCCAGGTTGAGCAGACGGTGCCGGCTATGCCTATGCCCGGCACGATGAAGTCCGGGGGCTCCTGCATCGCGTGGACCTTGAAGTCGTCAAAGCAGGCAGTGAGGAAGTTGGTGGGCGAAGCATTATCCTCGAACCACCAATTGTGGCTTGGCGTCACGCTAGCCTGGTACTGAACTTCGCCCACATACTCGCCTTCTATGAAGACCCAGTACTTCCTCTCCGAGGGCCTGCAGTGGATGACGATCTTGCCCCACTTGTTCGCCGGGAGAAAGGAGTTGAAAGCTCGATCCGACAAGTTGTTCCCCACGAACGAGTTGTCACCCACGGGGTCGTACTTTATCGGCAGCCACGGATAGTCGAGAAGTAGCCTTATGTGACCGAAGATGATGAACCTGTCCCAGTGGAAGTCGGAGTACCTGAACGCGAAGGAGACTGTGTAGTCGTCGTCGAAGTCGGCACGGATGTAAGGGGAAACGACTTTGACACCGCTGCCCTGCTGTGCGTTTCCGGAGATGCAAATGCACTTGCTTCCGCCATGGGGATTGGAGGTCGAAAACTCTACGAGGTCCGGGTCGATCTGAACTGTCCAGCAGCTCCAGAACTCATCTTCATCCTCGAACCCGTACTCCCACATGTCGAACCCAGCCGCCCGAACCGCAGGTGCCAGAGCAAAGACCAAAACAACGACGGCGGCCAGAAGCTCCCACCTCCAACGCCCAGCCGACGACGGCAAGGACGCCTGCGGCCTTACGAGGCCCCGAAAACGGTGCCCACGCAGACAACCAGACTTCCTAGCGAAGACACCTTCCATGACTCTGCCCTCCTTTCCGTCCCGCGGGGATCAGGCAATCCCCGCCCATACGGCTCACCGTTGCCGGGTGTGCGCGCGGTCGAAGACCCGCCATCATCGCTCCGAAGAAGGAGCCAGGCGTCGACCCCGTTGGCCCTTCACCCATCGTGGCTTTTTGGCGTGGGAGGCCCGCCTTGCAAAGAAGGGTGTAAACCCGGGGCAGCAAGAGTGGGCATTGCGGGTGGCGAAGCCGGCGACTAGGCTTAGTGTTCGGTGGCAGGAGCTCCAGAATCCAGCAGACCGCGGGTGTGCTTTAGACCTTTCGAGTGACCATGGCAGGTGTGGAGACGAACAATCACGACCTTCTCCGTCGCGCCCTCGACGGCGATCCCAAAGCAGAGCACGACCTTTTCGAGCACTTGTCCGCAAGGCTACACGCCTTGGCCAAAAGAAAGATTTGGGATGAGGAAGAAGCACGCGAGATAGCCCAGGATGCGCTCATGACGATCTGGAGCAGGTACAAGGAAGCCCCGATGCCTGGAGGGTTCATAAAGTGGTGCCAGACGGTTCTGAGGAACAAGATAGGCAACTACCTTCAGGCACGAGAGCGGCACGAGAGACTCGAGCCGCAGCTACGCGAACAGATGATCTCTGAGGCGCATGTTGGCACGCCCCAGAACGGAATAGAGATTCGTCGGCGCGTGGAGAGGGCAATCTCGCTGCTCGATGCTGAGTGCCGGCGGATTATCCACCTGCTCCTTCGCGGCTACACTTCCTCGCAGATCGCCCGAGAAATCGGCGATCGCAGCATTGGCACCACATACAGTCGCATATCTAGATGCAGAAAGCGGCTGCTGGAGCTATACGAACAATGAACGAAGATCCGAAAGGGCATCCACCCAGAGGCTCAGAGACGCCACACGCAGACGAGAAGCCCACGTGCACGAATCCCGATCTGGGCCGGCTCCTGCCATTCTACGAGATGGGTACACTGGATCCTTCCGAACAGGAGGCATTCGAGTCCCACCTGCTCGAGTGTGACGCGTGTTTCTTAAGCCTCTACGAAGCAGCCCCCGTGACCGAAGAACTCTCGAAACGAAGGGAACACTACGCATCACTGCTCGCAAAGCGGAACTCGATCGCACGAGCAAAACCCGGCCGGCGTTTGGTACGGATCCCACTGGGTGCGATCCTGCGACCCGCTATCGCTGCAGCGGCAGCAGTTGTCATAACAGTCGTTGTGAGCCACATGGTCCGCAGCGGGCCTTTGGATTCCTTCTCGCGCCTCAGCCCCCAGGAAATCCACCGTGTGGTGCTCACCCTCGGCATCTCGGGGCCCACGAGGGCGCTCTCCATCGAAGAGCATAGCGACTTGAGCCCGGAGTCCCGGCACCTTGCCCGCGCTGCCGCTCTGGTCGAGCTGAGGAAGCCGCGGGAAGCCCTCAGCGCCTTGGAGGAACTCAAGGCGGAGACTCGCGGAACCAAAGCGGCCGCAGAGTCCGGCCACCAGATAGCCTTGATCGAAGCCCTCGCATACCTCCTCCTGGATGAGCCGGAGGCCGCCGCGAGCATCCTGGAGTCTGCCCTGGCGGCAAGGCCCGCCTCGTCGGGGTCTGACTCTGCCGGCGAGTGGGGAGCGCCCAGTGGCGGCACCGCCGCAGGGCAGAGGGGCGCGGCGAGCAATGAGAGCAGGGGTGCCGGCGAGGCGCCTTGGGTGCTCGAGGCTCACTGGCTTGCAGCAAAGGCCCACATGAGGCTCAATAGAAGAGCACGGGCCGCCCGCCATCTCGAGGTCGTCGCTGCTTCGAGGGACCCGAGAGCGGGGGAGGCTCGGCGGATTCTGGACCACCTCTGATGGTGGCCGCGGGGTCTGGCCCGATGGAACGATGTGTTTGGTGTGCCTCGAGACTCCACAGGGGGGCTGCAGGACATTTGCACGTGCTGCCGTTCTGTGCGCCATCCTACTGGCTCTCCACGTCAAGCCGGTACCTTCAGGACCACTTGAGAGGTTCCACACCGAGGCACGATCCATTCTCTGCAGCAGGCCCCTGGCATCGGCCTTCGACCCCGGGAGCACGAAGGAGAAACTCGACTCGCTCGCCCACTCCATCGTGCCCGAGAGGCTCACGCCGCTTGCCCGAAGGATCCTCGAGCCCACACTCCGGATGAACAAGGAAGAGCGGATGGCATGGTGCAGGGCCTGGGGAAACTTCCTTCGCGTCCTCCAAGACTACCTGGCCGAACGCGCACCAAGAGGCGCACCGGACTCGCTGTCCGCCGTGTTGGCCGATGCCACCGATCTCGCGGACGACTACCTGCTCCTTCGTGCGGCAATGCTCCAAGGTGTCATCCTACAGCAGGAGGGAAATCTGCAAGCCGCCGACAGCTTGTACAAGATCGCCCGCAGCGCCGCACGAAGGCTCGAGTACAGGAAGGCCGAAATCAAAGCCGGTCTCAATCTGAGCAGCCTCTTTCAAACACGAGGCCGATACGATCTCGCCCTGGCGCAACTGGACACGCTTGCGCATCTGGCCGGGGGCTCTAAGGACTCCACGATCCTGCTTCGCCTCAAGGGCGACCGCGCACTTTGCCTCATGCACCTTGGCCGTCTCAGTGAGGCGCTCTCGAGCCTCGAAGAAGCACTGGCCCTGGCGCACGCCCTGAACGAAGAAGAAAAGCTGTGCGATCTTCTCCTTCTCTCCTGCGACGTCCTTGAGGAGATGGACGACTTCGAAGGCGCCCGTGCGGCGGCCGAGTCAGCACTCGTTGCCGCCCGGCGCCTCCGTTTCCGCAGAGCCGAGGAACGAGCGCTCTTCGAACTCGGCAGCATCGCGCGCCTTCAGGAGCGCTATGCCGACGCCTTCTCCTACCTGAAGGAAGCCCTCTCTGCCGTTACCGACTCGACCTGGACCGCACCCACAAAGGACGAAGCCCGCATCCGTGCCGAGCTGGCGGGCCTCTACCGCCGCACCGGCAGATACGACCTGGCTATCCCCGAGATCGAGGCCGCCATGCGGACGTTCGAAGCGCAGGGAAGCCTGATAGGCCAGAGCGTGACGCTCCACTCGCTGGCTCTGTGCTTCGAGGAAGCCGGCGATATGGAGACTGCCGAGCGCCTGATGCGCAGGCGCCTAGCCTTGGCCTCGGCATCTGAAGCCACGAGCGAGAGGGCCAAGGCCCTTACGGACCTGGGATGGTTGCTTGCGTCCTACAAACCAGAAGCGGCTCTTGAGCCATTGCAGGAAGGCGAGGCACTCGCCGAGAGCCTGGGTCTCCGATCCCTCGTGGCGACCGCCAGGCGCTATCGCGCGATAGCGCTTCAAAGGCTCGGCCATCCGGACGAAGCCCTGGCCGCCATCGAAGCGGCGCTCCCGATGGCGCGTTCCCTCGAGGCCCGCAGACTGTACTGGCAGTGCCTGGAGACACGCGCCGGAATCCGGCGGGATCTCGGCGACTGGAAAGGCGCCCTTGCGGATGCCGACAGCGCCATTGCCGTGCTAGAGCGGATCACCCGCAGTGTCCCGGGCCTGGTCGAGCGCGTAGGCTATGCGCGCCACATCGCCCGCGCCCTGGCCTTCAAGGTAGGAGTGCTCCTTGCGGCAGGTGAGAAGAAGATCCGAGGAGCCATCGATATGGCATTCACCGCAGCCGAGGCCTCGAAGGCGCGCCTCCTGACCGAAGCCCTCGCCCCAGGGCCTCGCCTGCGAACAGAAGAAGAAATCTCTAACCTCCGCGCGATGCTCCGCAGGGCGCACGCCGTTCTGATCGAATATGTCGTCACCCGAGCGGAAACATACCTCTTCACCATCTCAGGTCCAGGCATCGAAGCCGTGGCGATCGCGGCAGGCGAAGATTCCCTGCGCTCACTAGCTCGTATGCTCCGCCCCGGGACTGCAGGCGCTTGCTCCACAGCAGCATTGGCAACCTATGCTACCCTTCTTCAACCCGCCGCATCCGCCATCGAAAGCTCAGAGGTCCTGATCATCGTTCCGGACGGCCCCCTGCATTACATCCCATTCAGCGCCCTCGAAGGCCCAAACGGTCCCCTGTGCACCTCGATTCGCCTTCTCATGTCGCCTTCGGCGGCAGTCTTCTCGGCCCTTTCCCGGTCGGGCCGGAGCAAGTGCCGCAAGCCGGTTGCTGTCCTCGCAAACCCGCAGCTTCCCGAACCGCTATTCGTGCCGGCAGCCATGGAACAGGCCGCGGGCGCGATCGCGGGAGGTGTGGCGGAACTTCCCTTCGCCCTGGTCGAAGGAGCGCACGTGCGCGAAGCATTCCCCGATGCAGAAATCGTCGAGGGCCGAGAAGCGACCGAAGCAGCACTGAGGCGCTTTCTCCAGGACGCGTGCATCGTCCACGTGGCTGCCCACGCGATCCCATCGGAGCGCCGGCCGTACTTGAGCTGCCTGTTGCTCGCAGAAGGGGGCGGACACGATGGGATCCTCGAGGCTCGGGAGATCCTGCAGATCAGCATACGCTCGCACCTCGTCGTCCTATCGGCCTGTGAGACGGCCCTCGGCCGCATCTCGAGGGGCGAAGGGATGCTCGGGCTCTCGCACGCACTCTTTCAGGCCGGGGCCAAGACACTCGTGTTGAGCCTGTGGAAGGTAGACGACGTTGCCGCCGCAGACATGATGGCCCGCTTCTATCGCTACCTAGCGAAGCAGCCCGAGCGCCCCGACCTGGCCCTGGCGCTTGCACAGAGGGAGGCGATCGAAGAAGCCTGCCCTGCCACCGAATGGGCCGCGTACCAGGTGTGGGGCGGATTGCTCACGGGAAGCGTGGCAGCACCATACCGCGCGAAAGAAGAACGATGGAGCTCCTTGCGCATCGGTGCACTCGCAGGCGCCGCAGCCCTCCTG
>CAYMBA010000056.1:0-13792 GCA_964388535.1 uncultured bacterium | reverse complement strand
GGATCCTTCTTATCACTCAATCCTTCCCGCCCTTCTACGGTGGCATTGCCGAGCACACCTGGCACCTTGCAGCAGCGCTGGCGGCCCGGGGCAATGACGTCTGTGTGTTGACCGGAGCCCCAAGGGAGCAACGCCTCACACTGGAACCCGACCCCCCTGGCGTGCGGGTGGTGCGTCTGGGATACACACTGGCCATACCTTCAAATGGTGCGCGGGCCTCCGTGGTCGCTGCACCCCTCGATGCAGTACGTCGTATAGAAGCAGAGTTCGACCCACAGGTAGTCCACATCCAGTCGCCGCTGGAACCGCTGCTTCCGCTGCTGGCGACACTCAGCACGCGCCGGCCCCTTGTGGGCACCTTCCACACTGGCGGCTCGCGGCCTCACTGGGGTTACAGGCTCCTGCGTCCACTTCTGCGCCGGGCCTACGCCCGTTTGGAAACGCGGATCGCCGTTTCACCCGAGGCCTCTCGCTACGTGCGCGAGGTATTCGGTGGAGAAGTGGAGGTGGTTCCAAACGGCGTTGACTGCCGACGCTTCAGCCCCCCGCGGGCCAGGCACAGAAAAACTACAGAGACGCTCCATGTGCTCTATGTAGGCAGCCTCGAGCGCAGGAAGGGCTTGCCGGTGCTCCTTGAAGCCGTGGCTAGGGCCAACAGGCGGATCAAAGCTATATCGAGACGTGCAAAGCAAGAGCGCCGCCGGCCCACCCACCTGGACGCATATGGGGCCTCTCATGCCCCCGTGCGCGTCACGCTAGTAGGCTCAGGCAGCCTGAGACGAAACCTCGAGGACCTCGCAAACAAGCTCAGGCTGACGGCCCGGTTCCTAGGATCCCAAAGAAGGGAGAAAATGCCGAAGATCTACCGAGACGCCGACCTCCTCGTGCTTCCCTCAACCGACGGGGAAAGCTTCGGCATCCCCATCCTCGAAGCCCTAGCCAGCGGCGTGCCAGTGGTAGCTTCGGACATCCCGGGCTATCGCAGCACGCTCCAATCGAGCCCGGCCGGGGTCCTTTTCCCCTCTGGCGACGCTGAACGCCTCGCGGAAATCCTCGTCTGGCTCTACTCGGAACCGCAAACCCTTGCCTCGATGGCCGCACACGCCCGGAGGTCGATCCTTCCCTTCGACTGGAACCTGCTCGCAGTGCGCACAGAAGCGCTGTATGACGAGCTCCTCGCACTGCGCTCCCGCCAGGCAAGCTCAGCGGTTGAGGGCGTCTATCATAGCCAGTCCGCGAAGCGTGAGCGCCTCATCGACTTCGTCTATCGTCTCTGAAGCAGCCGCTACCAACCGGGCCAGCCCGCCCGTGGCGACCACACGCGGCTTGCGCCGCAGTTCGTCCATCATCCGCCGTACCGTCCCGTCGATCGCGCCAACTATCCCATAGAAGACACCTGACTGTATGCTCTCTTCGGTTGTGCGACCAATCGTCCGCCTTGGCTTGCGGATCTCTACCTTTGGGAGCTTGGCGGCCGTCCTGAAGAGACCTTCCACCGAGGTCTGCAGTCCAGGGGCGATAGCCCCTCCCACGTAGCGCTTTCCGCGGCGGATCACATCAAACGTAGTAGCCGTGCCCATGTCCACCACGATTGCTGGAAGCGCCCCGTCGGCTACAGCTACCGCATTGGCTATCCTGTCGGGACCCAGGCTCGTGGGATCCAGGACATCCAGTTTCACTCCCAACTGAAGCCCCGCGCGAACTACAAGAGGCTCGATACCGTACAGCCGCCTGGTCATCACCTCGAACTCTGGAGTCAGTGCAGGCACAACCGAAGAGAGGACTACCCGGCCAGCCTCCCGAAGGGCCTCGCCATAGTTCCTACAAAGAGCACCAACGATGACAGCCAGTTCGTCCCCGGTGCGCCCCACTTGCGAGCCCATCCTCCAGAACTCAACCAATTGACCACGCTGGAAGACACCCAATACCGTATGGGTGTTGCCGACATCGATCGCCAGCAGAGTTCCTTGAGAGCCAGAAGGCTGCTTCTTCTCTCGCCTCGTCCTTGTCACCGCACCCTCCACATGGGCGCACCCAGACTAGGCGCGCCCGCACTTCAGATAGCCCAATCGCCAGGAGGCGGCTGAAGGTAGCGAGGGCCCGATCCTTGCTCCTCTGCTCCCGCCGGTTCCTCGAGGCTTCCGGTCGCGCTGTCTTTCGCCTCGCCCTGTCCGCCCGTGAAGCCGCTGTCTTCGGCAGGTCCCCCAGACTGTCCAGAGGCCGCCCCCCCATCGGGACCCTGATCGGTTCCGCTCCCTTCTCCACCCGGGGCAGGGCCTCCGGTGCCGTCGTCACCGCCTTCCTCTTCGGAACGGAGAGCCTTCTGGCGATAGACGGCCTTCGAGATCCAGATGCTCACGAAGTAGAGCAGCACTATGGGTGCTGCAAGCACTAGCTGCGAAGGCCCATCGCCCGGGGTTACGACGGCGGCGACGATGAGGATGATGACGATTGCGTGCCGCCACTTCGACTTCAGGAACTCGGGCGTCACGATACCGAAGAAACTCAGGATTGCGATGACCAGAGGCAACTGGAAGAGGAGGCCACAGGCAAAGCCCATCTTCAGGTAGAAATCAAAGAGGAAACCGATAGAAAGGTTCACTTTGACGGTCTCAGTAGCGAAAGAGGTAAGGATGCGAAGCATCGTCGGTGTAAGCGCGAAGGTGGAGAAGGCAAGCCCGACGATGAAAAGCAGCGTGGACCAGACGACGATCGGGAACAGCAGCCGCCGTTCGTGCTGGAAAAGCCCAGGCACTACGAAGCCCCAGATCTGGAAGGCGGTGAAGGGAAGGGCCACGACGAAGGCCATCAGGAGCGCTATCTTGATTCGGGTGGCGAAGGCCTCCATTGGTTTGATGCTCTGAGCCTGGCCCACAGTGAGGCGAACGAGCAGGTCCATGAGATCGCCGGAGAAGAACCACGCCACAACCGCGAGGATGAGTACCGCGGCAAGGCAAGTCAGGATCACCGAGCGGAGTTCATCGAGATGCTCCAGGAAGGACATCTCAGCCGGAGCCCGCGAAGGCCTGAACCGCGCTATCCACCTCGGGACTTTCCTGCCTTGCGTACTCAAGTCTCACCTCTCAGAGCCGCAGGCCCGGCCGGTCCCCCGGACACAAATGGGCCAGGATCGAAGGGCAGGGCACGCCTGAAGACTCTATCGAGCACCCTGGGGATCGACAAGTACTCCCTGCTCAAGCGCTGCGACCTTATGCGCTAGGATTCCTGCCGTGTCGAAGCGCAGGATGACAAAGGAAACCTCTCTACTGCTAGCAGCGGCACTCATAGCTGTACCGGTGCTTGTCGTCTCCTCGGCAGGGATGCGGGGCATAGGCTTAGTGGGTCTCGCAGCGGCGTTATTCGTTTCCCTGCTCCGCCCAGAAATCCTCTTGGGCGCGATCTTCTTTGGCGGGCCGATCCTGAACGCGATTCCACTAGACGAAGACGGTTACACGGCAGCTCTCATAGGCATGCGTGCTCTCTTCGTCTTCGCGGTGCTTCTGCACTGGGCGGGTTCATCGCGCTCAAGGACCGCGCTCCTCCAACTGATCCGCGACCCTGGCTTCCTGGCCACGGCCACCCTTGCTGGACTTCTTTTCTGGGGGCTGGATCGAACGGGCGCACCCGAGTATGGGCTTGGCAAGGCGAGGTCCTTCCTGGTGGCAAATCTCTTCCTGGCGGCCGCGCCACTGGCGATAGCTCCACGACTCCGAGAGCGCGCCGGACTGACGGCATTCCTCGGAACCTCGCTACTTCTCGGCAGCCTGGTTGTGGCAGCAGGGCTGGCGGTCTCTTTCGGGTGGCGGACGGGTTGGCTCATAGCAGGGGCTGAACGCTTCTATGAGATCCAGCGACTCGGTTGGCTCGGAACCGGACCGGTCGAGCTCGCACGCTACCTAGCAGCGTTCGCAGTGGTGGTCGTGTGGAGCTCTTCGCGTCGGCACTTGCCCCTCTTACCTTCCGGATTGCTCCTCGCCGGAACTCTGTACATGCTGGCTCGAACGGGTACCCGGGGACCTGCCCTCGCGCTGGCGCTTGCCCCAGTACTCGCAGCAGGTCTGCTGCGCAGACCGCGATGGAGGCCCCGGAGGCTGATCGCCACCCTGGCAGTTTCAATGGCTGCGGTGGTCACTTTCCTCGCTCTTTCTGGGGAGCGCCGCAGCGCCGAGCTGGCTGCAGCTCTTACACGCACCAGCATAGTCTCTTTGCGGTCCAGGATTGCAGCCGGCGAACCCTTGCTGCCCGCAGCCGGCGAAAACATCCTGCAAGATCCTTCTATGCGCTTGCGCGAGAAGATCGCCCGGGCGAGCATCGAGATCATGCAGGACGCTCTGCCCTGGGGAACCGGCACTGGGGGATATGCCTCTGCGCTCTTCGGCCATGAGGCAAGGATCTACCCTCACAACATCGAGGCGGAGGTCCTCATTGAGCAAGGCGTCCCCGGGCTCATTCTCCTGCTTGTCATCCTCGCCCTGGGGATCCATCGAATCCACAGGCCAGAGAGTAGCCCCTGGGCTGCCGTCCTCTTTCTGCTGGCCCTACTCGAGGCGCAGGTGAGCAGGGACCTTCCGGGCAATGCTGCCGTCTGGTTCTGGCTCTCGATGATGGGAGCCCTACGCCCAAAGGGAATCAGTTTGCCTCCAGCCCAGGAACCGGCTCCGCGGAATCCTCGGTGACGATCCCTCCGCCTTCGAGTCGCACGCTCACGATCCGTGAGATACCGGGTTCCTGCATCGTCACTCCATAGAGGGCGTCGGCAACCTCCATAGTGCGCTTGTTGTGCGTTATGACGATGAACTGGGTCTTTTCGCTGAAGCGCCTGAGCAAACTGAGAAAGCGATCGATGTTGGCGTCGTCCAGGGGCGCGTCCACCTCGTCCAGCACACAGAAGGGTGAGGGCTTCACAAGGTAAAGCCCAAAGAGAAGAGCAATGGCCGTAAGAGCCCGCTCACCGCTCGAAAGCAAATGAATACTCTCGAGGCGCTTGCCGCGTGGACGCGCGACGATCTGTATGCGGGCCTCTAGCGGATCGTCTCCTTCCAAGCGGAGATGAGCCTCCCCACCCGGAAAGAGTGTCTGGAAGGTTTCCCGGAAGTTCTCTTCGACCTTCGAGAAGGTTTCGTGGAAGAGCCGGCTCGCCTCCCTGTTTATGCGATCAATGACCTGAAGAAGGGTCTCCTTCGATTTCAGGAGGTCGTCCCTCTGACTGCGTATGAAGCGCACATGCTCTCTCTTGGCCTCGTATTGCTCAACTGCCAATGGGTTCACCGGCCCGAGGCGGGATCGCTTCTCGAGCAACTCGGCTACCTTTCGCTCGGCCTCCTCATCGCTCCAGTCCTCTGGCAGCGGCACATCGATGCCTTGGCTATCATCCTCCTCCCTGGGCGATGCCAAATCGACGTGGTACTGCGAGAGGACCCTTTCTCGAAGCGCTTCGCGCTCGGCTTCAAGCCGTGCGAACACCACCTCCTGTTGCCTCAGTGCTTCCTCCGCCCCGCTCAGCTCTCGGCGCTTCTCACGGAGTGCTTCCTCGATCCTGGCCAGATCGTCTTCGAGGCGGGTCCTTTCGGCGGATAGCGCATCCACCTTGGACTTCTTCTCCGCGAAGGCCTCGGCCAGCTCTACCTCCCGCGAGCGCAAGCGCTCCGCCTCCTCCGCAAGATCCTCCAACGTGTGTCGGGCCTCCTCGATCTGCCGTTCAGCCCTCGAGGCGGCCTCACGACCCTCATCAATTCGGCGCCGAGCCTCCCGGATGCGTTGGCGCAGCTCTTCGAGGCGTGCTTCGGCCCGTACCACTTCCATCTCGAGGGAGGAAACAGTCCTGGCCGTTTCGTCACGGGCCGCGGCGGCCTTCTGAACGTCCGCATCGGCCTCTTGGAAGCGCCTCTCTGCCTCCGACTCCTCTCGGCCGGCGGCCTCGGCAGCCTGAGCCGCCTCGCCCAGGGAACCCTCAGCGGCCTTGATCTCATTCTCCAGGCGCTGGCACTCTAGGCCCACCCGCTCGATCTCCTCCTTCGTCAGTCGCTCTTCAGCCTCGGCCTCTCCCAGCGCCTTCCCCAGGTTGCTCAGCTCCGATTCCAGCTCAGCGCGCTGCGCGCCGGCCGCCTCCAGATCCGACCTCAGATCCGCAATCTGCGAGCGCAAGCTCTGGGCCTCCCCGTCTAGGTCTTGGAGTTGACTCTCAAGCGAATGAACCTTCTCGCGGTGACTTGCAATCTCATCGAGGCGACTCCAGACGAGGTCCCGGGCTGCACCCGCTGCTGCGGGGCGCACCCACCTGGCAGCTGAGACGACATCGCCCTCGGGGGTGACATACTTCGCACCCGGCACGGGCCCTACCGAGAGTGCCTCGCCCCTTGAGCCCACCGGCCTGATCATCGACCGCAGGTACTCGATGAGCCCGGGGGCTTTCCCGGACCGGGGTGTCAGCGCCCCGGCTGGGAGCCATTCCGACTCTGGCCCTCGTGCTTGGAGATCGTTCAGAGGAAGAAGAGTGACGCCACCGAGGTTCCGCTCGGCCAGCCAAGAGGCAGCCCGCCACGCAGCCTCCATGTCGCTCACCACGATCCAATCGGCCATCTCATCGATTGCCGCTGCGAGGCGCTTCATCCATTCAGGCTCGATCTTGACGAGGTCGCTGACGGCTCCCAGGACGCGCCCTACTTCCTCGCCGTGTTGAAGCAGCCTGGCGCTGGCCTCCTTGAAACCCTCTCTCCTCTCCTGCTGTGTCTCGAGCACCTCGAGTCTCGCCCGCAGGGCCGCAAGGTCGCTTCGTACGGCTCCCCGGCGGTCCTCGATGCTCCTCAGATGCTCTTGCAGTCTCTCCAGCTCTTCCTCGGCTGCCCTGACCTTATTGACTGCCTCGCCAAGCTGGGCCTCCAAGCCATCCCGGCGCTGGCCGAGCGCCGCAGCCCTCGCGCCCACCTCCTCAAGGTGGGCGCTCAAGCCTGCCCGCCGCCGCGTCGCTTCATCCAGCATGCGCCTACGTTCATCGAGCTGTTTGCGCAGATCCTGGCTCCGATGGTCGGCCGCCGAGCGCCTCTTGACGTGCTCCAAGTGAAGCTGCTGCAGACGCCCGAGGACCTCGCGGGCGGCCCTAAGCCGTCTTTCTGCAACGACCAACTCCCTACGTGCATCTGCGGCCACGCGCTTGCGCCCCTCTAGGTCCGCCTCGAGGGACTCTAGCTCAGGCAACAAAGGCTCGAGATCCTTGCCCGCTTTCTCCGAAGCCGCGCGCGCACGCTCCAGCGTTTCTCCCAGCTCTTCTATGCGCCTGGTTTCAGCCTTGCGACGCTCTTCGACCAGGAGTGCTTGCCTGCGGCAGCCCTCCAGTTCCTGCTCAGAAGAAGCCAGCTCCGAGCTTGCCTCGCCCAGCTTCGCATCCAGATCCGCAAGCTCAGCCCTCCGCTCGGACTGCTTTGCCTCGAGTCCGTGGATTTCCGAACGGAGACGCTCAGCGCGCCTGCGCTCTTCTTCCAGCCCTGCCCGATCCTGACCCTCGGCCCTCGTTAGCGCCTCCCAGCGCCTCCTGGCCAGGCCCACTTCGATCCTCGCAATCTCGCGGCTCAGGCGCTCGTAACGCCTCGCCTTGCCTGTCTGGTAGGCGAGCGAGCGGACCTCGCGCTCCTCGACCTCGAGGATGTCCTCCACGCGAGTCAGGTCCCGCTCCACGGCCTCCAGCTTCCTCAGGGTCTCGCGCCGGCGTTGCTTGTAGCGGGTGATCCCGGCAGCTTCATCCAGCAGGTACCGCCTCGCCTCATCCCGGTCGCTCAGGACTTCATCAACCATCTCGCGCTCGATGACCGAGTAGGCCACAGAGCCCAGACCCGTATCCAGGAACATCTCCCGGATGTCCTTGAGCCTGCAAGGGGTCTTGTTGATGAAGAACTCACTCTCTCCCGAGCGATAGGCGCGGCGCCGTATAGTCACACTCGAGAACTCGCTAGCGATCCTCTGATCATGGTTATCCAGGTGAAGTGTGACCTCCGCCATGCCCATGGGTTTCACTTCCCTGGTGCCGTTGAAGATCACATCCTGCAGAGACTTACCGCGGAGGTTCCTTATGTTCTGCTCGCCCAGAGCCCAGCGGATGGCGTCAAAGATATTACTCTTTCCGCACCCGTTCGGCCCGACCACTGCCGTTATCCCGGGTGAGAACCGGATCTCGGTACGGTCAGCGAAGGACTTGAAACCGAACAGTTCCACTCGCTCGAGAAACACTTCTAGTCCCCCAATTCAGCCTCGGGAAGCGGACACCATTGCACCGGTCCGAGGGAATGCTCCGCACAAGTGCCACCTAGCGCCTCGGCAGGAGTGCCACATGCCGCCCCTGACCGCCGGAGGCCACTATACATGCGGATTCGACAACGCCGGAAGCCAGAATGTGCTGCGCCTCGACCAACGCTGAGTCCGACTCCGCGAAGTTGCCCACGAGAACCCGATGCACCAGCCCCAGGCGCGGAACCTCCACATCGAATACCCTGGCGGGGAAGCCTGATCGCTCGAGCGCAGCCGCCAAGCGCGCCGCTCGCCTGGGATCCCTGAAGGACCCCACCTGCACGCAAAACGGAGGTTGAGCAGTGGGAACCATCTTAGGTGGAGTGAGCGTGGTGCCCGCAGACTCCGAGGCCGAAGCCTCCTCTGGACTTGGCCTAGCCTGGGGTGCCGGCGCTTTGAAGGAATCCTCCGAAGCCACCCTGGAGACTTGCTCATCGAAGCTGGCCTTCGGAACATCAAGATCAGCCGAAGATTGAACATCTGTTGGTGCTGGTTTCGCTGGAGTGCGAGCGCCGCTCAGCGCCGAAGCCGCCGGGATCTCTGCCTCCTGTTGAACGCCAGTCTGCGGTCTGGAGAGCAGTCCGCTCAAAAGGAGGAAGGCACCCACTGCGAGAAGAAGCAGGAGCACTACCCAGTATAACCACTTCCCCTGCCTGCGCTTCCCAGAAGCCGGTCCGAAGGACTGAGACCAGCTGGCACCCACCTTCACAACTTTGGTCTGCCCGGACCCTCCGCCCTGCTCGGCCCCGAACTCCTGCTGGCCAGCCTCCAAGCCCCCCGCATTCTCTCCCTGTAGCTCGCCGCCGGCCGGTTCCGGCTCGCGCGCGGCGGCATCCCGAGTCTCCGTAGCAGACCCAGCAGTCTCGGTCTCCGAGAGCAAAGCCCCCGAAGCCACGAAACCGGGCAACGGGTAGCCACCCTTGCGAAGTGCTTCCAGGCGCTCCTCGAGAACCTTCCGGGGCTGATCTCGGTAAGGAATCACGGGCACCACCGCATCCAGGGCCGGGGCCGGCAGCCCAAGCTGGCCCTCAGCGGGGTCGCCTCGTGATACGACCACGACTGCAACTGGCTCCATTGCCTCAGGGCCCGGTTCGCCCTCGCTGCGGCACCCGATGAAGACACTCTGCAAGCCGCTTGTAGCAGCCCAGGACCCCAGGGGAGCCAGAGACGAAAGGAGAGCGCCGAATCGACCGGCACGCACTGGCCTTTCGGGCGCAAGGCCCATCGGATCGCCCTCTTCGGAGGCGAGCAAGAGGAGCACAGGGCCCCCTGCAGCGGCCATGGCCGCCGCTAGGCCTACGCCCACGGGCAGTTCCTCGCCCGCATCTCCCAAACCTGCAACCCAAATAGCCCGTGCGTCCTCACCCAGGGCCCGCGCGAGGCGTTCGGCCTCGTGTGGCTCTCCGAGGAGGGACCCGAGCCCCGAGGGACTCTCGGGAAGCTGTGCTTTGTGGCTGCAGCTGGAAAGCAGAGGCAGCCCAAGCACGGACTCCACTTCGCTTACGTTCTCGAAGTACTCGCCAGCCAGAGACCGCTCACCCATCCCAGTCTCCTGCTGCGGGTCTCTCCGTTCCCGCATGAGCCTCTGCAGCCCGGAGCACGAGGTCAGGTATCACCCGCCACTCATCCTCCAAGACGCTGCGCAGGTCAAGGACAATCCGTCCCGCCTCGATGCGCCCCACAAGCGGCGGATCTCCCTCGCGCAACCGCCTTGCAAAGGACTCCTCGCCACCCCCTGGGACGGAAACCACAACCCCTGCCGACTCCAGTGTCTCCCCCGGCAAGGACCCCCCGCCCACTGTTGCCCGCGTGGCCACCGCCTCCGCCCCCCACCCCGGGGGAAGCCGGCCCTCCAGTGCTGCGGCAATCCTTTGGGCCTCCCCCATCAGATCCTCTTTCGGCCGGGTCACCATGCGCAGGAGGGGAATCCTGTGGAAGAGCGCTCCCCGCTCCGATGCTACATATTCCAGAAGCGTCGCCTCCAGTGCAGCAAGATGCACCTTGTCCAGCCTCACGGCCCTAGCAAGGGGGTGCCGAGCCAGGAGGGAGACGGCCTTCCGTTTTCCCAGGATGATCCCCGCCTGAGTCGCACCGAGGAGTTTGTCACCGCTAAAGGTGATCAGGTCTGCCCCCAGCGCCAGCACCTCCTGCACCTTGGGTTCTTTCTCCATAGCGGCGCAGCTCGCCTGCTCCAAGGCGCCACTTCCTAGGTCCATGAGGAAGAGAAGCCCCTCGCGGTGCGCAAGATCGCAGACCTCACCGGCTGAGGCACTCTCTGCGAAGCCCGTGATAGCGTAGTTGGAGGGATGCACCTTCATCAGCATCGCCGTCTTCTCGCCGATCGCCGCAGCGTAGTCGGAGATCCGGGTGCGGTTCGTTGTGCCCACCTCACGCAACAGTGCGCCGCTTGCCTCCATGATCTCCGGAAGACGGAAGCTGCCGCCTATCTCCACAAGCTCTCCCCGAGAGACAACCACCTCCCTACCACGAGCAAGCACATGGAGCGCGAGGAAGACGGCAGCCGCGTTGTTGTTTACCGCAAGTGAGTCCTCTGCGCCCGTCAGAAGGCATAGGAGCTTGCGCACCCTTGCCAGACGCGACGAACGCTTCCCTGTGGCGAGATCCATCTCGAGGCTGCTGTAGCCGGCAAGCACGTCCTTCACAGCTTCCTGGGCAGCAGCAGGAAGCGGCGCACGACCCAAGTTGGTGTGCACAAGAACGCCAGTTGCGTTTATGACATGGCGCAGCTCAGGTCGCAGAAGCGAAGAACCCTCCGAGAGCACCCGCTCCAATACCTCCTGCTCGCCGAGCCGCTCCGGATCCAGCCGGCCTTCCAGGTAGTCATTCCTGACTGCCTCCAGCGCACGGCGCACCAGTTCGACGAGTGCTCCCCGTGATAGTCTTGCTCGTAGGTCTTGCAGGTCTTCGTGTTCGAGTAGGGCCCCAACCGCAGGGAGTGCTTTCAGCTTGGATCTGTCGACCTCCACGGCGCCACTTCCTCCAGCCGGCGAATCTGTGCAGCTACGCAACCCGGAATCTACCAGCTCCGCTCTTCATGGGAAGAGACGACGTCGAATCGGTCGAATACCATCGTGAAGGATCCCCTTCCCTGGGTAGCACTTCGCAGGTCCGTGGCGTAGCCAAACATCTTCGAGAGTGGAGCCCGTGCGCGCAGGATCTGCACATCATCGCGCACCTCCGTGCCCAGGATCCGGCCTCCCCTGGCTGCGATTTGCTGGTGCACGCCGCCAACGAACTCCGTGGGACAAACTATCTCGAGTCGCATGATCGGCTCTAGCAGGATTGGACCCGCCGCCCTGCACGCCTCACGAAACGCAGCCATAGCGGCATTGCGAAACGCCATCTCACTCGCCCGTTCCTCATCGAATGTAGCATCAAGCAGCCGGGCTCTAACGTCCAGTACTGGATAGCCGTATTTTATGCCGGACTCGCCAGCATCCCGTATGGCCTGCTCTACTACATCCGCATATTCCTCAGGAAGACTTCTCGGTGCCAGCTCGTCCAGGAACTCGATCCTGCCCTCCCGTCCCAAGGGCTCCACTGCTACCTTCACACGCGCGAAGTGATCCCTCCCGGCAGCCGTACGCTCGAAGGTGTTCTCCGCCTCGGCAGGCTCAGTGATCGTCTCCCTGTATGTCACCTGAGGCTTACCCAGGCGCACCTTCAGGTTGAACTCGCGAATCAGCCGCTCGACCAGAACCTCGAGGTGCAGCTCGCCCATGCCCTTTATGATCGTCTGGCCAGTTTCTTCGTCTACACTCACGCGGAAGGTGGGGTCATCCGCAGACAGATGCTCCAGGGCAGACTTGAGCTTTTCTTCATCCCCACCGACGCGAACCTCCAATGCTGCCATTACCACCGGTTCGGGAAACTCAAGTGGCTCCAGAGAAAGCGGATGTTCTATGTCGGTCAGCGTGTCTCCCGTCCGGCTCAGTTTCAGGCCGGTTGCGACACAGATATCGCCAGCGAGGACCTCCTTCACTCGGCTTTTCTTATCGGCTTTGGCCCTGTACAACCTTGCGATCCTTTCCTTTTCGCCGCGTCTGGAGTTGTATAGGACCATACCTTCCTCGAGGCGTCCGGAGTAGAGGCGAATATAGTTCGTCCTGCCCTTTCCTGTTTCCCCCGAGCTGGTATAAGTCTTGAAGACAAATGCGCAGATGGGACCCTTCTCGTCCGGCCCGCGCTCTTCCAGCTCGCCTGTCTGTGGGTTGGTCCCCACCTGAGGCGGGACTTCATCCGGAGCAGGGAGAAAGTCCACTATCCCATCCATCAAAGGCTGGACTCCCATGTTTCTCAAAGCGGCACCGGAGAAGATAGGCACGAAGCGATGCGCGAGCACACCCTTTCGAATCCCATCGAGGGCTTCTTCTACCGAGAGCTCTCCGGATTCGAGATACTTCTCCAGCAGCAGGTCATCTTCTGCGGCTACGGTCTCGAGCACTTGAGAGCGCAGCTCGGCCATGGAATCTCTCATTTGCTCAGGTATTGGACGCCTTTCAAACTCTGCTCCAAGGGAGGTCTGATCCCAGTAGATCGCATCCTGGCGCAGGACGTCTACCACACCCTCGAAACGGCTTTCGGCTCCGATGGGCACGAACAGAGGCAGTGGGCGGGCCCCCAACATGGTTTCCACCTGGCCGAGCACGCGCTGGAAGTCGGCCCCGATGCGGTCCATCTTGTTAACGAAGATTATTCGAGGGACGCCGTACTTCTCGGCCTGCCTCCAGACCATCTCGGACTGGGGCTCAACACCCCCTCTCCCACACAAGACCACAACGACGCCGTCCAGCACGCGCAGGCAACGTTCCACCTCGGCTGTGAAATCTACATGTCCAGGCGTATCTATTATGTTTATCTGGTGACCTCGCCACTCCACCGTGATGGCTGCGGATGTTATCGTTATGCCTCGCTCCCTCTCCTGGTCCATCCAGTCAGTCACAGTGTTGCCCTCGTCCACATCGCCCATCCTGTGTGCAACACCGGTGTAGAAGAGGATTCTTTCAGTGGTCGTGGTCTTACCAGCATCGATGTGCGCAATAATCCCGATGTTACGGATCCTGGCCAGGCGCCCCTTTCGACGTTGCTTGCTCATCTTCCGCCCCCGACTATCGGCGCCCCAGGCGAAACAAGCCTCCTCGAGCCGCCGCGTTGCTCGTAGACAGCTGGCCTGGCCCACGCCCACTGGGGCTGGAGCACTCGCTTGCCATCCCCTGTTGCGTTTTCGAAGGCCTCCTGTAGCGCCTCGGGACAGTACGCCCCGCCCTCTATGGCATGCGCCAGGATCGAGAATGCAAGCCAGCCCCGGTAGGCGAACTCACCCGGTGCACGCCCAAAGAGCCTCCAGAACTCCTCCTCGAACCCACGGCCAACCATGCCCTCCTGCGGAGCGGGCACGTAGAAACCCGCCGGGAAGAGCGATATCAGATCGAATTCCTCAACCACCTTCGATGCTGCCTCGCTGGCCATGGCACCTGAACCCAATACGACGCCC
>CAYMBA010000055.1:0-13906 GCA_964388535.1 uncultured bacterium | reverse complement strand
CGGGAGGGTGGCCGCACGGTAGGCGCAGGCGTCGTCACCGAAATCCTGGAGTAGGGGACTTTCACCGCAGCCGGGACTCGGAATCCCGGCTGCGGCGTTTCGATGGGCTTTCTTGTGAGCCCGCATCGGCCGGAGGTTCGAAGTGCCTGGTCAGAGGATTCGAATAAAGCTCAAGTCGTTCGATCACACGATCCTGGATCGCTCGGCGGCGGAGATCGTCAAGACGGCGAGGAGGACCGGTGCCATTACCTCCGGTCCTGTGCCGCTGCCGACGAAACGGACGGTCTACACCGTCCTGCGCTCGCCGCATGTGGACAAGAAGTCGCGCGAGCAGTTTGAGATCCGGGTTCACAAGAGGTTGATCGACATTAGCCAGTCGACGCCGCAGACGATCGATGCTCTGAAGAAGCTCGAGCTGCCGGCCGGGGTCGACATCGAAATCAAGCTGTAGGGCCTCCCGGGAGCCCGGACGGCGAGTCGGCCGGGCGTGGTTCAGGAGAGCGACCATGACGGGTTTGATTGGTAGGAAGATCGGGATGACCCAGGTCTTCGGCGAGGACGGCTCCGTGATCCCGGTCACGGTGCTGGAGGTCGGACCGTGTCCGGTCGTGGCTGTACGCACGCCGGAGCGGGATGGCTACAAGGCCGTACAACTGGCCTTCGATCCGGTGCCGGAGAGGAAGCTGAACAAGCCAAGGCTTGGTCATCTGAAGAAGCACGGCGTGGGAGCATACAGGACGCTGCGTGAGTTCCGCACCGATGAGGAGTTCGAGCCTGGTGCGGTGCTCGATGTGGGCATCTTCGAGCCGGGGGAGAAGGTGGACGTTGTCGGAACCACCAAAGGGCGCGGCTTCCAGGGTGTGGTGAGGCGCCACGGGTTCCACGGTGGGCCCGAGACGCATGGGTGCAAAACCCACGATGCCCCGGGTTCGATCGGTGCCAGTGCTACACCCTCGCGTGTGATCAAGGGCAAGAAGCTCCCGGGTCACATGGGCAATGCGCGCAAGACGATCAAGAACCTTACGGTAGTGAAGGTAGACAAGGAGAGGAACCTTCTGATCGTCAAGGGCGCTGTGCCTGGCGCGCGGAACTCTCTCGTCATGGTACGGAAGACCGGCAAGACCGAGAAGAAGGGCTAGAGATGGCTACTGCCAAGTTGTTCACGGAGTCCGGAGAGGAAAAGGGCACGGTGGATCTTCCACAGGGTGCATTCGGTGCCGAGCCGAATACGCATGTGATGTGGGAGGCCGTGCGCAACTACCTGGCCAACCAGAGGCAGGGCACAGCCAGTGTCAAGAGCCGTGGTGAGGTTCGCGGAGGCGGCAGGAAGCCCTGGAGGCAGAAGGGCACTGGCCGGGCGCGTGTGGGGACTATCCGCTCGCCGCTGTGGGTGGGGGGTGCCAGGGCCTTCGGGCCCAAGCCGCGCGACTACGGCTACAAGCTGCCGAAGAAGGTGCGCAGGCTGGCACTGCGTTCGGCGCTCTCGGCCAAGGCCAAGGCCGATGAGATCCTCGTCGTCTCGGACTTCAAGATACCGGAGCCAAAGACGCGAGAGGTTGCCAAGGTGCTCAAGAACCTCGGCGTCGAAGGTGAGCGCTGCTTGCTGGTAGTTCCGGAGCACGATCCGGATCTGGCCAGGGCCTCCAGGAACATTCCGAACCTTCGCACCGTCGAGTCCAGGTTGTTGAACACCTATGAGGTGTTGCACGCCGAACGGATCGTCATCATGGAGTCGGCGCTCGCGAAGATAGAGGAGACATTCGGCAGATGAAGCTCGAACCCAGACAGATCATCCGCCGCGCCTTGATGACCGAGAAAGGCACGCGCACGCGGCAGATGGGCAAGACGGGCAACCGGTACGCCTTCGAGGTGCACCCGGATGCGAACAAGATCGAGATTGCCCGCGCCGTGGAGGAGATCTTCGGCGTCAAGGTGGCCAATGTGCGGACCATGAACTACAAGGGGAAGCTCCGCCGCTACGGGCGCTTTCAGGGCCGGACGAGGCACTGGAAGAAGGCCGTGGTGGTTCTCGAGTCGGATCAGACGATAGACGTCTTCGATCAGATCTAGTTCTGAATCGAGGGCTGAGCGGGCTCCGGGCAGAGCCCCGGCGCTCGTCTAGTTCCGGAAGGAGCATTGGGAATGGCGTTGAAGAAGTTCAAGCCCACGACCCCGAGCAGGCGGTACATGACTGTTGCCGACTTCTCGGAGCTTACGAAGAAGAAGCCCGAGAAGTCGCTTCTGCGCCCCCTTCGCAAGACGGGCGGCCGCAACAACAAGGGTCATGTCACAGCCTGGTGCAGGGGAGGGGGTCACAAGCGTCGCTACCGTGTGATCGACTTCCGCAGGAACAAGCACGGCATCAAAGCGCGCGTGGCGGCGATCGAATACGACCCCAATCGGTCCTCGCGGATCGCGCTGTTGGTCTACGAGGACGGCGAGAAGCGATACATCCTGGCACCTGACGGTCTTAAGGTCGGCGACGAGGTGATGTCCGGTCCTACGGCCGAGGTCAAGGACGGCAACGCCATGCCGCTGCGCAATGTGCCTTTGGGCACGAGCGTGCACAACCTCGAACTGGTGCCCGGAAAGGGAGCCCAGGTTGCGCGCGCTGCTGGTGCTGAGTGCCAGCTGCTGGCCAAGGAGGGCAAGTACGCCCACATCAGGATGCCCTCTGGCGAGGTCCGGATGTTCGACCTCGACTGCTATTGCACGGTGGGCAAGGTGGGCAACCTGGAGCATGAGAACATCATCCTTGGTAAGGCCGGTCGCAACCGCTGGCTGGGGCGGCGGCCCAATACGAGGGGCGTTGCCATGAACCCGGTGGACCACCCGATGGGTGGAGGCGAGGGAAGGTCTTCCGGTGGCCGGCATCCTTGTACCCCGTGGGGGAAGCCCACGAAGGGGTATAAGACCAGAAAGAAGCGGAAGCCATCGGACAAGCTGATCGTCCGGCGCAGGAAGTAGGAGCGGAGGCTAGGAATGGCGAGGTCGCTGAAGAAAGGCCCGTACGTCGATCAGAAGCTCCTTAAGAAGATCCAGGCCCTCAATGAGAAGGGCGAGAAGAAGGTCATCCGGAGCTGGGCGCGGCGGTCGATGATCACGCCCGAGTTCGTCGGGCACACGATCGCCATACACAACGGCAACAAGTTCATACCGATCTACATCACGGAGAACATGGTGGGTCACAAGCTCGGCGAGTTTGCGCTCACGCGTACTTTCCGTACGCACGCGAAGTCGGACAAGACGAGCAAGAGGCGCTAGCAAGGCCAGATCCGCGTTTCGAGGAGTGGGTCATGGAAGCCAGAGCGATTGCACGCTACCTGCGGGTCTCCCCGACGAAGGCCAACAGGGTCCTTCGCATGATAAGGGACAAGCAGGTGGACGAGGCTCAGGAGATACTGTCGTTCGTGAAGTCGCCCGTGGCGCGGCAAGTCAGCAAGGTCCTCACTTCCGCCGTGGCCAATGCCACGAACCGGGAAGAGGGTGCGGCCGCCATAGAGAAACTCTACGTGAAGCACGCGGTCGCGGACCCGGGGCCGATCCTCAAGCGCTGGATGCCCCGGGCGCAAGGGAGGGTTTCCAGGATCCTCCACAGGCTGAGCCACATAAGCATAGTGGTCGAGGAGCGTTGAGTGCTTTGAGGCGCCGCCTAGTGGCGCCGGTGGAAAGGGTGTGAAGGAGGCACCCGGGAGGTTTCCTTGGGACAGAAGACCAATCCGGTAGGCCTGAGATTGGGAATCATCAAGACTTGGGATTCCCGTTGGTTCGCGGAGAGGCAGTACGCGGATCTGATCGAAGAGGATCTCACGATCAAGAAGTACATCCGCGGCCGCCTGCCTAACAGCGGCATAAGCCGGATCATCATACAGCGTTCTTCCAACCGGGTGGATGTCACGATCCACACGTCGAAGCCCGGTATGGTGATCGGCAAGGGCGGCAAGGAAGTCAATCAGCTCCGCGACGAGCTTCAGAAGCTCACAGGCAAGGAGGTCTTCCTCGACATCAAGTCGATCGACAACCCCGACCTGGATGCAAGGCTGGTTGCCGAGAACATCGCCCGTCAGCTCGAGATGCGAGTCTCGTTCCGTAGGGCGATGAAGAAGGCGATAAGCTCTGCCATGCGTTCGGGTGCGAAGGGGATAAAGATCAGATGCTCGGGGCGTCTTGGGGGTGCCGAGATGGCCCGTAGCGAGGAGTATCACGAGGGCCGGGTCCCGCTACACACACTGCGGGCCGACATCGACTATGCGACCGCAACGGCCTTCACTACATACGGGACCGTGGGCACCAAGGTCTGGATCTTCCATGGCGAGGTGCTCGGTGACGAGACCGAGGCGGCGCCATCGGGGCGCGGCTTCGCATCCAGGGGTGCCAGGCGGTAGAGACCTGGGGGGTTGAGCCATGTTGATGCCGAGGCGGACCAAGTTCCGCAAGATGCAGAAGGGAAGGATGACGGGCAAGGCGATCCGCGGCAGCTCGCTGGCCTTCGGCGACATCGGGCTGAAGGCGCTCGAGCCCGCTTGGATCTCGAATACCCAGATCGAGGCCGCGCGAATCGCGATCAACCGGCGGATCAAGAGGAGTGGGAAGATGTGGATCCGCATCTTCCCCGATAAGCCCATCACTAAGAAGCCTGCCGAGACCAGGATGGGCAAGGGCAAAGGCAATCCCGAGGGCTGGGTCGCGGTTGTCAAGCCGGGGAGGATCCTCTTTGAGCTCGAGGGGATCCCGGAGGCCCTGGCCAGGGAGGCCCTGAGGTTGGGCGCGGCCAAGCTGCCGTGTAAGTCGAAGATCGTCACGCGCGAGCCGTTCCACTCGCGCTTGTAGCCCAGCGGAGGTTGTGCCGTGAGGGAGTTCAGTGCGCGCAGATTGCGTGAGATGACCAGGTCGGAGATCGAGGTCAAGCTGCGTGATATCGAAGAGGAGCTTCACAACATGAAGCTCCGCGCCACGCTGCGTCAGGAAGCCAACCCCGTGCGCATGCGGGAGCTGCGTCGTGCGGTAGCCAGGATCAAGACCATGCTGAGGGAGGATGATCTCGGGATCCGCAGACTGGCGAGGGAGGAGTAGCCCGCCAGCCGGTCTTCGCCCTGCGGGGGCTGGAGGAAGCAATGGCAGAGAGAGGCAGAAGGAAGGTTCGCGAGGGTGTGGTCATCAGCAACAAGATGGACAAGACCATCGTGGTGCTGATGAAGAAGCGTGTGCCGCATCCTGTCTATGGCAAGTACGTTACACATCTGAAGAAGTTCTACGCCCACGATGAGAACAACGAGTGCCAGGTGGGCGACTTCGTGAGAATCATGGAGACAAGACCGCTGAGCAAGATGAAGCGGTGGCGCCTTGTGAAGATCCTCGAGAAGGCGAAGTAGGTGGGGTTCCCGTTGCGGGAAGCCCTGGAGGGTACGAGCGATGATCCAACAGCAGACGATGCTAACGATCTCGGATAACTCCGGTGCGCGGAGGGCGATGTGTATAAAGGTTCTCGGTGGAACCAGACGCAGGTATGCCACTGTGGGTGACGTGATAGTGGTGACGATCAAGGACGCCCTGCCCAACGGGGCGATGAAGAAGGGGCAAGTGGCCCGCGCAGTGGTCGTGAGAACGAAGAAGGAGGTACGGCGGAAGGACGGATCCTACATCCGTTTCGATGAGAATGCCGCCGTGATCATAAACGAGCAGAAGGAGCCCCGTGGCAACCGCATTTTCGGCCCGGTGGCGAGGGAGCTCCGCGAGAAGAAGTTCATGAAGATTGTGTCCCTGGCCCCTGAGGTGATCTGAGGCCGGGGCTGACGGGGAGACGGAAGGTGAAAATCGTCAGAGGCGATACGGTCATAGTCATATCGGGCGACGAGAAGGGAAAGATCGGCAAGGTGCTGGCCGTGTTCCCCGAGACCCAGAGGGTCATCGTCGAGAAGGTGAACATGGTCAAGCGCCACACCCGACCGGTCACGGCCAACCAGATGCAGGGCGGGATCATCGAGAAGGAGGCACCGATCCATGTCTCCAACGTCGCCCTGTACGACTCTAAGGCCAAGGGACCAACGAGGGTCCGGTTCAGGATCCGCGAGGAGACCGTCGGCAACGAGACGGTGAAGATCAAGGAGCGGATCTCGGCCAAGACGGGTGAGGTCATCGAGAAGCCCGAGAGGAAGAAGTAGCCGTCGCTCTGGGGGATTGCTGAGATGGCGAAGAAGAAGCCGAAGGCTGAGGAGAAGAAGCCGAAGGGCAAGGCTGCAGAGACGGTCGTCGAGCCCGGGCCGCCGCCGCGGCTCAAGGTGCACTACGAGACCGAGGTCGTCGACTACCTGATGAAGCGCTTCGGATACAGGAACAGGCAGCAGGTGCCCAAGCTCCAGAAGATCGTTCTCAACATGGGCACGGGCGATGCGCTGCAGAACATCAGGTACCTGGAGGCGGCGGTAGAGGACCTGAGTGCGATCGCGGGACAGAGGCCCTCGATCCGGCGTGCCAAGAAGTCTATCGCAAACTTCAAGCTGCGCGCCGGGATGCCGATTGGCTGCTCGGTCACGCTGCGCGGTGCGAGGATGTACGAGTTCATGGACCGGCTGATCTCGATCGCCATTCCTCGTATTCGCGACTTCAGGGGACTCTCCCCGCGTGGCTTCGACGGGCGGGGCAACTACAACTTCGGTATCAAGGAACAGATCATCTTCCCTGAGATCAAGTACGACAAGGTGGAGAAGATCCGTGGCCTGGATGTGACCTTCGTCACGACGGCCGAGACCGATGAAGAAGGCTTCGAGCTGCTCAAGGCCATGCGGATGCCTTTCCGCACCAGGTAGAACAAGGAGGAAGGCGAGGTGGCGAAGAAGGCGCTCATAGAGAAGTGGAAGCGCAAGCCCAAGTTCAAGGTGAGGGCTTACAACAGATGCAGGCGTTGCGGGAGACCGCGCGGCTACCTGCGCAAGTTCGGTATGTGCAGGATCTGTGTTAGGGAGCTCGCTCTGCGGGGCGAGTTGCCCGGGGTGGTGAAAGCCAGCTGGTAGCGAGATGTTGCGGCCCGCGGAAGTGCGGTGCCGGTATCCCAGGAGGGAGATGGCGCGATGAGTGTGAGCGATCCGATCGCCGATTTCTTGACGCGGATTCGCAACGCGACCAGGGCCAGGCATCCGAAGGTCGAGGTGCCGGCCTCGAAGATGCGCGAAGAGATAACGAAGCTCCTGCTTCGCGAAGGCTACATCCGCGACTACAAGCGGATCGAAGACAACAAGCAGGGCATTCTGAGGATCTACCTGAAGTACGACAAGAAGACCGGTGACTCGGTCATCGAGGACATCCAGAGGGTCAGCACGCCGGGACGCAGGATCTACGTCCGGAAGGACGAGATCCCCCGGGTGCGTGGCGGTCTGGGAACGGCGATTGTCTCCACACCCAAGGGCCTGCTGACCGGCAAGGAGGCCCGCAGAGAGGGTGTCGGAGGCGAGCTCGTGGCTAAGGTCTGGTAGGCAGGAGTCCGCGGGAGTGAGGCCCGGCCCGGCCGGGAGGAAGGTTTCAGGCGATGTCTCGAATAGGAAAGAAGCCCATATCGATTCCTTCGGGCGTGGACGTAAAGGTGGACGGCCAGCACGTCACGGTCAAAGGCCCTCTGGGTCAGATGGAGTGGACCGTGCAGCCAGAGCTCCAGCTGGAGCTGAAAGACGGTGCCCTGCACGTGCTCAACCCTAGGCCGTCTAAGAAGAGCAACAGCCTCTGGGGGATGAGCCGGACCTACCTCAGCAACATGATCCAGGGGGTTTCGAAGGGCTTCGAGAAGGTGCTGGAGGTAGAAGGCTCCGGGTACCGTGTGGATCTCAAAGGCAAGACGCTGGTCATGGACCTGCGCTTCAGTCACGAGGTGCAGTACAAGGTGCCCGAGGACCTCTCTGTCGAGGTAAGCCAGAGGCCGCTCAGGATCACCATCAAGGGAATTGACAAGCAGCGTGTCGGGCAGGTGGCTGCGGAGATCCGGGCCATCAAGAAGCCTGAGCCGTATAAGGGTAAGGGTATCCGGTACCTTGGTGAGCAAGTGCGGCGCAAGGCCGGGAAGGCTGCTGGCTAGCGGAGGTGTTGCGGAATGAAGTCGATTGCAAAGATGCGTCGTGAGAGCCGGATCCGCAGGCACAAGAGGATCCGCAAGAAGGTCTCCGGCACGCCGGAACGGCCGCGGCTGTGTGTGTTCCGGAGCCACATGCACATCTACGGTCAGATCATAGACGACGTCAGCGGGCGTTCGATCGTCGGCGCATCCACGATGAGTCCCGAGATCCGTGACGCCGTGAAAGGGAAGACCAAGAGCGAGGCCAGCAAGGAAGTAGGCAAACTGCTGGCGAAGAGGGCCCAGGAGAGGGGGATAAGGAAGGTCTGCTTTGACAGGGGTGGCTACCTCTATCACGGCCGTGTGAAGGCTCTGGCTGAGGGCGCCAGGGAAGCGGGACTGGAGTTCTGATGATCCAGGGGAGGAACCGAGGTTGAATCGCGACAGAATGGACAGGATGGAGCGGATGGAGCGCGGCATGGAGCCGGAGCTCGTCGACCGGCTCATCTTCGTGAACCGCGTAGCCAAGGTGGTCAAGGGCGGGCGCCGCTTCAGCTTCCACGCCATAGTGGCCGTTGGCAACAAGGCCGGTCTCGTGGGTGTGGGAATGGGGAAGGCCAACGAGGTCTCCGACGCCATTCGGAAGGCGAACGAGGCGGCGAAGAAGGCCGTCTTCGAGGTGCCCCTCTATCGGGGCACGATACCCCACGAGATTCAGACCAAGTACGGAGCTGCCAAGGTCCTGCTGAAGCCTGCCTCGCCCGGTACGGGGGTCATCGCTGGCAGTACGGTGCGCGCGATCCTCGAGGTTGCCGGGGTGCAGGACGTGCTCACAAAGAGTCTCGGGTCCAACAATCCCCACAACCTTTCTAAGGCCACGGTGCTTGCGTTGAAAAGCTTGAGAAGCCCTGCCGAGGCGGCCCGCCGCAGGGGACTTCCCGTCTCGAGGGTTCTCGGCATAGCGAGGGAAGCCAATGCCTAAGCTGAAGATCAAACAGGTTCGCAGTGCGATCAACAGGATCGAGAAGCAGAAGAGAACGATCCGTGCCCTCGGCATCCGGCGGCTGAACCAGGTCGTCGTTCACGAAGACACGCCCCAGATCCGGGGGATGATCCGCGTAGTACAGCATCTGGTGGAAGTCGAAGAGGTGCCAGACGAGGAGGGCGCTCAGTAGCTGGCGGCGGCCTCGAGGCGTCGCAGAGAGGGATCGGAAGATGAAGTTGCATGAACTCAGGCCGGCAAAGGGTGCTGTGAAGCGCCGCAAGAGGGTGGGCTGCGGTCCCAGCTCGGGCCATGGGGGCAGCTCGACCAGGGGTACGAAGGGCCAGCAGTCTCGTAGCGGCGGTGGTGTGCCCGCCTGGTTCGAGGGCGGCCAGATGCCTTTGCAGCGCCGGATCCCGAAGAGGGGATTCAAGAACTTCATGCGCAAGGAATACCAGATCGTGAACCTGAGGGATCTGGCCCGGTTCGAGTCTGGCTCCGAGGTCGGTCCCGCCGAGTTGTACAAGGCGGGTTTGATCACGAAGAAGGCGCTGCCGGTCAAGCTTCTGGCGAAGGGAGAGATCGACCGCTCGCTGACCATCAAGGTCAATGCGGCCAGCAAGGCGGCCGTGAGCAGGGTCGAGGGTGCCGGCGGGAAGGTCGAGATCCTCGAGGGAAACGTTTCGGTGGTCTCTGAGAGGTAGTCATGATCGACAAACTGCAATCGATGTTCAGGATCCCTGAGCTGCGCAGGCGGATCCTGTTCACGATCGGCATTCTCGTGCTCTATCGCCTCGGCGGGCACATTACGACACCGGGGATCGACGGACGCACGCTGGCGGAGTGGTTCAGCCGGAATCAGGCGGGGGGCTTGCTGGGCCTGTACGACCTGTTTGCGGGTGGCAACTTCAGGCGAGCGACCATCTTCGCCCTGGGGATCATGCCGTATATCAGTGCCTCGATCATCCTGCAGCTGTTTGGGGCCGTGATTCCCTACTTCGAGAGACTGAGGAAGGAGGGTGAGGCTGGAAGGAAGAAGATCACACAGCTTACGCGCTATGGGACGGTTCTGCTGGCACTGATCCAGTCCTACGGGATCAGCATCTACCTGCTCAACCTGCCCAACCTGGATCCCGACCTGCGGAACCTGATTTCGATGAACCCCGTGGGGTTCTCCCTGCTCACGATGCTCACGATGACGACGGGTACCGTCTTCGTCATGTGGCTCGGGGAGCAGATAACGGAACGGGGAATCGGCAACGGGATCTCGCTCATCATCTTCATCGGAATCGTCGCCAGGTATCCGGCCCAATTCCTATCGACGTGGCGTCTGGTCAGGATGGGCGAGATCAACCTGCTTTTCCTTATTATATTGCTCATCGGAATGGTGGGCGTTACGGCGATCGTCGTCATGATGACCCAGGCCCAGAGGAAGATCCCGGTCCAGTATCCGAAGAGGGTCGTGGGCCGCAGGATGTTCGGTGGCCAGACGTGGCAGATTCCACTGCGCGTGAACACGGCGGGTGTTATCCCGATCATCTTCGCGCAGTCGATCATCGTCTTCCCGAGTACGATAAGCAACTTCTTCCAGGGTAGCCCGGTCGTGGACGTGCTGAACGCGATGTTCCGCCCCGGTGAGCCCGTGTACATCATCCTGTATTCTGCGATGATCGTCTTCTTCTGCTACTTCTACACGGCGATCGTCTTCAATCCGATAGACCTGGCTGAGAACCTGAAGAAGCAGGGGGCCTTCGTTCCCGGGATCGCACCGGGCAAGCCCACTGCGAACTACATAGACAGGATCCTGACGAGGATCACGTTCCCTGGAGCGATCTATCTGGCTGCGATCGCCATTCTTCCTGACATCCTGATGTACAAGGCTCACATGCCGTTCTACTTCGGCGGTACGAGCCTGCTGATCGTCGTTGGAGTGGCGCTGGATACTTTGCAGCAGATAGAGGGCCATCTGCTGGTGCGACACTACGACGGGTTCCTCACGCGCACGCGCCTGCGCGGCGGTAGGAGAATGTAGGAGTTGTGAAACGGGGCGCTCACTTGAGGCCTTCGGCTCTCGAGTGGCAAGGCGCCCGGTGCGGAGGACTTGGGGCTAATGAGGCTGGTTCTTGTGGGGCCACCCGGTAGTGGCAAGGGAACACAGAGCGAGTGGATGAAGAAGGATCTCGGGATCCCTCAGCTCTCAACCGGGGATATGCTGCGGGATGCAGTGGCCCGGGGGACGGAGCTCGGGAAGAGGGTGAAGGACTATCTCGAGTCCGGCCGCCTGGTGCCGGATGAGGTGATCCTGGATCTCATGCGCGAGAGGCTCGAAGAGCCGGATGCGCAGAAGGGGTTCATCCTGGACGGATTCCCGCGGACGGTGGGGCAGGCCGAGGGGCTGGAGCAGATGCTCGAAGCGAAGGGCCTCTCCCTTGACCGCGTGATAGAGATCCGAGTGGGCGACGATGAGATAGTCCGCAGGCTGACGAGCAGGCGTGTCTGCCCGAAGTGCAAGGCGGTCTACAATCTCCACTACAAGCCGCCTAAGAAGGAGGGCGTCTGTGACGTCTGCGGAACGGAGTTGATTCAGAGGGATGACGACAAGGAAGAGACGATCCGGCAGCGGCTCGAGGTTTACAGGAAACAGACGGCGCCGCTGATCGACTTCTACGAGAAGCGGGGCCTCCTGCTTGTCGTCGACGGCAACAAGGGTTCCGACAGCGCCAGGCTCCAGATCAGGAAAGCGCTGGGGCTGCCGGCTGAGAAGGCTGGCAGCGAATGACGAGACTCAAGCGTCCCGAGGAGATAGAGAGGATCGCGCGGAGTGCGGCGATCGTGGCCGGCGCACTGAAGCTTGCCGGCGAGTTGATACGCCCGGGAGTCACGACGGCGTATCTGGACAGGAAGATCGAAGAATACATCGTCTCGCAGGGTGCGAGGCCGTCGTTCAAGGGATATCACGGCTTCCCCGCGAGTGCTTGTATCTCGATAAACGATGTCGTCGTCCACGGCATTCCGTCGGAGCAGCAGGTGCTGCGGGAGGGCGACATTGTCGGAGTGGACGTGGGAGCCTACATGGATGGCTTCCACGGCGACGGCGCCTGGACCTTCGCGGTCGGTGAGGTCGACCCGGAGGCGAGGCGGCTAATGAAGGTGACCCTCGAGGCCTTGTTGCAGGGCATCTCGAGGGCTCGGCCCGGCGTGAGGCTGGGAGTCGTCTCGAACGCGATCCAGAAGCACGTCGAGGCCAACGGGTTCTCGGTTGTGAGGGCCCTGGTGGGGCACGGGATAGGGGCACAGTTACACGAAGAGCCCCAGGTGCCAAATTACGGGAAGCCGTCCCAGGGGCCCATGCTGAGGGCCGGGATGGTGCTCGCGATCGAGCCCATGGTGAACGCCGGGGGGTTCGATGTGTACACGGCCGGCGACGGCTGGGCGGTAGTGACGCGCGATCACTCGCTCTCGGCGCACTTCGAGCATACGGTGGCGATAACGGAGGACGGCCCGAGGATCCTGACGGTCGGGGGGCCGCCGGCGAAAGAGGTGATTGGCAATGAAAGTCCGCTCATCGGTAAAGAAGATCTGTGAGCACTGCAAGATCATCAGGCGGCATGGTGTCGTGCGGGTGATCTGCAAGAAGAACCCCAAGCACAAGCAGAGGCAAGGGTAGCTAGGCTTCATCCGCGACCCGGGCGCCCGGGTGCGGGAAAGAGGAGGTCAAAGTCTTGGCTCGTATTGCTGGAGTCGATCTTCCGAATGAGAAGCGCATCGAGGCTGCGCTGACCTACATATACGGGATCGGGTTCCCAACGGCCCGGAAGATCTTGGAGGCTACGGGTATCAGCCCGGACATCAGGGTTAAGAACCTGACCGAGGAGCAGACCGCCCGCCTCCGCAATGAGATCGAGAACAACTACCGGGTCGAGGGCGCTTTGCACACCGAGGTGGGCATGAACATAAAGCGGCTGATGGACATCGGCTGCTACCGGGGCATGCGCCACCGCCGGGGGCTTCCCGTCAGGGGCCAGCGCACACACACGAATGCCCGGACGCGCAAGGGCCCGCGGCGGAGCTCCGGGACCATAAAGAAGAAGCCCAGGCCCGGGAAGAAGTAGGTCGTAGCGTGTGGGACGTGCGTCGCGCGGCGAGCGCCGCGGGCTCGCACCGAAAACGAGGTTTCCTCCCCCGCGCCTCGTGGCCGGGGTGAACCGGAGGTTGCTGGAAAGTGGCACGCGAGAGGAGAGCGAGGAAGAAGGACAAGAAGGCTCCGCAGCTGGGCGTGGCCCACATCCATGCCAGCTTCAACAACACGATCGTCTCGATCACGGATATGAACGGTGCGGTTATCGCCTGGGCCAGCGCCGGGAAGGTCGGCTTCAAGGGATCGCGCAAGAGCACGCCGTTCGCAGCGCAGCTTGCGGCCGAGAGGGCTGCGAAGGAGGCGATGTCGCTCGGCATGAGAAAGGTCGAAGTGTGGGTGAAGGGTCCCGGGGCTGGGCGAGAGGCCTCGATCCGAAGCCTGGCGGCTGCGGGCCTCGAGATCGTCGCCATCCGGGATGTGACCCCGATCCCGCACAATGGATGCCGGCCGCCGAAGAGGCGCCGAGTGTAGCGTCATAGGTCAAGAGGTCTTGGGACCACATAAGTGTGGGGCTAGGAAGCAAGGAGGTCCGAGGAGGAATAGATGGCTGTCTATCACGGTCCAAAGTGCAAGCTGTGCAGGCGTGAGGGTGTGAGGCTGTATCTCAAAGGCGAGAGGTGCTACACGGATAAGTGCGCGATGGAGACCCGCGCGTACGCTCCGGGTGAGCACGGGCGTGACCGCCGCCAGAAAGAGACGCCATACGGGATGCAGCTGCGCGAGAAGCAGAAGGCGAGACGCATCTACG
>CAYMBA010000054.1:0-14054 GCA_964388535.1 uncultured bacterium | reverse complement strand
CCCCAGAACGGCCCCCATCAGGCGCTCCGGGAGCAGGCCAATCGGGCAGGAGAAAAGGCCCGGTCCTCGGAAGTGTCGCCAGACCCCATTGTGGGACAGCGGGACCATGGGCCCGCCGCAGATGCCCCTCTGCGCCGTAGCCTATTCAGATTCGCCGTCCTCGGCTGGTTCCTGAGTGCCCTGCTCCTCGTCAAGGGGCGGTGCCATAAAGGGCGGCTCCTCATGGCCTTCCTCAGGCCGGCTCGCCTTCTTGGGTACGTCGCCCTTTGCTCCGGGCTTCAGCACAAGAACCTTTACCTTGCCTTCATCAACCCGCCTGAGCGCCTCAATGGTCACCTTCGTGGCAGACTTCTCGCCTTCCCTCCGCCCAAAGCCCATTTCGTTCAGGCGCGCGGCCTCAGCCGCGGCCATCATGATCCGCTCGTACTTGCTGGAAGGCTTGACGATTTCCTCGAGGACCTCGTCGTTCTCCGACTCGCCGATGTTGTCCTTTTCCTCGTCGACCATGCTTGCCTTCACCTCCACGCTAAGCCCCCTCTACCTTGCCGCCGATCTTCTTTGGCATCTGCAGCCCCCTCCGCGTGCGGCTTGTTTCGGCCCTGACGATGGCAAGGATTCTGTTCGCGCAATCTTTGACGTCGTCGTTCACAACCACGTACGAATAGTCGGGCGCCGCTGCCATCTCTTGCAGAGCCTCAGCAAGCCTGCGCTGTATTTCCTCTTCGTCCTCTGTGCCCCTCTTTCGCAGCCTCTCTTCCAGAGCCTCCATCGACGGAGGCAGCATGAAGATCAGGACGGCGTCGGGGTAGATCTCTTTTATGGCCAATCCTCCCTGGACGTCCACGTTGAGCACCGCCCACTTTCCGGCCTTCAGAGCCTTCTCAACATTCTCCTTCGGCGTCCCATACCAAAACCCGTGAACCCGCGCTGTCTCGAGAAAGTAGCCCCGCCGCTTGCGTTCCTGGAACTCGTTTTCGTCCAGGAAGATGTAGTCAATCCCGTCCTCTTCCTTCGGCCGCGGAGGCCGGGTCGTCGCCGTGACAGCCCTGACCAGGCGGCCGTCGATCGACAGCAACTTCTTGACGACTGAGGTCTTGCCCGTACCAGAGGCCCCCGAAATAACAATCGGGAAAGGCCTTTCTATCAAACGCGGACACTCTGCCACAGTTCCATCTCCAGTCCTTACCCCTGCTCCTCCTACCTCGCCCAGGCGGCCCATGGCAGCCGCGGCATTTCAGCCCGTCGTCCCCCAGGGCCCCACACCGGGCGAGGTCTACTCCACATTCTGCACCTGCTCCCTGATCCTCTCGATCTCCTCCTTGAGGCTTAGCACGTGCTCCCCGATTTCCAGGTCCTGCGACTTCGAACCTATTGTATTGGCTTCCCGGTGCATCTCCTGCACCACGAAGTTCAGGCGGCGCCCCCCGGGTTCTCGCCCTGCGCAGATGCGCTCGAACTGCTCGCAATGGGAATTGAGCCGCACGCACTCCTCCGTCACATCGGCCCTGTCAGCGAGCAGCGCGAGTTCCATCTCAAGGCGCATGCGATTGTACTCGACATCCTTCGAGAGTTCCTCAACCCTGGCACGCAGTCGCTCAGCCGCCCTTGAGACCACCTCTGGTGCCCTGCGTTCGATCTCCCCCACAAGACCACGGATTACCCGCACCCGCTCCAACAGGTCACGTTCCATGGCTTGCCCTTCCGCTCGCCTCATGGTCTGGAAGCCCTCGATCGCTCTCTCCAAAACTCCCGAGACCACCGCCCACTCCGCCTCCTCGTCTATGCTGGCCGGCTCCCTGCCCACCACATCTGGCAAAGCCATCAAATCCGGCACCTCCAGCTGGCCCTGAAGACCAAACTCCCGGGCGATCACGCGGCCAATCTCCACGTACCGGGCGGCCATTTCCCGGTTGAGCCTTGCAGGCGATACGAGAGCGGGATCCGTCTCAACCGCCACCGTCACACCGACCTTTCCTCTGGTAATCACTCCCTGGACCCGTTCTCGCACCTTCGGCTCCAGCACGGACAGCGTCCTTGGCAGGCGCACCGACACCTCGAGGAACCGGTGGTTGACAGAGCGGATCTCGACGGTGACGAACCTACCGTCTTCCCGGGCTTCAGCGCGGCCGAAGCCCGTCATAGAAAGAATCATTCTTGTGCCTCCGGAGACACGGGCGGCTGGAAGCGCAAAAAGGCTATCTGCCCACCGGCCGCCTGTCAACGTCGGAAAGCATGATTGTCATACTTCAGTAAACAGACTGCCGATCAGGCCAGCCCCTTGCCATCCAGCCTACCGGGTGCCCCACCCCAGCCCGCTGTCCTTTCATCGCACGCCGGCAGTCCGCCTACCTGCAGTCGAACTCGAACCTCAGCACCACCTCGGAGACCACGGGAGCCCCGTCCTGCCCCCTGGCCGGACTGAAGACCCACTTCCTGGCAGCCTCCACGGCAGCAGCCTCAAGGGCTCTCGAGCCGCAAGACTCGACTATGGCTACCTCCTGCACATGCCCGTCGGTGCCAACCCTGACGCGGACGTGAACCGGACCACGGGCTCCAGTAAGAACGGCCGACTCCGGGCACTCGGGCTGTACAGCCTCCACGGCTACCGGCTCTGTGCCTGCATAGCCCGGGGAAGCCCGGCGTCGCTTCTCGAGCTCCACTTCCGCGACCAGCGAGTCCAGACACAACCAGTCCCTTCCCTCCTCCTCCCACTCCCGCAGGATGAACTCGGCCTCAGGTAGCATCCGGCCCCGAAGCAGGAAGCCGATGAGCATGGCCGGGAGGCTCTCGTCCCCAGGAGAGTTCTCGATGGCCTCTCTTAGGAGGTCCTCCACCGCCCGGGTTCCCTCCCCCAGCTGCGAAGCAACCGCCACGGTGCTCCTTAGGATCTGCCGATCCCAACCAGCATCCCTAGCTGCCTCACAAAGCCTCTCAACGGCCGCCTCCCCCCCTCCCCCGGATGCAGCAGCCTCTGCATAGCCGCGGGTAGCCTCCATCCTAAGCGTCCAGGACCTGGCGATCTTGATTGCTTCGAGCCAGTAGTACGCCGCTGCCTCACGCGATCCCTCCACCCTCGATGAGAACCTCGCAAGGATCGCCACAGCTCGCTCTGCAAGCCCCTGAGCGTTCTGCCGATCGAGGGCATACGCCCTACGGAGCAGCTTCTTGCCTTCCTTGGTCTGCCCCCGTGCCAACAGCCGCCACCCAACCTCGAAGCACGGATATGCGTCTCCTTCGCCCAGCTTCCGTTTCAGGGCCGGCAACGGATCCTGCAGTTGCGCCGCCCGATAGACGCTGAGGTACCAAGTCCTCTCGTCTTCGAAGCCCAAGACCCGGTCCACCTCGCGCCCATCTGGTGCCCAGACCACGGCAGTCGGCAGCTCCCAAATCCTGAGAGCGCGGCACAGCGAGCAAGGCGGTGCAAGACCAATCTCCAACCTGGCGACGACCAAGCGATCCCGAAGGTCTTTCAAGATTCCTTCGGCCAGCGCAGCGGCCAAAGGGTACGACTCACTGGTTCCGTCAGGCAGGAATACCCCCAACAGCGGCTTCTCCCTCTGATGGGCCATCTCCGTAGCTGCTTGGAGGTCCCGTGTATCCCACCATCGCCCGGCGCTGCCCGCCGCATGCGCTCCGGCACCCAGCACCGCCAGACAGAGAAGAAAACCAAGGGCCACGACCGGGAGGCGCGATCCCAAACCGCACCCGAACCTCTGCTTCCAGTGGGAAGGCCGAATAGCCCCCGAAGGCCTCACGATACCTCTTCCGTAGTCTGCAACACCCGCAAGGGCACTCTGGGTGAAGATGCGCATTCCCAACCTCCGTGGCTCAGCGCCATCGAGAAGAGTCTCTGGACAGGCCGGTCCGCGCCGCTAGCTCGCCCCGCCAGGCTCGCCCGGAACCACGCCCAGATGGCGGGAATCCCGCGTTGGAAGCCCCGAAACTACAGCAGGCAACCCCAGCGAACCTATTGTGCATAGGCAGAAGCTAGCTCCGCCCATGCCTCCGCTTCCAGAAGATGCCCGTGCCGCTCCAGGTACTTCGCCCTGTTTCTGCACATCCTCGCGTACTCGTCGAAGACATGCCGTTCGAGCCCTGCGCGGACCTCGCTCCTCCGGACTCCAGGTCCTCGGTACTCCGGCATTGGGAAGGGATAGAACTCGTCGTCTCTCCTGAGCCTAGCCAAGAGCCCCTCCGTATGCTTATACAGATCCCGGAAGGCGACATCTCTGAAGGTTTCACTGGTCACGTAGGTAGGCCTCATAGCTACCGCCGCGTCGACCAGACACTTTCGTACGGCAAGGTAGTTGCCCCTGGCTTCATTCAGATCCATTTCACCGCCGCGCTCGAAGATCTCCGTCGTGCGCTCGATCCGGTCTATACGGTCTGTACAGCGATCCACGATATCTCCAAGGCCCTGTTTTCTCAGCAGTCTTCCAAGCGTGGCGCTGGCAATCCTGCCCATGGAGATGATCTTCACATCATCCCTGTAACCTAGAATCTTCTGAACATACAATGCTGGCGAGACGAAGTTGTCCCACTCGCCGGAGAATACAACTGCGCCAGGTTCCGCGTACTTGAGCGCGTCCATGATGTAGAAGCGCAACAAGTGGAAATCGTGATAGTCGTTTTCGTCCCAGTTGGCCACAAGGCCGTGTAAGGGCACAAGCAACGAGACAATACAGACGGCAAGACCAATGAGGGGCACCCGTCTCTTCAACAGCGCAACAAGTACACCCGCCCCCACGGCCGAGAACAGATACACGATCGCAAGAGGTGGAATGTAGTATAAGCGAATATCATGGATGCGGTAGGCCATGTTGTACACCAGCATGGGGCCGAGGGCTGAAGCGAGTACGAGCAAGACCCATCCCGACCGCACGAGCAAGAAGACGATGCCCAATACGGCGAGGGCAATAGGCCCCCATGCCGAAAGCGAGTCCCATGCCGACGCTAAGACGCCGTCTGCCCCTCGGTGTACAAGCCTTCCCATCTCCTCTGGCAACTGGGTGGTGAGGAACCTCACTAGCTCGAACCAAAGGGGCCCCGCCTTTGCGAGCGCCCCGTGGTACTGGCGCGCTGTCACATGCACCCAGAAGCGGTGCCAGGTCTCCGGGTAGTCCCAGTTTATGGGTGGATCCATCCTGGAACGGATTGGCAGATATGCGTAGAGCAGCAGCGGCAGCAAGATCCCTGAAGCCTTGATCCCGGCTACCTTCCACAGCAAAGAGGACCTAAGGAGTCCCGTAACCGAACGGCCCCCGCCCACGCCGTGCACTCCCCGCAAGCCCCCCAGGAGCCGTCGTAGGACCCCAGGCTGCAGCGCCCCCACTGGTGACCCTGCCTCGGGCTCCTCCGGGTGGGGCACTCTGAAGTAGTACCGACCCAGCGTAAGTGCCCAGGCAGGAAACAGGAGAAGGCCGCTAAGGTGGTTGGTCAGGGTCAAACCAAAGAGGAGGCTAAGAAGCCAGGGATTCGCCGAACCGCTCTGTGGCTGGCAGAGCATTCTCACCGCCACAAGCAAGAAGAGAGAAACAAGCGCCCCCTGGAGAGCATAAACCTCGACCACGACTGACTGCGACCAGACTGTGGACGAGAAGCAGTACGAAAGCCCGGCCACCAGTGAGACGGCCCGCAGGAGGAGCCGTTCCCCTGGCTTCCTCCACTCTGCGAGGCTTTCCAGCACCGTCCGCGCGGCCTCAGAGAGGGCCAGCGAAGCAACCACAGTGGAAAGGGCGCTTAGCAACCCCACCCTAAACGCCACTGTGCCAAAGGGCAGAAGGCTCAGTATGTGGCCCAGCAAGGTAAACAGCGGGTAGCTCGGGGGATGTGCGATCCCCAGCAGGGCAGCCACCGTGGTCAACTCGCCACTGTCGATGAAGGTCACATCCCTGGAGAGAGTAAGAACGAAGGCAAGGAGGGGCAGTCCCACCCCGGCCGCCACCAGGAGCACCCGGGAAGCTGCTCGGGGGTTTCCAGAACGCCCATCTCCGCGCAGATCGTCCACCGCCGTTTCCATGCCAATCTCCAGGAAGGTCGCAGCAGGGAGCCGTTGTCCCAGCAGTGAAGCCCTTCCCTAGCGCAACCGCACAGCATACCCTCGGCCACCGGCCTTCACAATCGGATGTGCCGGGGCGCGTCTGGAGATTGATCCCGATTCGCCTTAGAATGGCAGAAAAGGTGCCCGCTGTGGAGCGCCTCCATAGGAGGTCCTCGGTGAAGCAGAAGCGCGTAAAGGTCAAGAAAAAGGCCGTCCCCAAGCCACCTTGGTATGAGCGTCCCAAGATCCTCATGCTGGTGATCGCTGGGCTATTGCTGGCGGCTGGGTTGTTGATGGGATGGATCTATCGCCCTCAGCCCACGGTCTCACTCGGCGAGTCACCAGCCGATACCACTGCGGCCGCTCTGCCTCCACCTCAGCCCGACACAACCAGTGTCGCGCCATTGCCTCCAGGTGTACTGACGGCCGAAGAGGAAATCCCACAGGCATCGCTTCAGGGCTTCACGACGCCGATCCTAGTGGAGACCCTGGCAGAGGCAGCCGCAGTCCGGGCACGTTTGAGAGAGGCCCGAAAGCTGGTTCCCCTAACGGAAGCCTCGCGCCGAGGGCGGCAAATGGCCGGAGCCTTTGGCTTCTTCGCGCTGGAAGCGGCGGTAGGCCGGTCCAAGTCTGCGTCCGGCAAGGACTCAACGTTCTGGGCTCCACTGCACCCGGTGCCAGAGCACAGGCCGAAGTGGGACTTGGAGCTCCACGTAGACGCCGAAGGTCGGCGCTTTGTCTGCGGCTTCGTAGGCCGAGCCGTGGCTGCTGAGATAGCCAGGCTCGGGCGCGACCTCCCACTGCCCCCACCGCCAGAGGATACGCACTCCCGTGGGTTTGCCTTCTGGAAGAGGCACGAGTCCAAGGCCCCAGAACACCTCTACGAGGGTGCTGTGGTAAGCCTCTACGCTGATCTCCATCCCGACGCCCAGTACTTCGTCTCGATGCCATTGGACCGCCTGCGGCCCGTGGGCTCGCGGGTAGTGCCCCTGGATCAGCGCCGGCGAATGGCGGTGCTCCAGGTGCAGCTGCTGCCGAAACCGCAGACCCCTGGGAAGGCAGGTGATCACTGATGGACTTGGCACGCTTCCTGGCCGAGCAGGTGCCGCTGAAGTTGCTGGCAGCCGTAATACTGGGGGGATTGGTCGGGCTCGAGCGCGAGTTGCATGGGCGTCCAGCCGGCCTGCGAACTCACGTTCTTGTTTGCCTCGGTGCCACGATCCTCATCGTAGCTGCCCGGGAGGCCGGAGCGCTTTTCGGCGAGGCCGCAGGAAGGCTGGTCATGGATCCCAACCGGATCGCCGCGGGGATTGTGACGGGCATCGGCTTCCTCGGCGCTGGAGCGATCATACGTACGGGCGACTTCATACGCGGGCTCACGACCGGGGCGTGCATCTGGTTCGTTGCCGCCCTTGGCGTAGTGATTGGAAATGGCCTCTACGTGCTGGCCGCATCGTCCACGGTGCTCGTTCTCGTCGTCCTGGAGGTCTTCGACAAGTTCGAAGAACACATCCCGTCGGTCAGCTACAGGCTCCTGCGCGTGGTCGTGCCCTCGGACCAGCGGGAGGAGTTCGAGTCGTGGTGCTGCAGCTTCCTGCGTTCGGAGGGAGCTCGGGTCCAGGAGGTACTGCGGAGCGTCGATTCAGCGGCCCAGACAGCTGAAATCACATTCAGGATCCGCGCCCGCGGCGACCTGAAGACCGGTCACATAATTGGCTCCATAAGCCGAAGGCCCGAGGTCAAAAGGGTCGGCTGGGAGCAAGCCTAGCCGGAAGTGCTCGGCGGCAAGGCTCCTGCTCCCGCCACCAGGGAAATGAGTTGCTACGTGACGATCGATCCCGGTCTGCTTGGCCTTAGAGGGCTCGGGTACTTCATTCTCTTCATACTCGTAGTCCTGTGGGTCTACTACAGGCTATTGCGCTCTGGACGACGCAAGGGACTACACGGGCGCGAGCTCTGGAAGAAGCGCTTCCAGGACCGGCGGATCCAGCGACTCCGGGGGGCTAAGACATGGGCGGAACGAAAGCGCCTCATGGAGGATCCCTTCGCCGGACGCCGGATCGCCGAGAGGTTCGTGGAGCACCGTCGCGGCCAGGTGGCCGGTGAGGAGAAGCAAGAATGGCGCCAGAAGCAGGTGGGCCGAGAAGAAAACGGATCGCGGTCTTCTGCTCACACGGAGGATCCAACTTCGCAGCCATAGCCGATGCCGCAGCCCGTGGTGAGATCCCAATAGAGGTCGCGGTCATGATACACAACAACGCCAAAGCGGGGGCCAAGGAGAAAGCAATCAAACGTGGCATCCCGACCGAGTGGGTTCCCCGCTCCCGCTTCCCCGACGAAGCCGCTTACGCTGACCGGCTCCGAGAGCTGCTGGACTCCTACGAAGTTGAGATCGTGGCCCTCGCAGGCTTCATGCAGCTCATCCCCGCTAGTATCGTCCGCAGCTTCCGCAACCGGATGACCAACATCCATCCCGCGCTGCTGCCCCTCTTCGGTGGGAAGGGCTACTACGGAATGAACGTCCACAGAGCCGTCTTCGCCTCGGGAATGAAGGTCTCGGGTGCCACGGTCCATCTGGTCGACGAAGAATACGATCACGGCCCAATACTGCTGCAGGCGGCCGTCGACATAGGAGACTGCCGAAGCCCCGAAGAGATAGCGCGCAGGGTTCTCAAGGAAGAGCACAGGATCTACCCGAAGGCGCTCGGTCTTCTGGCCGAGGGGAGATTTAGGATCGAGGGCAACAGAACCTACCTGATCGATCCCGGTGGGTAGGAGCTTCGGGCTCATGGGGGAAGAAGAAGTGGCCTACATCTGCCCAAAGTGCGGGGCCGAATTCGATCCGAGCCTCTTTCAGTTCGGGATCCCCTTTCGGTGCGAGTGCGGAGAGATCGTCCGCCCCGAACACGTGCGGGCTGCCACGGAGGAAGCGAGGCGTAGGGAGGAGGAGAAAAAAGAAGAGGAGGCGTACAGAATGCTCCAGCGGCGGGCGGATCGAATAGCATTCCTGATCGTCGCTACCGACTACCCGCGGGTGGACATAGAGATCGAAACACGCAATCTGCGGCGCCTCTGCGATAGACTCTTCCCTGGAAAGGGCGAATTGTTCCGGATGGTCTACGAAGCCCGGTTCCGGAGACTCTGGCAGCAGTTTCGCGAAGGTGCGTAGTAGGAGCCTCAAGTCTCTGCAGCACGGCGAGTGCGACCGGCCGGTCTGCTACGACTGAGCCACTTGCTGCCCATCCGATCTGCGGCGGGCAGCCGACCGCGCATCAGAGGAACGAGTCCATTCCAATATCATCGAAAAGGCGCTGCATCATATCCTCGCCCGTTACGATGCGCAGCTTGTGGAAGAAGCAGCCGTTGCGCTGGCAGGCCTCAACGAATCCTCCTCTCGGCAAAGAAAGGGCGAACATCGGGGCCCCACAGTCCTGGCAGGTCGCCCCCGGGTCTTTCAAAGAAACCCCGCAGTGGGGGCAGTAGAACTCGACGACGGCCCCCACAGGGATCTCCTCCTCGCAGACGTTCTCGTGCCCTCCATAGACCGGGTCGAGGTAGATTGGACCGCGCTTCCCCTCGTACTCGAACTCAAGCCGGATCGATGCATGGCCCTTTATTTGCACCGAATGATCCATCAGGTCACACCCGTTCGGGCACGTGGCCATCGAGATCACCACCTTGCCCGAGGGCACCTCTACCTCTAGTCTTTCCCTCTTCTGCTCCTCCATAGTGCGCTAACCCTCCCGCAGGTAGGCCCTGGCCAAGCCCCAAGCTGCTCCAAAGCGACTATAGCCAAGAGCTGGCAACAGGTCCAGCAGGCACCAAGCCCGACTGTTCCTGGGCGCTCCAGTGCCGATATTCAGATACCTAGCCCAGCTGGGGTGGGCGGCCCCCTGGCACGGGGCATAGGCACGCTGCGCCAGCGAAAGGGCTTCCGCTTGCAGCGGCCGGAGGAGTAGAATCAGTAGCCTTCATGTTGCCTGAGGCCACACGACATCATGGAGAACCGGGAAATGAGACAAATCCCTCCCCACGGAGGAAGACTCACCGAGCGGCTTGCGAGCCCCAACCGGGCGGCCCAGCTCCGCGAGGAGGCCGACTCTCTCCTCCGCGTCGACCTCAACGAAAGGGAGACAGCAGACCTGGAGATGATTGCCACGGGTGCGATGAGCCCCCTCGAAGGCTTCATGACCTACGAGGACTACACATCCGTGGTTAGGGAAATGCACCTTGCCTCCGGGCTGGCTTGGAGTCTCCCGATCACGCTAGGCGTGGACGGGGAAACGGCCGGATCAATCACCGAAGGCGACAGGGTTGCCCTCTATGACAGTGCAGGTGACCTTGTGGCCGTCATGGAGGTGCAGAGCAAGTACAAGCCAGATAAGACCAAGGAAGCACAGGAGGTGCTTCGCACGACAGATGAATCCCATCCAGGGGTAGCCTACCTGGCCGCGATCGGCGAGTTCTACATCGGCGGGCCCATAGAAGTCATAGCCAAGCCCAAGCATTCTGATTTCAACAACTTCCGGCTGGACCCAAAGGAAACCAGGGTCCTGTTCAAGGCAAAGGGCTGGGAAACGATAGCAGCATTCCAGACGCGCAACCCCATTCACCGGGCTCATGAGTACTTACAGAAGTGCGCTTTGGAGATCGTCGATGGGCTCTTGATCCACCCACTGATGGGCGCAACGAAGGCTGACGACATCCCTGGCCCGGTACGGATGGAGTGTTACCGGGTCCTTCTCGATGGCTACTACCCGAAGGATAGGGTCGCACTCAGCATATTCCCTGCCGCAATGCGCTATGCCGGCCCTCGAGAGGCCATATTCCACGCAATCGTAAGAAAGAACTACGGCTGCACACACCTGATCGTGGGCCGAGATCACGCGGGCGTGGGAAAGTTCTACGGAACCTACGACGCGCAACATATTTTCAAAGAGTTTGACAAGGAGGAGCTGGGCATAACACCGCTCTTCTTCGATCATGCCTTCTACTGCAAGGTCTGCGGGAACATGGCATCGATCAAGACATGCCCACACGCGGCCGAACACCACGTCTTCCTCAGCGGAACGAAGGTGCGAGAGATGCTCGCCAGAGGTGAGATGCCTCCGCCTGAGTTCACGCGGCCCGAGGTGGCAAAGGTGCTAATGGACTACTACGGAAACAGATAGCGCAGTGGGACTGAACGGTTGACCGGTATGGGAGGAGATGGATGAAAGGCTTTACCCTGTGGTTCACGGGCATGTCAGGCTCCGGCAAGTCGACCCTCGCCCAGGCAGTAGCAAAGGAACTACGAGAGCGAGGGATGAAGGTTGAGGTCCTCGACGGGGACGTCGTAAGGACGAATCTGAGCAAGGGGCTTGGATTCTCGAAAGAAGACCGGGACACGAACATCCGCCGCATCGGGTTCGTGTGCAACCTGCTTACAAGGAACGATGTGGTCGCCATTGCCGCAGCAATCTCCCCATATCGGGAGGTCAGGGAGGAAAACAGAAAGCTCATAGGACGCTTTGTGGAGGTCTATTGCGAGTGCCCCCTTGAGGTCCTGATCGAACGGGACGTCAAAGGTCTCTACAAGAAGGCGCTCGCCGGGGAGATAAGGGGCTTCACGGGCATAGACGATCCCTACGAGCCGCCGGAGAACCCGGAAATCAAGATCAACTCGGCCGAGGAGTCTGTAGAAGAGAGCCTAGGGAAGATACTGAGGACATTGGAATTGATGGGCTACATACCGCCAGGCAAGGAGGCCACCGAGATACCCAAGGAAGGAGAAGAACGAATCAAGGAGCAGCCGAAGGACCTCGGCTGCCTGTAGGCGGACATCAGAAAGGGACAAGAAGCTCGCCGGAAGGTGCTTGCCTTTCGGAGCTTCGCGATGGGCTGGGGCACTGGCCGCTTTCCTTTTAGCGTTTGGCTGCTTCGTCCCCAGCGCATCCGCGTACGTGGGTCCTGGGGCGGGGTTTGCCGTCGTTGGGTCGTTAGGGGTCATTTTTGTCACCTTCCTCCTAGCCTTAGTGGCGATAATGACATGGCCCTTCCGGGCCCTCTGGAGAACCGCGAGAAGAAGAAAACTTAGAAAGAAGACCCCCACCCGCCGTGTCGTGGTCCTCGGGCTCGACGGGCTCGATCCCCGCTTGGTGAGCAAGTGGATGGATGAGGGCCTGCTGCCCAACTTCAAGCGCTTGGCGGAAGCTGGAACCTTCAGAAGGCTGGCGACCTCGTTTCCGGCCATGTCCCCGGTAGCGTGGTCCAGTTTTGCGACCGGCGTCGATGCCTCGAAGCACAACATCTTCGACTTCCTCAACAGAGACTTGAGAACACACGTACCGGTACTGTCTTCCACTGAGATCCGCCCACCGGAAAGGACCCTGAAGTTGGGCTCATACGAAATCCCGCTGTCTAAGCCATCAATCAGACTCCTGCGCAAGAGCACAACGTTCTGGAAGGTGCTGGGCCAGCACTATGTCCCAGCCCACGTCATCCGCGTGCCGATAACCTTTCCACCCGAGAAGGTCCCCAACGGTGCGCTGCTGTCGGCCATGTGCGTGCCTGACCTAAGGGGAACTCAGGGCTCTTTCACTCTCTTCTCCACCAATCCAGAAGCCGCTCACGTTTCCGAGGGTGGGACGGTCGTGCGCCTGAAAAGGGATGGTGGGCAGCTCATAGGTGAGATCCCAGGTCCGCCCGACCCCATCGCGATCGAACACAGGCCCATGAGCATCCCACTTGCACTGCAACTGCGACCCGATGGGAGCGCCGCCATCTCGGTGGATGGTTCGAGCTACGACCTTCCGCGAGGAAAACTGAGCCCCTGGGTAAGGCTGGTTTTCAAGGCATCGCTGGGCCAGAAGGTCAGAGGAATCGCCAGATTCAGGCTCATGAGGACCGAGCCCGAGGTCGACCTCTACATGACGGCCATCAACCTGGACCCCGAAAGCCCGGCAATGCCGATCTCGGAACCGGGCTTCTTCGCCCAGTACCTGGCACGCCTTAACGGCCCGTTTGCAACCCTCGGTCTTGCCGAGGACACCTGGGCTCTCAACGAGCGCGTAACCGACGAAGAAACCTTTCTCGAATACGCGTGGGACATCCACGCCGAGCGGGAGCACATGTGGTTCAACTCGCTCAAGAAAAACAAGACCGGCCTGTGTGCAGTTGTGTTCGACGGCACCGACAGGATCCAGCACATGTTCTTCCGCTACATGAGCGAGGATCATCCAGCCAATAGAGGAAAGGACACAGAGCGATTCAAGGACGCGATCCTACAGCTGTACAAGAGAGCGGATGATCTGCTCGGCAGGACAATGAAGTTCGTCGACGACAATACGGTCCTTTTCGTCATCTCCGACCACGGTTTCGCTCCCTTCAAGAGGGGTATCAATCTGAATGCCTGGTTCGTTGAGAAGGGACTCATGATCCCCAAGAATGGCAGCACCGTAGGGAGGTTCTTTGACGGAGTCGACTGGTCGAAGACGAAGGCATATACCTTTGGGCTTGGCGGCGTATACATCAACCTCAGGGGGCGGGAACGGCACGGCATCGTAGAGCCAGGTGACGAATACCGCTCGATCAAACGCCAGATCATCAACGAGCTGACCGGACTCAAGGACCCCGAGACTGGTGAGACCGGCATCCTGCGTGTGTATGACTCCGAGGAGATCTTCCGCGGCCCTTACAGAGAGAACGGCCCAGACCTGATCATCGGGTACAACGCCTGCTACCGCGCCTCCTGGTCTGCTGCAGTCGGCTCCTCAGAGGGTGGCGTCTTCGAGGACAACACGAAGAGCTGGAGCGGGGATCATTGTATCGACCCGTTCGTCGTCCCAGGGGTGTTCTTCTGTAACCGCCGGATCGCCACGCCTTACCCCGGTTTGATGGACCTTGGTCCAACGATCCTGGACCTGTTCGGCATATCGAAGCCGCCGTATATGGACGGAGTATCTCTTTTCGACGAGGCCTCTTGCGGCTCGAGGCGCAGCCTGCTGGATGCGTATTTCCCCGCGGGAGTTCCTTC
>CAYMBA010000053.1:0-14107 GCA_964388535.1 uncultured bacterium | reverse complement strand
GCTGCCACAGCCTCCCGGCTCTCTCCCGGGATGCTTCCACTCGGGAGCGGGCTCGTATGGCCACGGCCCACGGGTTCCAGGATCGCTCCCTGGAGGCGCTCCACACCCTGCCTTAGCCGCTCCTCAAAGCCAACTTGCCGTTTCTTGCCGTTGCTCCCCTTATCTTCCAGCGCAGCTTGCCCTCGCTCTTGCCGATGAGTTGCCTGCACCTGCTCTTCTGCCGGTCCAAGCTGCAGGAGCGAGCTTATTCCATTGGGAGTGATTCCGATCAGGAGCCGTTCGCCATCGACCTCAATGAGTGCCAGCGAGGTCTTCTCACCGAGAGGTCTTCGCGAAAGGAGCGCGATAGCATGCTCACATCTGCTCCCGCCCAAGCCGCGGGTAGCCTTCCTGTAGAGAACGAGTACCGCAGCGAAGACGCCGATCACGAAGCCCAAAGCCAAGACGACGCGCAGCGCCATCGAGGCCACGCTCGGGCCCGACTCCCGCAAGACGCCTTCCCCACCCGCCAAAGTCGGTTGGCCTGGCGCCATATTTCCCGGCCCCAGGGTCTCCGTTCCCGCGAAGTCATGAGGCCGGTGCGTCCCAGCTGATTCCGCAGCAGAGACCGGAAGTGCCAAGGGTCCCAGGACCGCCACCAGCACCACCAGCCCGAAAAGAGTACACGCAGCATCCCGCTTCATGCTGCTCCTCCAAGGCTCCTTATACGCTCCTCTGGGGAGATCAGACTTGTGAGCCTTACGCCGAAATGGTCGTCCACGACGACCACTTCTCCTCGTGCCACCAGCACCCCATTGACCAGTAGGTCCACCGGTTCGTTAGCGGACTTGTTGAGCTCGATAATCGATCCTGGTCCGAATTCCAGGATTTCCTTCACCTGGAGCGAGCTGCGGCCGAGTTCAACGGTGATCGGGAGCTTCACATCGAGGAGAAGATCTATGTTCGACTTCCCCGTTGTGCCCTCCACGGAGCTTAGCTGTCCGAACTGCACGGGGCTTACGTTCTCTCCTTCGCAGCCCTGCTCAGCCGAATCACCGGAAGATTCCTCAGGTGCCGCAGCCTCACCGGGTTCTTGGGCCGACTGCTCAGTTTCCTCGGCCTCCTCACCCAGCTTCTCGAGGGCGTCGCCTTCACCGTTGAACAGGTTGTCTATTTCATCCCTGCTCATCGCTCGCCTCGGTTCCTGTTCCTCCGGCATCGCTCTGCTCCTCCTCCCTTGCGTATCCGATCAGTTGAACAGCTAGCTTCTTGCCCGAAAGTCCCGGCCGTCCAAGGAACTTGGGCTCCCCCAGCACCTCCACAACCACCGGATCGTCCAGCTTTGCGTCCAGCCGGATCACATCTCCTGGCTTCAAGCGGATGAATTCACCGATCGTGACCGTGCCCGTGCCCAACTTTGCCGAGACCTCTACTTCCCCAGACTCGATCCCGTCGGTCACCCAGGCCTTCCCTTCCGGTATCCGCCGCCTCTTTATGGCCCTGGGCGAGTAGGCACCAGCCACATTCGTCATCGCCGACTCGAGCGAGACGAAGGGGTAGCAGATAGTCATCGCTCCATTTATCGTCTGTGTCTTCACTTCGAAGGTAATAAGTACGACGGTCTCGGTATCCGGCAGGAGTCTCAGCATCCCCGGGTGCTTCTCGAAGCTCTCCACCTTCGGCGTAAACGGGGTCACCTCCGACCACACCTGGCCCAGGACTTCGAGCCCTTGCGAGACGATCCGCCGCATCAGCGTGACTTCCAGATGCGTGAGATCCCGCGGATGATCGACCGCTGCACCTTGCCCTCCGAGGAGACGGTCGACCATGCTCAGCACCAGCGAGGGGTTCACTTCCATGACGCCGGAACCCGCCATGGGCTCCATCGTGAAGGGGAAAAGGCAGGTGGTCTCCGGCAGACTCTGGATCCACTCACCGTAGGTCAACTGCTCGACCGAGAGAATGGACATCTCTACAAGCGTGCGGAAGTAGCCAGAAAGCACGCCTGTGAAGCGGAACAGGAACGTTTCATGGAGTGTCTCGAGGAAGCTCAGCTGGTCCTTCGAGATCCTATTCGGACGCCGGAAGTCATAGACAGTTACCGAGGGCTGCTCTTTCTTCTTCTCTGTTGGTGCAGATGCCTCGGCCTGCTTCTCGCCGCCGCCTTCCTCTTCCTCGCTGAAGCTCTGCAGCAGGGCATCGACTTCCTCTTGTGAAAGTATGTTCGCCACTGCAGACGCCCCCTACTGGATCACATAGTCCGTGAAATACATGTTGGATATCTTCCCGGAGGTCAGGTACTCGTTGATCCTCTCGATGCAGGAGAGCCGTACCTCCTCGCGGACAGTTGGGTCCGTCAGCTCCTCGAGCGTACGCGATGAGAACTCTCGAATGAGAATGTCCCTCACCTGCGGATCGCGCGTCGTAAGCTCGGCTATGACAGCAGGACCATCCTTCGTCTCAAAAGCAACACCCAGACGAAGGAATCTGCGACCCCGGGTATCAACGGGGTTGACCACCATGTCGTCGATCTTGTAGGTGAGCCCCGGCTGTTCCGGTTTGGGCTTCACTTCCTCGTCAGCCGGTGTTCCTTTGACGGGCTCTGCCTCGGGGGGACCCAGGGCGGGGCCTATCACATCGACCACGAGGAAGAAACTTCCTGCAGTCAGTGCCCCTAGCACCAGCACCCCGAGGGCGATCCGCACGAGAGAGATAGGGACCAGAATGGTCCCGAAGCCCCCGGTCCTCGACTTCGGCTCCTTCTCCTCCGCAGACTTGCCTTCGCCTTGTTGCTCCTGGGCCTGCTCCTCCCCCTGGGCACCTGGAGCGTCCTCTTTCCTGGCAGCCATCCTCTGGACCTCCTGTCCACCTCGGCTTCCCTGCCGGGGGGTCCGGGGTGCGGAGCACTCCGGCTCCGCACCCCGTGGTGGTCTGCTATCGCCGCCACCGCTATTCAACCGGCTGCAAGCCGGCTCAGATCACTACCTCTTGATATTGATCAGATCCGTCAGCACGTCATCGCTGGTCGTGATTACCCGGGCGTTGGCCTGGAACCCTCTCTGGGCGACGATCATGTCGGTGAACTCCTTGGCTAGGTCTACGTTCGATTGCTCGAGAGCACCCGCTGTCACGGTGGAGTTGATGCCCTCACCGGAAGCACCGATAGTGGGCTGGCCCGAGTTGGGATTCTCGATGTAGGCGTTGTTGGCAACCCGGGTGAGACCGCCTGGGTTCATGAACTCCGCCAGCGCCAGTCGGGCGATGGGTCGGATGACACCGTTGGAGAAGATCGCCATGATCCGACCCTGTTCGTCGATCTGGAAGTTCGTGAAAGCGCCCTTCGCGTAGCCATCCTGGGAGCTCTCGAGGCTTGGCGAACCACTCAGCATGGTCAGCCCGTCGAAGGCTCCCCGAGTTCCCCCGTTGAGCGTAATCGTAACCGGGCTATCCGCCCCAGTGCCGGGATCAAAGCGAAGGCTGGTAGGAACACGGTTGTTGACGGGATCATAAGTCAAGTTGTCCAGCGAGCCATCCGCCCGGAAGGTGACACGGCCGGAACCACCCTGGAGGATCTCTGCTTCTCCACCGTCTATCTCGGCTTCCCAAGTGAACTCGTTACTGCCCATCACTCGAGTGAAAGTGAACTTGACGACGTGGGCAAAGCCCAGGGAATCGTAGACCGTCGTCTCCTCTACGAGCTGCGCGGCATCTCTGGCGGTCTCCGTCTCCGTGAAGATCATCGCAGCACTGAACTCATTGCACGTCTCGCCGTTCTGATCGACGGCCGTCACCGTCAGTGAGTCGATCTCAGCCGTAGTTCCCAACTCGTCCGGAGACTCCACATAGATCTTCCCATCCGAGCCGACATGAGCCGTAATGCCCGAGATGCCATCCGGGCTGTTCAACGTATCCGCCAGCGCCGTGAGCAGATCGCTCAGGGTAGTCGAAGCAGTTACCTCGAGGCTGCCGCTCACGATGTCGCCGCCCACAGTGGCACTGAAGTTCACCGTGTCACCCTCGTTTAGGAGCGGAATGATTCCTGTCTCGTCCTCTCTCAGATCCACGAGAGCCGTTTCGCCGGTGGCCAACGAGCCGCCGGCCCCGTAGAGCGCACCCGTCTGGAAAGCAGAACCAACGGGCTCCGAATCGGCGTTCAAGTTGCCGCGCAGTAGGATCTCAGTAGTGGCTTTTGCCGGGTCGACATCTTTGACCGGCAGTGTTATGTCCGTGAGGCTGGCGCCGTAGGTTTCGGTCTCGCGATCGTACTCGTAGCCTTGCACAACGTAGCCGCTGCTTGGGCTGACCAATCGCCCTCGGGAATCCATCTGGAACGAGCCGTCCCTGGTGTAGAAGAGCATCTCGCCGTTGCTCAGAACGAAGAGCCCATTGCCTTGAATGGCCAGGTCGGTGCCAATGCCGGTCATCTGCAAGCTTCCCTGCGTGTACAGCTGGTTGACTGTACCGACGAGGCTTCCTGTACCGACCTGAATTGGATTCGTACCGCCGACGTTGTCTGTCGGCGCAGTGGCAGCCTTGCGCATTTGCGCCAAGGCCTCCTCGAAGTTCACACGACCGGCTTTGAAGCCGATCGTATTCACATTGGCGATGTTGTTGCCAATGACGTCCATCCGGAGCATGTTCCCGGAAAGACCGGATACAGCCGAGAAGAGGGATCGCATCATGGTTCCTCATCCTCCTTCCTGGACCTGCACACCGCGCGGCGGGTGCGTCAAGGAACCGCACGAGGTCCGCAAGCCTGCCGCCTGCTCCGCATGCGGCGGCTTTCTCATCTATTCGAGGTCGTCAGCCTGCCCAGCCGGCTCTCCGGCCTGACCGGCAGCACTTCCCGCATCCAGCACCTCGAGCAGAGCTGCCAGCGGGACCTTCGTCCCGTTCACTTTCAGGAAGGCCGCTCCTTGCTCGTAGAGAAGGCTCTCGACCACGCCCGTGACGATGGTCGATGCCGTCACTTCTTCTCCATCGGAATCCGTAGCTGACAACTTGATCCTATATCGACCTTCGGGTACCGGATTTCCTGAGGGATCGGTGCCGTCGAACTCAATCTCTGTGATCCCTGCCTCCACGTCATCAAGAGTGATCGTGTCGATCACCGCTCCAGCATCATCCACGATCTCGACGACAACCTTGGCTGCGGGTGCGCTCAGACGCATCGACATCGTCACCGGGTTCTCACCGTCGTACTCGAAGGTATCGCTTGCGATGGCAACTCTCTTGCCAACGAGGGAAACCGCCACGCTGTTGTTGAGCGCCCGGATCAACTCGCTCTGCTGATCGAATCTCTCGTTGAGGTTGAACATTTGCTCGAGCGCACTGAATTGCGCCAGCTGTGCCGCCAGCTCCGTATTGCCGATTGGGCTTAGTGGGTCCTGATGCCTCAGCTGCGTGATGAGCAGCTTGAGGAAGTCCTCCTTGCCCATCTCCGTGCCTGTGGAACGCACATAGGAGGGATCGAAAGAACCGGTTACTTGCGAGACCTCCATCGCTTTCTCTCCCTTCATGCCCGGATGTCCAACCCCCTGCTGCTCCTCCCAAGAGGGTCGGCAGCAGAAGGCTCTTCAGGCAACTCCGCCTCCGGCTCCGGCCGTGTGCCTATAGCGCCTTCAACGGAGCCGCGCGCGTCACTCCATGGAGTTTGGCCACCGTCCTGGAACCCGCCCTCGGAACCCCAGGCCTGGGCCAATCCCTGGCCGGTCTGCTGCGATGCCACCTCCACCCGGGTGGTCTCAGGCGTAGATCCAGAGGTGGCTGGCGCCGAGACAAAGCCCAGCGCTTCGGCCAGCGCATTCCTCCGCTGCCTCCGGTGCCCCGCCTCTACCTCGAGGGAAGCCACGTCGAAGCCAGCCGCGACCAGGGCCTCGTGCATCCTGGGGCGCATCGCTTTCAGAGCAGCGGCCGTCTCAGGCCTTTGTGCCGACAGGACGATCCGGAGGCGGCCAGCCTCACTGGTGAGGGCCACACGGAGTTGGCCCAGCTCGGGAGGGCGAAGCGCGACGGTGAGCACCTGACGCCCCTCTGCCACAGCCATCTTGACAATCCTGAGGGCTTGATCGGATGCCATCCGCCCCATCCGCTCAAGCCAGGCATCCATCTGCGGGCCCCCGCTCGCCTCAAGCCGCGCGAGGTGCGGAGACGGGCCCTTCGCAGCAGCAGAGACCCCACCGGTCCCGGCAGTGACAAACAGAGGCGATGGTGCGCTACCTCCGGTCCCCGGAACAGAAGGCCAGGCATCTCCAGGGGAGACATGGGCCCGCGAGGGCCGAGGCGGGCTCCCGTCCATGGGTGCCGGCGGCCCAGCCCGCAGACGCTCTACAGCCCCTGCGGTCCTTGGCCTATTGCGACTCAGGACCCCACTCGATCCCGCCGCATCCGCCCCGGCCCTCTCAGGCCCTTGCCCTGGGGAGCCCGATTCGGGCGCCGCTTGGGTATCAGCCCACAAGGCTACGCTGGGACCCTGCCCCGAATGGTCCCCCTGCTGGAACGATGTGTTCTCTGTGGTACTGGCAGCACGCTGCCTCTGCGGAGTAGGCCCGACGGACGCTGCCGCCTGGCGCAGCGTCCATCCAGTCGCCTCGCCCCGAGCGACCCTCTCAGGACCCTTCGGATGAACCGGCGTCGGCACGCCCGCTGAATCTCGGCTCCCGTGGACCCCAGGCCGTAGGGTCCGGGGAGGTTCGCTCCGGGTCTCCGTTGGCAGCTCGCTCGAGCTAGTCCGATCGGGTGCCGGATCCTTGCCCGAAAGCCACCACGGCGGTGATGGGCGCTTGGGTTCAGCAGGCGCATGCTCAGACTGAACCTCATCCTGGGCCTCTTGGCCTTTCGTCTTCTCCACTGGCCAAGGGGCTACTTCCACTTCCGAGCGCGAGCCGGCCTGCGATGGGCGTCGCCCTTCGTTCTCGAGATGTGAGAGCGTAGGAAGCGCGCTCGAACGGTGTCCCGGGGCATCCTCCGATGCACGAGGCAAGAGCGCTTGCCCACCACCGGGTTCGGAGTCCCGATGAAGCCGCGCAGCCGGTGCTTGATGAGCCCGGCCGGCAGACTGCCCGGCTGGTTCGCTCTCCCTCGGCGAGACGCTGGTCGGCCTGTCGGAATCCTGGGGCTGAGCAGGGGGTCCTTCGAAGCCTCCGTCATCGCCGCCGCCTCCCCCCGGCTCGGGCGTCCTGCCACTTGCGCTTGCCCCGAGAGGCTGAACGTCCCCGCCATCTTGCCGAGGGGCAACGGGCAGCGGACGCACCCGCAGAGGAGGCTCAAGGTTCCTTTCCGAGCCGGCACGCTCGCTGGTCGTAAGCTGTGCCGCGCCTGAACGGTCATCGCTCTCGGAAGGGGCGAAGCGCGGTTCGGAGGGAGCGGTCCGGTCCGGAGCCTCGGCACTGGAGGAAACACGCACCACAGAGGCGCGCGAGACCATAGCCTCGCTCGAACCCATCTCGGCTTTTGCCGGGACTTCCCCACTCCCTCCGGATCGCGCCGTAGCCAACGCCTCGGCCTGCTGAGGTGTAGCAGCCTGCCCTGGAGAAACATCTTTGCTTGCACCCATTGGAACCGGCTGGCCGGGATTCCCGGTCTCCTGTCCAGCAGCGACCCTCACCATCGGCTCGGGTTCTTTCTGAGGCCCGGCGGCCGTCGCGCTGTCGGTCGTGCCGGTCGTCTCGCTGGGCATAACACCTGCCGCCTCATTTTGCGTGTGAGCCGGTTCTGCCACAGGCTCCTCAGGAGGGGCCACCCGACTGGACGCGGGAACCATTGAGTCCGCCTGGACCTGATTTGCCCTCCACAGATTCTGTTTCGGGCTGGCTGGGTACCCTAGTGTTGCACGCTCCGGTTCAACCTGGGCTTCTGACACTGCCGCGGACTCCTTCGGCAAGCGCACCATCTGCGATGGCGCCGGGGACGATGTGTCCCTCTGGCTTGGGACGGGCGGCGGATCCACGCCGGGGGATTCGTTGGACGGCCCACTTGCCATCGTCTGGGGCTTTGCCTGCAGGCCGGATCCTGCCTCTGTTGTGGGCGCCTGGGGCTTTGCCTGCAGGTCGGATCCTGCTTCTGGTGTGGGCCCCTGGGGTCTTACCAGCATGCCCGGTCCTGCCTCTGTTGTGGGCCCCTCGGTAGCCGAGTTAGGCGCATGCGGACGAGGCGCCTCCGCCCCCCCCTTCCTTATGGACTGAAGGGTCGCAATCACTCGTGAGAGCCGCTCTCTCACAACTGGGGGGTTCTTCCTGGCTTCAACCGAAGCCGCCCCTTGGGGTCCAAAGCTACTGAGGGTCTTAGGAAGCGAAGCAGCGGCTTCGGGGTCAGCGCCAGCCTTCATATCCGAGGTTTCAGATCTGCTTTCAGCGGGAGGGCTGATCGGCTCCCTGCGCATTGGTGAAGGCCCAAGGGAAGAAGGAGGTTCTGCCGCCCTCGGGCTTCGGTCCTCTCTGGCACCGCCCGGTACGGGCATCCCCCACTCGGGGGCTGACGGGGCAACAGGTGGGCTTCCGCCCCCCGGGGCAGGCACGCTCACCCCCTTGGGGCGAGGCGCTCTGAGCGAGAGATTCGCGGAACGAGATGGCTCGGGGAAACCCGGCCAGGATTGGACTCCCCCAGTGCTCCTGGGAGGCTCAGGGGCTGCACCTGAAGCATCCCGCGCGGGAACCCGGCGATGGCTGCCTGCTGCCCGACCGGCCTCAATGCCAGCGCGATCTTCTAAGCGATCTCCACTCGAGGCCTCAGCGGCCGCAGGGGCGGACAAAGGATCCTGGAGGCCCCCTCGACCGACGCTGACTTCCTTGGCGGCACTGCTGGTCGAGACCATGGTAGCAGCCCTGGGCTCCGCACCGACGAGAACCTCCTCCCCGCCGATTGAAGGCCGCCCAGCCGTCCGCGCTGGGGTGGCAGGCGAAGTGGCCAAAGCCTTAGGCCGTGTGTTGTCCGGATTTGCTGGCTCTGTCGGAGCCGGGTGAGGGTGGACGTCTCGTTGCTGAGACTGAAAGGAAACCCTAGCGGGCGATTCCGCAGGTCCCGCTGAGGGAGATAGATTCTCCCGCAACCCACCCCGGGGGATGTCACCTTTTCTGTGCACGTCTGCCTGACCGAGAACAGACTCGCTCTTACCACCTGCTTCCAGAGGAGGCAGCGATTTGGGGCCGACCCTGCGCGGAGCCCCACCGATTCGCGCGCGGCCGGCCGAAATGGGGGCACCCTGGGCAAGGGTAGGCCTGCGGTGATCCGAAGGATCTCCGACAGTGAAAGCCCCCCCTGCAGGCACAGAGGTGCCCGCACTCGCACTGCTGGGACCCTCAGGCGGCACTCCGCTGCCGAGAGCCATCGGCGTCTGCCGTCTAGGAATGACTCTGGCTTCCTTCGGCTCGGGGGCATCGATCGGCACGGTATCTTCTGCACCCGGGGCTTCCTCACTCAGCCCCGAAGGCACCTCTTGGGAACCTTTGGCTATGGGCTTGGCCTGCGAGGAATCCGATTCGGTTGCTGTCTTCCCATACAGGCCCACCCCTGGTTTGGAGGAATCCGTTGCCCTGGGATCGGTAGGCGTACAATCCTTGGCTCCGGGGCCGTCCGGTTCACCGGCGGCAACCCACGATCCTTCTCGAAGCCTTCTCGCCTCCACTCCGACAAGCCGGCGCTCAGTCTTGGTCACAACCGCCCCCACCTCTGTGACCTTTGATGCAGGATCCGGTGAACTCTCAGCACCCTCAACTCGCTCGGCACCCTCAGGCCGCACACTCCGGCCCCCATCCGTCCCCCACTCCCGTGCGGACTCGGCACCGTCGCCAGGGGATTCCGATCCATTCACACCGGCAGAGGCACCATGGGAAACCCTTAGCCCCACAGGGCTGGATGCCCCCGCCTCGCCGACCCTTCCCCGAAGCGTCGCTGCTTCCTTGGCATTGCCAGTCTGGCCTCCGCCACCGGCCTGGGACGCCGGGGCCGAATCAGCCAATGCAGGCAGTCTGGCTGCCGGGCGGCTTCCCCCTGAACGCGTTGGTGCGCCCGCCGTGGTTCCTTCTGCTTGCTCGTCGTTTTGCTGTGGCTCCGCCGCCTCACCGGCCTGAGGGGATGGATGCTGAAGAGGCAGGGGCTCCCGTGACGGCTTAGGCGGCAGAAGCATCGCCCCGGCCAAAGAAGCGGCATCTTGGCCTGGGGTGCTCTTCAGGTTTTCCTTTCTTGCCCCCACTTCCTCCGCTTGAGGCGCAGCCCCTGCTACCCCGCTCCCAGCAACAGCACCGGGCTCTTGCTCATCCACGCTGCCCCCCGTCCCCACGGACCCCTGCCCCTTGCACTCCTTCGCGAGGCTGTACTGCGAAGGTTCCTGCGCAGGTGCTGGTTGCTTGCATAGGCTGCAGATCAACTCGAACAGCCCTGGAGCAATCTGGGACTCCCTTCCTGAGGGCGCGCCCTCGGGAACCCCAACGCCCGGACCCGGAATCTGCAGGGGTTCGAAGCTCATCAGAACTACCTCTCCGCACTGGCGACGACTGGCTCACCGACCCTCGCTGCATCCTGTGTTAGCCGGGCCACCCTTGCGGGGTCGATGTACTGCAGCACCTTGGCCGCTTGCTTCTTGTTCAGTTGCCCCAAGACCTTGGTGAAGGTTTCATCGTCGAGCATGGCCATGATCCTCGCCGCTCCTTGGGGCTTCATCCCGGAGAAGATCTTCGCCAACTGAGCGACGCGCTCATTCGCGACAGCCTCGGCCCTATGGCGCTCGCTACGAATCTCATCGCGGAGTGCACGAAGCTCAGCAATCTTCCTGTCGAGCTCGGCTTTCTCGGTCTGGATCTGTCTGCGTAGCGCTCTGAGGGAGTCGGCCACGAACACCTCCGAGACCTGCACCTTAAAGCTCTCCGGAGTCGTAGAAGCTGCTTCGGTCCCCACGGCCGGAGGCGCCTGCTGTTCGGGAATGGCTCGCCTGGCCTTCCCACGCAGCCGCGGCAGCAGCGACCGTTGGGCTACGCCAGTAGCGAAAAGCATGATGAGGGTTATGAGGAAGGCCGCGGCGGCGAATATGGCCAACATTCCCAAAGCAGAAGCTTGGCCGCTCTCCCTGTGCCATCGCGATGCCATTGCCCCTCCTAGGCAGCCTCTTTCCTCGCGTGTCTGACCGAGGCAGCCTCGTCGATCTCCTTCGTTTCTTCCCGCAGCACCTCACGCACGAATTCCAGGTATCGCTTCTCGCGGAGGCGCTCGAGGGCCTCCAAGTCTCGCCTTGCCTCCAGCAGCCGTTTCCTGTCCTTTTCTACCAACGCAATCCAGCGCTCCAGCCTGCTCAGGGCCCTTTCCCGCTCGGCTCGCAGATGCCCCACATACTCCTGCTCAGCCGCCAGCGACACGGCATCGATGGCCCCGCTCCGTTCCGATTGCTCCGCCGCTTCCTCGATCTTTCTCGAGATCTCCATGATCAACTCCTCCTCCCTGAGCCTGGAGCGTTCGGTCTCGGCGAGCTTCAGTCTCGCTTCATCGACCTTCGCCTGCCTTACCTTGATCAAAGCGTCCAAAGGGAATCGGAACCGCTTCATCTGATTCCCTCTTTCGCCATAGACTCAGCAGCAGACTTCTCCTCCGATTCCTTCTTCTGTACAAGTTGGCTGAGCCAACCAACTGTTTCATCAAATGAGCTCGTCTCGTCGCGGGCCTGCCTGAGGAACGCGTTTAGGGCAGGCATCTTCTGTATTGCTTCGTCAACCTCGGGATTAGAGCCGGCAACATAGGCCCCCAGGTTTATCACGTCTTCGGCCTCGGCATACACTGCCAGCAGGCGCCGCACCTCGGTAGCTGCCTCCAGGTGCTCCGGCGTAACAACCTCCGGCATCAGTCTGCTGACACTCGCAAGGACGTCCACGGCAGGGTAGTGACCGCGCTGTGCAAGTCGCCTCGAGAGGGTCACATGCCCATCCAAGATCGAGCGCGCGGCATCGCTTATGGGTTCACTAAGGTCATCCGCCTCGACCAGGACAGCCAGTAGACCCGTGATGCTGCCTGAGGAACGCGTTCCAATGCGCTCGAGCAGCTGGGGCATGAGCATGAACACGCTGGGGGGATAGCCTTTCGTCGTCGGGGGTTCGCCGGCTGCAAGCCCTACTTCCCTCTGGGCCATAGCGACGCGGGTTAGGGAATCCATGATAAAGAGAACATCCCGTCCCTGATCTCTGAAGTATTCGGCTATCGTGAGGGCAACCATAGTGCCCTTTATGCGCAGCAGCGCCGGCTGGTCCGAAGTTGCAACGATCACCACTGAGCGCTTCAGCCCTTCGCCCAGGTCGCGCTCGATGAACTCTCTCACCTCGCGCCCGCGCTCACCGATCAGCGCTATGACGTTCACATCGGCGGCCGAATGCCTAGCTATCGTGCCGAGAAGCACGGACTTGCCCACGCCAGAGCCGGCGAAAATACCGAGCCTTTGTCCCTTCCCGCAGGTAAGCAGCCCATCAATGGCCCGGATCCCCGTGGGCATTGGCTCCCGGATTCGCTCGCGCTCGAGAGGACCCGGCGGGGCTGCCGCAATCGGGCGGCGTGTGCCAGACAGTGGACCCTTTCCATCGATCGGACGGCCGAGCCCATCCAGGACTCTTCCGAGCAGCCGAGGCCCGACCTTGACGGACAACGGCCTGCGCCTAGCGCGCACTGTAGAGCCGGGCCCTATGCCAGTGAAGGAGCCAAGGGGCATCAGCAGGCTATGCCCGTCCTTGAACCCGACAACCTCCGAAAGTACCTCCGGGGCGACGACCGAGCAGCCACAGCTGCCTCCGGCCGCAGCAGTCGAAATCTCGCACAGTTCGCCGACAGAGGCTCGCGGTCCGGCAGCCGTGACAACACCACCGGCTACTCTGATCACCCGTCCGCAGACCTCAATCGGCTCGATGTCACACAGAGCCGAAAGGGCGCTTTCAAACTCAAGCCGCATCTCCGGCCTCTTCGGCTTCCGTGGTCGAGGCGCCGCGAATTGCGTCCGCGGCCTCCGAGCCAGTTCCATCACCCCCATCGGCAGTGCTGGCCTCTGCTTCCTTCTCCTCGACCCACGAACTGAGCGCCTCACGGAATCGCCCGATCAACGACTCCACCGTCGCATCCACTTCCACCTGGGGAGTTTCTACACGGCAGCCCCCCCTGCCGATCGTGGTATCTGGCTCCAGGCGCACGTCCGAGAGATCCTGCCGCTGCTCCAGGAGCTGCTCCACGAGGGCCACATCGTCGGGATTCAGTTTCACGACCACCTCATCGCTCTTTTCCACGTGCTCGAGTGCCGCCTCCACAACCTGCAGAATCTGCTCCTGGCGAACCTCCAACGCATGCCTACCTATCGCCTCGCCCATCCGCAGCACCAGGCTGCTGAGCTGCCTGCGCACGCTGTTCACGAGTTCCTCCCTCTCCTGTCTCATCGCTGCCCCAATCGTTTCGAGCAGCGAAAAGGCGCCAGCGAGGCGGTCGCGCTCACTTTGTCTTCCCTCCTCGAAGCCCTTGGCGTGGCCTTCCTCGAAAGCCTGCCTTCTGGCCGCCTCGTACTCCGCCTCCGTGTACACCAAAGGCTCCTCTGGCTCCTGCGGCGCGTCCTGCCGATCCCCAGGCTGCTCCGCTATGCCCAGCGTTTCCAGGTCCACCGGTTCGATGCGCACAGGGCGCCTTGAAATCACCGCGTTCTGCAAGACGTTGGACCTACGCAATGATCTCTTCCCCTTCTCCAGCCCTGGCCACAGTGATCTGCCCGGCCTCATCCAGCCTCAGAACCACGTCGATGATCCGCGACTGGGCCTCCTCAACCGACCTGAGCCTCACAGGTCCCATGAACTCGAGCTCGTCCTGGAGCATTTCGGCTGCACGCTGGGAGATGTTGCTGAAGATCTTTTCCTTCAGCTCGTCGCTCGCAGCTTTGAGGGCCATAGCGAGCGTGGAAGAATCGACCTCTTTCAAGACTGTGCGAAGGTCGGCGTCGGTAAGCTTCAGGATATCTTCGAAGGTGAACAGCAAGGCTTTGATACTCCCCGCCAATGCGGGGTTCTCAGCCTCTAGCGTCGCCATGATCTTCTTCTCGGTAGCACGGTCGAGTAAGTTCAGGAGTTCAGCAACCACCTCTACACCGCCAGCACTCTCCATTCCTGCACGCTTCCAGTTGCTAAAC
>CAYMBA010000052.1:9148-14127 GCA_964388535.1 uncultured bacterium | reverse complement strand
GAAGAGAAGAGGCGTATCATAGGGCACACCTTCATAGAAGTGTGCCAGGCCGAGATGGAGCGCCTCGAGTTGAACGATGCCCTGCTGGCCCAGGGTACCATCTACCCCGATACGATTGAAACCGGAGGCACAAAGCGTGCCGACGTGATAAAGACCCACCACAACCGGGTTCCGATCGTAGAGGAGATGATTCGGGCCGGACGCATAATCGAGCCGATACGGGAGCTGTACAAGGCTGAGGTGCGAGAGCTTGGAAGGCGGCTTGGGATCGAAAACTCGTTTCTAATGAGACATCCATTCCCAGGGCCAGGTCTTGGCGTGAGGGTCCTATGTTCCGACGGAACCGTCGATGCAGCTGAGCTGGAAAGACTTGAGGCTCAAGCGTCCGCTGTAGCGCAGGAGTCGGGCATGCGCGCCGTGGTCCTGCCCGTGCGTTCTGTAGGCGTGAAAGGGGACCTGCGCACGTACGAATGGCCAGTGCTCCTTGTCGGAGAGGCACCCTGGCAAGACGTACTCAGAACAGCCGCCAGGATCTACAAAGACGTTGAGGGCATCAACCGCTGTTGCTTAGCTCTGTCACCCATAACGCGCCCTGCCCCGTTGCGCCGCACCATGACCAGAGAGAGACTGGAGAGGCTACGGGAAGCCGATGCCATCGTAATGGAGGCCCTGGAGTCGTACGGCCTTATGGAGACAATCTGGCAGTGCCCAACTGCTCTGCTGCCAGTCTCCGCTGGGCCGGAAGCAGGCGAGATGGTGGTGGTCCGCCCAGTTCTCTCCGAACGTGCCATGACGGCCCGACCTGCCGAACTTCCAGAGGAACTAATAGAGTACATAAGAGAAAAGGTCCTGTCCATAGAAGGCGTCGGTGCACTGGCACTCGATGTGACAACAAAGCCCCCTGGAACGATAGAGTGGGAATAGGGTCCAGCATCACCAGCGGCCTTCCAGGAGTAGAGAACCAGTGCTACAATGCTCCGGCTGGAACCACCATTTGACGGTGTGGGTATTTTGAATGGCTTGGGTCTTCCACCTGAACGGGCGGAGGTCAGCGATGAGGAAACTGATCTGGCTGGGAGTCGCGGGGATGCTCCTCGGTGCAGGCGCCTGGATCCTGCAGTCGGCAACGGTCGCTACGGCGGCTGAGAAGAAGACGGAGGAACATGGCTACATCGGAGCAACATCCTGCAAGGCATGTCACAAGGCCAAGTCGAAGGGCGAGCAGTATCCGATATGGAAAAGGAGCCCTCACGCCCAGGCCTATCAGACTCTGCTGAGCGAAGAGTCGAAGGCGCTGGCCAAGAAGTTGGGCGTCAAGTCACCGCCCGAGGAAGCGAAGGAGTGCCTGAAGTGCCACGTCACCGGGTACGACGCAAAGCCCGAACTCCTTGGCAAGAAGTACTCGAAGGAAGAGGGAATCACCTGTGAGTCCTGTCACGGCCCCGCCAAGGACTGGAAGAAGCCCCACATGAGCAACATCGAGAAAGCACGGAAGATGGGCATGCTTCAGCCCGATGAGAAGACCTGCCTGGCGTGCCACAACGAGGAGAGCCCCACGTTCAAGGGCTTCGACTTCAAGAAGGAGTGGCCCAAGATAGCACACCCCGCTCCCAAGAAGTAGCACGATCCACCGCGGGCGGGCGACCCAGTTGAGCCCGCCCACGGATCAAGGATTCCTGCCAACGCGAAACTCCTACCCGTAGGAGTGCAAGCCACCGAGAAAGAGATTCCCAAGGAACGACAGAATCACCATCACAAAGCCGACGATCGAAAGCACTGCTGCTTTCTTCCCTCGCCAGCCCCTCTGGAACCTCGCGTGCAAGTATCCAGTGTAAAAGAGCCAGATTATCCAGGAGCTCACTTCCTTGGGGTCCCAGCTCCAGAAACTTCCCCAGGCTTTGTAGGCCCATATGGCCCCGGCAAACAAAGCCCCCAGGGTGAACAGCGGATAGCCAACCGATATGGCTCGGTGGTTCAAGCTGTCGAGACGCGCAAGATCGGCAGGGTCGGCGTTAGGCTTTCCTGCTTTGACAAGATACATGATTGCTACGCCGCAGGAGACCGCGAAGGCACCTTCACCAAGAGCAGCCATACTGACGTGAATATGGAGCCAATAGCTCTGAAGTGCAGGTATCAGCTGCTTATGGATCTCTTTGGGCAGAAGCGAGGCGATAGCCATTATCGCTATGACAAGGGGCGTAATGAGGGCTCCGAGTTCGAAGCGCCTCGTCCGCACAAGCAACACTGCCAGCGACGCGGCTGCCATGAAGGACATGACGCTCGCGTATTCGTGCATCGAGGAAAGAGGCACGTGCCCTGCCAGGTACCATCGCACACCCAGCGCGACCAGCTGGACAAACGCCCCTAGCGCAAGCGCTCCCACTCCCATCCACGCGAGGAGCCGCCTTTTTAGAGCGTTCCGCAGAAGAAAGATCGCAAGTGCCAGCAGGTATGCCCCAAAGGCCACCATGAACAGTTTCACATCTGCCGTATACGACACGGCTACCTCCACCTATTCCTCGAAACTATGCGGCCATTTCTCAGGCCTGCCGGAAGCTGGAGGCCAACGATGTAGCAGCTCTCTCAGAAGACCTGTCGCGCTCTCCTCCCAGCTGTTAGTGGCGAGCTCCTTCCCCATCACACTCGCCCCAGAGTGCACGACAGCGATCCGAGTCCTGTTACGCTCGTGTGAAAGCCTTAACCAGATACGCTGATGCTGCAGGATGAATGAAAGGATTGTCCCGATCGACATAATGACAATCCCAAGCCACACCCACAGAGATCCCGGGTGAGTGGAAATCTCAAGGCCTGTCACGAAAGCGGGGCCGAAGTTTGTGAAGTGCATCCTCAGCCCAGGCCCACTGCCGACGGCCATGCCAGGATGTCGCAAGAAGTAGTATTTCTCCCCAACCTTCTCCCCATCCCTGTAGAATCCTATCTTCACAGCGGGATTGCGAGGTTCATCTGAAGCGCTCTCGGGCCCGTCCTGCCCAACAACGAAATCGGCGTAGTACTCCTCCAGGCGGATTGCGTAGCCTGTACCCGGCAAGTTTTCCAGTCGCCCGGGCCTAAGTGAGACGGTAACCGGGTTCGTAAACTCTCCTGCCTCGAAGGTGTGACCATCACCACTATCCCAGCCGATGTCCGCGGCGTCCAGGGGTTGGTCATAAAGAATGTCTACCCACTCTACGACCCGCGGATCCATTTTATACGAGCTCTGGTACACGCTTCTGCCCTTGTACCTCAAGGGATGATTGACCTCGATACGAGCCTTGCGGGCCGTGCTATCGGAATCGTCTACGATCCTGACAATGCTGATGTAATCGCTGATCTCACCAGAATCAGTCCGTTCTATGCGGAAGTCCTCCAGTACCAGAGATTCCTCAAGGCCTGGAAGACGCCTAGTGTCACCAGGTCGCATCCAGGCCATCGTGGAAAAGCCGAAAGTCCCCATCCAGAGCCCGCCCAGCACGAGGAACAGAAACCCCAGGTGGGTCACAACGGAACCGAGCCTGGAGATTCCAAAGCGGGATCCAGCGATAAGGGTCACACCCGAGTCGGAGGCAGATCGGACCCTGAAGCCTCGCGCACGCAAGAACGACAGAATATCGCTGTCAGCGATCACCCGGCTCACAGTCCAGACGAAAGAAGATGGGCTCTTATCCAGATCGGGCCTTGGCTTCGGGATCCCGAAGGCGAGTCTCCAGTTCTTCCTCCAATGCCTGACAGTGCAAGCCAGCAGGCTCAAAGAGAGAAGAGCAAGGAGCGATCTATAGAAAACGCACCTAAAAGGCCTCTCCGGCACTACGTTCACAAGAAACCAGACCCACGGATCACCTTGGCGGCCCATGTAGTGCAGCCTGGCAATCTCCCCACGGAACGGAAACTGATGTAGCACGACAAGCCCGAGGATGCTGGCCACCGCTATGGCGATGATGACAACTATCGCGAAGGTGGTATCACTGAAGAGATGGTACAACCACCGCAGTACACGGTACCAGGTGAGCTGTCTGGCTGCGCCCCTCAACTTTGCCTCCGGGCGTCCGCTCCTCTGCCGCTGGGTTCACGCCTCTACCGGCGGGGCAGGACAAAGACGTCCCGTTCCTCGTTTGTGATCACGAAAGAGGCCTGTGTAACACACAAGGCCTCACACTGGCCAGCGGAGAATCCACGCACTATCTCACACTGTACTCCCGAGGATGTGACCTCAATCTCGGCTATGCCCCTGTAAGTAAGCAGAAAAATCCGGCCCGAGGAGTCACTGTCAGCTGCAGTGACTTGCCATCCCTCCGGCAGTGGAACCTTGCCCACAAGACGTGGCTCCAGCGGCTTCTTTACCCCGAGGGCCACCGGCGGTAAGTCATCGATCTCGAAAAGGAGAGTCTCTGGTTCGCGGCGCGCCTTCGTGACCAGCAAAAGGCGGCCGGCCCATGCAGTCAGCGCCTCGACGTCATGCGGACCGTCTGGGAACTTGAGATGATAGGCGCCAACCAGTTGCAAGCCCCCAGGCCCGCTGGAATCTGTCCCACACGGTTCGGCCTCAAAGCGGACGCGATAGAGCGTAACGACCCTGCGCGTCAGCATGTTGTTGCCTGTATCGGCAACGATCACGTCGCCATCTAGTACGGTGACGTCTTCCCAGTCGACAGCCCGTGCTCCCTCCACCACACAAGCCTGCACTTCGTGGAAGGAGAGATCCCTCGAGCAATAGAGCACAGGGCCATCCCCGCTGTCATTGTGAGTTATCCAGCAGCCCCTCAGACGCACAATGCCGCTCGACTCCTTGATTCGAGGATCAGCTATCCTCGTCGTCGGACGCAGTCTCGCCGCGCCGCTGGCAGCGCACGCCGAAGCGAGGACCACGGGGAGCCACAGCGCTAGCACCCAGAAAGGCCATCGTATACTTCTCGTGATCATCCCGACCATCGCCTAAGCCCCACTCCTTCGGGCCGAGGCACCCAGCACCTATCAGATTCCCC
>CAYMBA010000052.1:0-9048 GCA_964388535.1 uncultured bacterium | reverse complement strand
TCAGATTCCCCCGAAACGGCACAGCATGGCCTGCACCCACTGCCCGACGCTGGTGCCCTAGAGCCCAACAGCGAAGCCCAGGCCCACCGTCTCGGCATCTCCGAACTCAGGAGGCAATGCACCGTGGAGCGCCTTGACAATCATGGCCGCCTTCCCGCTCTCATCGAGATACCATCGCCATGTCAGATCCAGCAGCTCGTGGCGTGCACTGCGTCCGACGTCGTAGTAGGCCTTCAGGCGCACAAGCAGGTCCAACCTCCTCAGAAGCGGTAGCCTCCCCACGGCCTCGACGTCCAACCGGCGCCTGTCGGGAACACTCCTCATACCTCCCTTTCTCACCCGGCGCACATACTTGTACGAAACTTCCACGGTGAAAGGTAGAATCCCGCGTTCTATACCAGCGACTGAGGCCCATGCAAGAAGCGGCCAGTGGGCGTACGGAACCGAGAAGACAACAGAGGGTCCAAGGGTAAGGTCAACTTTGTCCATGTTGCGATCGGTCTCAACGCCAAGAGGGGCCAACCTCAGTCCGAGTGCGTGCACTCCACTGTTGTTCTTACCAAGCCCGGGAAGAAGATAGTACTTCAACCAGCTGAAAGAAAACTGTGCGGAAACTGCGTTGTGTGGGTGCATCCCAGACTTGTACATCGATATCGTTCCAGCGGCCGCAAACCGGCAGCGCAGGGCGTCAGCACCTAGCGCATCATGCACCACCGGAAAATCCATCCTGAGCCTGAAGTCGAATCCCACCCTGGCGCCTTCTCCCTCGAGAGTCCTGGCATCCAGGGTGCCCGTTGTGTACCTGTCAAAGAATCCCGCGATCCTCCGAAACCCGAAGCCGGGCTCTCTCGGGGCGGCCAGTGGTTCTACCTCAATTGCGGCCGCGCTCACGCTCGGAAGGAATACTCGCAGGGTGTAGGTGCACTCGTCCCGGAAGTCGCCGTACAGAACCACGCCTGTGGTTGTTCCCTCTTTATCGCCAACCCCTAGCCAGACCACTCTCTCGATCGTCACAGGCTGCTCAGGGTCACAATCGGCGCGAAGGTCATAGGCACTGGGGCGTAAGGCGCGTTGCACGTCGACCTCTACCCGCCTCCCCATCTCGTCCTTGAAGCGAACGACTATGTCGCGCTCATAGAGGGCACTACTCGGCCTCTCAGGCGGCGTCCGCTCCAACCTGGCCGTGCACTGGGCCCTAGCGCCTGCGTGCAAGCAGAAGACAAGGGCGAAGAACAAGACACCAAGTCGAGTACCCGACATGAACACTCTCTCCGAACTCCAGATCTGCCGCGGACCGGTGTGATTCCCGGGTTCAGGAGACTGCGATCCCGATTTGCCCCGGCTACCCCTCTTCCCCCGACGCCTGGATCGGCATCGCGTGATCAGCCAGCCAGTCCCGGATGGTCTTCATCTTCTTGTTGCTGCGCGAGAAGATCCTTGGGGTCAGGCCATCGATCCTGATGCCCTCGCGTGCGAAGAGATCCTCCATCACAGAAACGAGAACCTCCTCCCAGAAGGTGGGCCAGTCCGATGGAGAGGACTCTGGGAGCAGATTCCCAATACGCATCGAAAGGAACTCCTCCAGCGAGGGCATGGGACCGCCTCGGCGGACCACCATATAGACGGCGGTGTAGAGAATCTCTGCGACCCTCCTCCTCGTCACGCCTCCTCCATTCAAAGCGTGCCGGCCCGTGCCGGGGCGGCTGTGTTCGCCCGAGGGCCCGAAAGCGAAGTCGCTAGATCATCCTTGGGCGGCACCCCAGACCACCACACCCGCTGCACGATTCCATCATCGAGCAGAAAGACCACAGGAAGCCTTCGATAGTACTGCCTCATCACCCTATCGGAGGCCCATGCGACCGCAAAGTTGGGGCGGTTTCTCAATCTCCACTTAAGGGCGTCGGCACAGGAGCCCACCGCGACCGCCAGTACCCTGGGCCCTTCCTCGCGCGAAGCTACGGTCCTAAGCCGCTCAAGGGCGTCGTCCTCCAGGCCTGCCTGCGGATCAAACACGACCAGCAACACCCCGCCCTCGGCCAGGTCGAAGGGCGCTCCCTCAATGGCCATGTTAGAAAGATTGGTTCCGGGACGAATACCTACGACAAGGCCATCAATGGGAAGACTACTACCAAACGCCGTCAAAACCAGCGCAGGGATCAGCAGCACACAGAAGGCTGCCCACTGCCACCGCCTGGTCCTGAAGCCCTTTGCAAGCATGATGCCGAAGATCGATGCGACGACGATGATCGCGTCTTCGACTATCGTCTCGAGAGGCGTCCGATCCACTAGCCTTCCAAAGCATCCGCAGCCCTCGATCGTACCGTGCGCCCAAGCCCATGCCGTAACACCGATGAACCCAAGCATGAGAACGATGTTCACAGCGAACACGAGCCTGGGCACGACTAGCGTCAGAAGAGCTGCCGCAAGGACCAGTTCGGCACCCACAAAGAGGTACGCCAGCCAAGGAGACCACGAGGCAGGTGTGACGTGGTGTAGCGTGATCTGTTCCGCAAACATCTGGGGATCTCCCGCCTTGAAGAAAGCGGCAATAGCCAGTACAGCGGCCGGGATCAAAGCAAGGATGTATAACAGCACTAGCCGGACCGTACGCATCTGAGACATAAGGGATTCGCGGGGAATGCATCAGGCATCTATCGTGCCTACCTCCCCAGCAGGCCTTGAGCTCTAAGGATACTCACTAGGTTGGCTTCCACCGAGCCGCTCGGAGCCTCCTCCATCCGACCTATTTCCTCGCCTTCGAAGAGAACCACGAACGTTGGTGTAGCGACAATACCGTGTTCGACGGAAAGCCCTGAGGGATCCTGCATGTCTTCATCCAAAGCAACGAGCCGGAGCGCTAGATTCGGCGAGGAAACCTCCTGCACCGTCTTGATCAGTTGCGGCAGGAACTCCTTGCACGTCTGGCACCACGTCCCAAAGAATGCAAGTACCTCGACCGGCTCGGCAAGAGCCCTGAGCAGTTGGATCTTCCCCTGATTCGGATGATAGGCCGCCGCCCTCCTGAGATAGACAGGATGGCTCCTGGCCAGGTCCTCGAGAGTAATCTCGCCCACGGGTGAGGACGCGGGTTCGATCCGGACCCTCACGCCGGGGGCAGAGAAAGAGATGGAGGCATCCGCTGCAACCTCAATTGGACCGAGCTTCTTGCCCGTGGACAGCTGTGGGAAGCGCAGCGAGTCAGCAGAAGGCGCCACCTTCTCCCGCGGAAAGGAGAATGCCGCCATGCTCCCCAGATCGATCACATACGCCAGGTCGCCCTCGAGGGGCAGAATCAGCATGGCTTGGTAGTCGGAGCTGTCGAATACCTCACCCCCGGTGGGAGTTCCACCGGCCCCGGGGTGCTCGATTACAGCCGTAACAGTGTAGTTCTGGATCCAAGACACCCCGGCCGAATCCGTCTCGCTTCCTCCTATTGACTCTCCCGATGCAACGGGGGCCACCCGCAGCAGGCATAGCATTAGCGCGCCAAGAAACCAATGTCTCATCCCAGGCACCTCTCCTGCGGAAGTCATCCTCAAGCCACGCGATCTCACCCTGAGCGCTTCTCGGGCAATACCCGTCGTGTCTCAGGTGGTTCCTCTGCCCCCTGGCTGGGAACCCCAACAATTTCTGATACTTGTGATTATCGTCCGCGCAGACCCGTTCTCCCACCGGCACCAGGAATCGCTGGAACAGGATAACCACAACAGAGACCGCCCCGCACGGACGATCTTGAGGGGGAAGGCACATAGCGAGCGGAGGGGACCCGTCGACAATGGCATTGCTTTCCATGAAAGCCATCTCGCTCAGCAGGGCAGCAGCCTGCCTCGGTTCCGAGAATCTCTCCAGGGTTCTTGGAGAGATGCTTCACGAGACATCCGATGCCGTCGCCAAGTCCCGGGGCCGCTTTCTGGAAAGCGACTCCGACGACGTCCTGGTCGCATGGAGCGAGGGTTCCGAGCGCTCCCAAATACGGGCGGCCGCTAGTGCCGCCTTCGCGATCGTCGCGGCGCTCGAGGCGCTATCGAGAAAGATCGAGGCTCGGCACCCTATTCGCCTCCTACCGCGATTGGGCCTCATCTCCGGTGACGACGAAGGCGCGATTCGGCAGGCGCGTTTTCTCAGGAAGTGCAATCTCATCTTTGGCACCAAGGTCCTCACGGATTCAGCTTCAGCCACACACCTAGGGGGACGTTTCCTGCTTCGAACCGTCGAGCCGGCTGGAGAGGCAGATTCATCTCCGCTCCTCAGCCCGACGTCGCTTAGGGCCTTGGAGATGGAGCCCAGCGACGTTACCCAAGCAATGGAATCAGCAGAGGAAATCGTTGAGGTCCTTGCGCTACAAGACACAGACACACCCGAAGAGGGGCGCCTCATCGCCTACAATGGTGCCGTCGAGATGTACAGGCGCAAGGAGTTCTCAAGGGCCATGACCGTCTTTGAGCTGCTGACAGCTGGAGGCGGAAATGACAGACCCACCGACCTCTTCCTGGAACGCTGCAAGAGAAAGCTCAGCCTGGCGGGAATGTGCTGAATCCGTCCCGGAGGCAAGCGCTGGTGGGACAACTAGGTTCTATTCGATCACGACCAGCACCTGGTTCTGCTGGACATTGTCGCCCGCTTTGACGGCCACCTTCTTGACGACACCATCCTTAGGCGAGCAGATTTCGTTCTCCATCTTCATCGCTTCTAGAACGACGACCACATCACCAGCTGAAACCCGATCACCCTCTTTTACAGGAACCCTTACGATCAGACCTGGCATGATGGCGGTGAGAGCTCCGTCGACATCGTCAGCCCCCATCGTCCCGGAACCCGCAGTCTCTTCGCGCCGCTCTAGCCCTTCGGTTGCAATCTCGTAGGCTATCCCGTCAAAGTACGCCAGCGAACCATCCACCTCGACTGTATGCTTGGAGCCCTCGATCTCGACTGTGTCGCGGCTCACCTTTGGCGAAAACTCCTTCCCGTTGACCAGGATTTTCGAGCCACGTTCCTCGATCTCGTACTCACCGCCGTTGAGCTTCAGCGTAAAAGTCCGCCCCATCCTACGCTACCTCCGAACCACGCGGACCAAGCTCCCCTAAAGAAACGGCGTCGGGATCACCCGAGCTACATCACGAACACCCCCGCGCCGCTCCTATACGCAGCCTTCCATGGGCTGATACCACGCCCATCAGTGCCTTCCTGAAGGGCTTCCCGCTGCCTCTGCTTCAAGAGCACCGCCGCAACCGAGGCGGCCACGATCTCCTGCCTCTCAACGCCCTTGGCCCGCCGCTCAAGAAACGGTTTTGCTACCTGAGGGAAAAGCGCATAGGAAAGTACGTCCTCTTCCGAGCGCGCCAGATCCCCCAGCTCCCGGCGGGCCTTCTCCAGCCCCGGCTCAAGCAGGTCTGCCGGCCTGCACTCGATGGGCTCCTCGTCGCCTATGACCTTCTTCCGGATCTCTGGGTCCATCTCGGCAGGGGGTTTCCCATAGAAGCCGCGGAAGTAGTTCTTCACCTCTTCCGGCACCACCTTGTAGCGCTCCCCCAGCACAACGTTAAGTGTGGCCTGCGTCCCAACTATCTGGCTCGAGGGCGTCACAAGCGGCGGATAGCCCATTTCCTTGCGCACCCGTGGCACCTCCTCGAGGACCGCCATGTACTTCTCCTCCGCCCCCTGCTCGCGCAACTGGGAAACCAGGTTGGAAAGCATGCCCCCGGGAATCTGGAACTCGAGCACGTTCACATCCACCCCCAGCATCCCGCTCTCGAAGCGCGCATATCTCTTTCTGACATTCGCGAAATAGCGAGCGATCCTAGCCAGACGCTTTAGATCGAGACCCGTATCGCGCTCGGTTCCCTTAAGGGCACTGACAATGGACTCCGTAGGCGCCTGGGACGTCAGAAGTGCCATCGACGAGATTGCCGTATCGGCGATATCCACACCAGCCTCGGCAGCCTTGAGTATGACCGTGCTGGCCATCCCACTCGTGTAGTGGGTATGCAGCTGGATAGGGATCGAAAGGCGCTTCTTAAGTGCTCTGACCAACTCATAGGTATCGTAGGGAGCAAGCAGGCCCGCCATGTCCTTGATGCAGATGGAATCTGCACCCATCTCCGCAAGCTCCTCGGCCAGGGCGACAAACTTCTCGATGCTATGAACCGGGGAGATCGTGTAGGAGATCGTCGCCTGTACGTGTTTGCCCTCGTCCTTCGCTACTTCCATAGCCAAGCGCATGTTCCTGGGGTCGTTCAGGGCATCGAAGATCCGGAAGATGTCGATACCGGCCCTCGCCGCGTGTCGGACGAAGGATTCAACGACGTCGTCCGGGTAGTGCTTGTATCCAACGAGGTTCTGCCCCCGCAACAGCATCTGCAGCCGCGTGTTTGGAAGAGCCTTGCGAAGCGAGCGCAGTCTCTCCCAGGGATCCTCCCCCAGGAACCGCATAGCCGAGTCGAAGGTGGCTCCCCCCCACATCTCAAGCGAATGGAAGCCCACGCGGTCGAGCTCATCGGCTATGGGCAGCATGTCATCCGTGGTCATGCGGGTGGCGATCAGCGATTGGTGCGCATCGCGCAGGACGGTGTCGGTTATCAGAAGAGGCTTGGACATCTCGGGACTCCATGCGTGCTTACACTCCGGGACGCAACTCGGACGAATAGGGGATTCTACGCCAGCGGAGAGGGTTTCTCAACGGCGCTCCGGTACCAGCAACAGAACCAGGGCCCTACGCTTCGGCCACTTCCTCCATCGCAACGACCGAAACCCCCTCGACGCCTTCGACACCCGAGAGAGCCTCCACGAAAGCCCTGCCCTGCTCCGGAGAGCGCAGCCAGATGAGATAGGACAGTTCGAGGACCTTCCCCTCGCGCCTGCTTTGGATGTTCAGCAGGGTGTGCTTACGCAGGAAGCGGCGGAAGACCTCGTCGTGAAGCATGGCACCACGTTCATCCGGCGTGACCGAGAAGCGGAGGAGCAGCTCCCCCCCACGCACGGACCCAAAGTTCATCCAGTAAAGTAGAAGAGAGAAAACGATCACCAGGCCAGTGCCAGCTAGTGCGATCAAGTGGTAGCCCGTCCCCGCAGCCATGCCCGCAGCCAGGGCCATGAACACGAAGGCCGTGTCTCTGGTGTCTTTGACTACGGTGCGGAATCGGATGATCGACATAGCTCCCACGAGGCCGAACGCCCTAGCGAGGTTGTTGCCGATCACCATCATCACGACGGCAGTTATCATCGGGAGGACGACCAGCGTATTCACAAAGGAAACTGAATAGTTGAAGGTCCTGTGCGTCTTCTTATAGAGGACCGCAATAGCGAAGCCCAGCGCGAAAGACACACCAATGTTGACGAGGATGTCGGTCAGAAGGAACCTGTGGCCCGATATGACAAGATCGCCGAGCATCGCACAGCTGCCTCCAAACCATGAGTAATGAGGGGCGGCGTATACCGAACAATCTATAATAGCACGTGGTCGGCCCACGCGTCGATGCCGCGGCAATACTTGGAAATCGCCCTGTGGCTGCGATCCAGCATCCGGGTTACCGGTCTCAGCCAGGCTGGCATCGCCCCGTCGAACTTGATCTCCAGGATGTAGCGGCTGCCCGTCACGTAGCGCATATTGTGTTCCGTAAACAGCTCGTCCAGCTGCGGCCGGATCCTGCTCCTTACATGCTTATCGACCGTAAGCCTCACCCTCTCATTCTCGAGTGCCACAAATGGCTCCCGCTCGTAAGCGACCAGCACCGTAGGGACAAGGCTGAGAGCCTCCAGCAGGAATAGGAATCGTTCCAGAGTCTGCCGAGAGGGAACGCTCAGGTTGACCCCCACCGCCTCGAGGCTCCTTCGCTCTATGAACCAGAGACCCTCCTCAAGTGGCAACAAGACCCTTTCCTTCACTATGATGTTGCCGTACTTGCGCTTGATCTCTATGGAAGCGACAGAGTCGGGGCCCCTGGCATTGTAGCTCCGGATTCTCAGCTTCTTCCGCTTCCTGGCTCCGGCGTCCTTCTCGTGGTAGAAGCGCAGGCCAGGCGTGTCGAAGTAGATGCTCCTTACCGTATACTCCCCGCCCGCCCTGCCTGAGGCGAAGTCATCGCGCCGCATCAGTGGAGCCACCATGGCTTTGACACGCTCGGCCTCCGCCGGTGTCACGAAGTACTTAAGCTCGTATCGTTCGAATCGCTGTGCCAGCACACCTAGTCGCCTCTCAGCCCCCCAGGGTGCGGTCGCCGGCGTGTCTGAGCCTGTCGAGGAGCCACCGCCACAGGCTAACGCGGCCCCCCGTGAAAGTGACTTCCCCGGCCACCCCCGGGCGCAGACTGCCGCCCGCCGGGACCACAGCCTTTGCCCAGAAGAAGGTCCTGCCTGCGACGGCGGAGGCGGCCGGATCGACCGACACCACACACCCCCGCGCGGGCTCGCCCCCAGCCCCCATCGGACGCACGACGACGGGCGTACCGGGCTTGATCCACCCAGCCCGGGACGGAGAGACAGGAGCGACCACGAGCAGGCTCCCAGTGGGGGCCACGCGCACTATGACCGAATCCTCGAGCACGTTGAGGACGAGCCCGCCAATCGGCGTCCGGATGCTATCGGCAGCCAATCGCCGGCGGGCTTGCTGAAGGCGCTCTTCCAACACCCCGACTGCTGCCCTGAGGGCAGCAAGAGTCTCGCTCTTGCGCCCCGTCCTGGCCGCCTCCAGGGCCTGCCGGGCAGCTTCCACCTCTGCCGTAGCCCGCTGCAGGCTTCCCCTGGCTGCTTCGAACTCCGCCTGGCTTGCAAGACCACGCTCCAGAAGTCTTGAGGTCCGATCGTACTCCCCCTGGGCAACCTCGAGCCGCGCGCGAGCGGCTGCGAGCTCTGCCTCCAGTTGGGCCACGAGCGGGGCTTTCCGCCCGGCCATGGCGGCTTCCAGCCGCGCCCTCGCTTCTTCCAGCCGCGCCTCGAGTGAAGCGATCTCGGCCTCGCGCGCACTGGAGTGCAGGCAAGCGACCAAGTCTCCGGCCTGGAGGACCGCCCCGGGAGCCACATGGTCCTCGAGCACGAACCTTACGAGGTCGGACC
>CAYMBA010000051.1:0-14291 GCA_964388535.1 uncultured bacterium | reverse complement strand
TGTAGATGCCGGTCACCGCGTAGTTCGTCTTTGGATGGGCCGGTTTCTCCTCTATCGAGACCACCTTGCCCCCCTCGAGTTCGGCGACGCCGAATCTTTCCGGATCGGGAACCTCCTTGAGAAGTATCTTCGCTCCTCTCTCCTGGCGGGCAAACCCCTCCACGTAGGCCGAAATGTCGTCCTCGATGATATTGTCGCCCAGTATGACAACCATCTTCTTGCCACGGGCGTAGTACTCCGCGAGTGCCAGGGCTGCGGCTATTCCTCCCTCGCCTTCCTGATAGACGTAGTCCAGGTGGCTGAGACCGAAGTCCTTGCCCGAACCCAAGAGCCGCAGGAAGTCACCCGCACTGTTGCCCCCTGTGACCAGAAGAATGTCAGTGATGCCCGCACGGACCAGGGTCCGTATTGGGTAGAAGATCATCGGCTCGTCATAGACGGGCAAAAGGTGCTTGTTCGTGACCCTGGTCAAGGGACTCAAGCGAGTACCGAGCCCCCCTGCCAGAACGACTCCAATCATGCCTTCGATAGCCATCTCACACCCCGTCGCTGTTCCGATTCGAGGAAACCGAATCCCCGCTGCGAGGATAGAGGAGCGAGGCCAAGGTAGCAAACTGATCCACTGTGCAATGCTCCGCTCGGGCGCGGGCCGGGATCCCGGCTTCTTGCATTGCCTTGGTCACACTCTCCCTGGGCAGGCCGAGAGACGTCTCGAGCGCACGCCCGAGGGCCTTTCGCCTGTGAGCGAAGGCCCCGCGCACGACACGGTCGAAGGCCTGCTCGCTCTGCGCGTCGGGGAAGCGCTCGCCAGAGGGCTTCATCAGCAGCACCGTCGAATGCACCTGCGGAACGGGCCAGAAGTTGGCCGGCCCCACGTCGAAGAGCCTTCGCACCTCGAAGCGGGCCCGCACTACGACGCCCAAAGCACTCCTGCCCTCCTGGCCAGGGCCTGCCAGGAGGCGCTCGCCGTACTCCTTCTGCAGCATGAAGGACGCCCAATGGACCCTCTGGCGCCAGCGAACCACCCATTCCAGCAAGCGGCTGGACTCCGAGTAGGGGAGATTGCCTACGACGACCACTCTGTTGCCAGGGGGGATCGCAGCCTTTGCCGCATCCCCGCAGATCAATGCGAGTCCACCAGGATCTGGAAAGACAACATCGCGCCCGTCCTCGAGGCTCAAACGGGAAGTGGCGCACTCGGGCAGCTCCTCGGCCACCCGTTGGGCCAGCAGATCACAGAGCAGCTCGTCGCGCTCGATGGCGGCTACTCGCATGCCCGCGCCGATCAGCGGCAGGGTCAAGCTGCCGGCTCCGGCCCCGACCTCTATCACCATTGTGCCCCGCTCGAGGCCCCAGTGGGCCAGCATCCTCTCAGGAATCCTGGGGTTCAGCAGGAATACCTGCCCCCAGGCCTTCCTTGGACGCACCTGAAAGCGCCTGAGCCAGGATCGGGTGCTTCCCATTCAGAGCCTGCCTGTGCGATGGACCTGCCCAGTGCTCCTCGGGGGGTCCCACCGGAAGAGTGCGCGGGCATTGGAGTCTACCATCTGCTCAAGCCGCGACTCCTCCATCCCTAGGGCCCGGGCTACCGCCTTGAGCGTGTGGAAGATGAAGGCCGGTTCATTCCTTTTGCCCCGCTCCGGGGCCGGAGCCAGGTAGGGCGCATCTGTCTCGAGGAGGAGCCTCTCTGCTGGGATCCGCCGCAGCAGGCGATGAACGTGTGAGCGCGGGAGGGTCACCGAGCCTGATACCCCAATGTAGGAGCCCATCGCCAACGCCCTCTCCAGGTGTACCCCTGTGCCAGAAAAGCAGTGGAAGACACCTCGCAGGCGCCCCCGCCCCGTCTCCTCAAGTATGCGGAAGAGATCATCAAAGGCCTCACGGCAATGAAGCACCAGTGGGAGGTCGGCCTCAACAGCCATCTGCACCTGGTACGAGAAGACTCGCAACTGGTCTTCACGGGGTGAATATGTCTTTACCGCATCCAAGCCGACTTCTCCGATGGCCACCACCGAACCGTGCGAGAGGACCCTCTCGGGATAGCCTGGCTGCCAGTGCCGTGCCTCGTGAGGATGAACCCCAGCCGCCAGCGCGATCCTAGGATCTCCGGCAATCCAGCTCATCAATGGCCAGGACTCCCTAGACACCGAGGCTTCAAGGATGCCTGTTATCCCAAGAACGAAATCCCTGGCAAGCACCGCCTCCCGATCGGGATCGAAATGGTGCATGTGCAAATGGGCGTGGGTATCGATCATGGTGAACGCGCTCGGATCGGGGCACAAAGCAGTCTGAGCCCCGCGGCCCTGCTGCCCTACTCGCCTTCTTCTGCCCCAGGCTCTGGTGGTGGCTCGGCTTCCCGGGCTTTGTAGCCAAACTCGTCCAGATCCATTACCGTGGTCTCCCCTCCGTCCTCACGCTCTAGGAAGAGGCGATGGTTGCTTATGTCCAGGCGTGCCACCTTCCAGAGGGTCCCCATGACCGTCCACCACGTCCCCACTGCTGGTGCGGCCTTCATGGCTTCCCTGTAGGCTTCCGACTCGTAGGTGAGGCAGCACATCAAGCGCCCGCAGGCCCCAGAGATCTTGGCAGGGTTTAGTGAGAGGTTCTGCTCCTTGGCCATCTTCAGGGTGACCGGTTCGAAATCAAGCAGGTGGGACCTGCAACAGAGGTCCCGCCCACAAGGCCCGACACTGGAGTAGCGCTTCGCAGCGTCGCGTGCGCCGACCTGGCGTAACTCGATTCGTGTCCTGAAGATACCAGCCAAATCCCTTACGAGCTCTCTAAAATCGACCCGGTGATCGGCAGTGAAATAGAAAGTGATCCTGTTGCCGTCGAACTGGCTTTCCGCGTCTATGACCTTCATTGGAAGACCGAAATGTTCCACACGGCTCTTGCAGATCTCGCAGGCCTCCTTGTCGCTTTCCCGAAGCTCGGCAAGCCGCAAGACCTCCTCGCGCCGGGCATGACGAAGCAGCTTCCTTGGCTCTTGCCTTTTCTTCCGTCTCAGCTCCCGCCCACGGCACGCAGACACATACCCAAGATCCACACCTCGCTCTGCCTCGACAACTACAAAGTCGCCCCGGCGTATGATGACGCTGTCCGGATTGACGTAGGTCTCCCTGCGGGCGCCGGCGAAACGGACGTGTGTGAGGTCCCTCGTCTCTGCCTCGCCGTTACCTGAATCGGGGGGCTGTCCCGATACGCCTTCTTGCTCGGGTCTGTTCTCGGTGCTCTCCCTCATTGCAGCTCTCCATCCATGCGTGCTTACACGAAACCAGAGCAGTCTAGCTGCCAGCCAGGTGGATTTCCATCAGCGTGCTGCGCAATGCAAGGGCTGGATTCACATTCGCATCCAGCGCCACACCCAGAGACTCGAGCAAATCGAGCCTTCTGCGCACCTCCTGGACACTTACCGAAGCCGCCATCCTTCCAAGGTCCTTCATCCGGTCCCGGTTCATGATCATCTCCTGACCGAGCCCGCAAGCCACGGCAGCCACATCCCGATACCATTGCAGCGCCACACCTACCAGTTGGAGGAGCCTCTCGGTCACCGCTTTCCCAGCAGCCGCGAGATCTTCCGTTCGCCCCAGCAGCTCTTCAGCGCTATCAGCGGGCTCACAGAAGAGTGATATCGCCTCCTCCCTCACCTCCAATACCCCACTCTCGGCCAGGCCTATGGCCCGCGACAGACTCCCCCCAGACAGTGCGGCGGCCAGTCGAGCCTCCTCGGGGCCCACCGAGAGCCGCTCGGAAACCACTGAGGCAATGAACGCCTCCGGCAAGGGTGCAAACCGCAGGCTCTGGCACCGCGACCGAATCGTTGGAAGTATCCTCGAAGGATCGGTAGTCGTAAGTACGATGTAGGTCTCCTCAGACGGCTCCTCAATCGTCTTCAAAGCGGCCTGGGCCGCCTCCTCCGTCATCCGCTCGGCTTCCCGGATGACGAGCACGCGCCTGCCCCTTTCGACGCTCGCCTTCGCAGCCTCCGCTCGAAGGTCCCTTATGCGATCTATGCCGATGCTGGCACCAGGGAGCTCCTGAATCACGTCATGCGGCGTTTGTACGTAGCGCCTGAGGTCTTCGACCGGTGTCGCAGCCAGGACGATCCGGACATCAGGATGGCTCATGCGCTCCACCTTGCGACACGCCTCACACTCCCCACACGGAGGTTCATCACCTTGGCACACGAGCATCTGAGCCAGGCCCAGGGCCGTGCGTAGCTTGCCCACCCCCTCCGGGCCCCAGAAGATGTGAGCATGGGCGAACCGCTGGCTTCGGTATGCCGCCCGCAGCCTTTTCGCTGCCGCACGCTGGAACTCGACCTGCTCGAAGATGACCATCTCCGCTACCTTACTTGCCAAGTGGGACCGAGGCGGCCTCGCCGCTCGGCAGCCAGCCCTCGCGCCCAAATCCGGACGCGGGCAAGATCAAGCCCAACCCACCCGAGCAGCACCCTCAGTGCCTCAACCACCGACGGGGATCCAAAGCCTCTCTGCCCCGGCGCAGTTCAAAGTAGAGGCATGAACCCTTGATCGAATCCGTATCGCCGACCCGGGCGATCTCCTGGCGCTCCTCCACCCTCTCGCCCTTGCGCACCGAAAGGCTGGAGCAATGTCCATAGACCGTATAGAACCCGCCGCCGTGGGCGAGGATCACGGTCCGGCCATAGCCTTCGAACCAGCCGCTGTAGACAACCTCCCCGGGAGCCACTGCCAGCACGGGCTCACCCATCGGAGCGGCGATCTCGATACCCTCGAACTGCACCCGCGTTCCGTAGCGCGGATGGATGTGCGTGCCGAATCCAGTTATCACCCTACCAGAGACCGGCCATGGAAGTCTCCCACGCCGACCGGTGAGTCCCTCGGCCGGCAGCAGCGGGTGGGCCCGAGCCTGCTCCTCCGCAATGAGTTGCTGAAGCCGAAGGCTCGCCTCCTCCATCCTCCTGACCTGATCCTCGAAGGCAGCTATCTCCGCCTCGAGGCACTCCCGCTGGCGGCGTCTCTCTGCGCTAATGACTTCTAGCTCGTCCAGCCTGGCCCGACGCTCGGCCCGTGTCCGCGCGAGCCTCTTCTTCCTCTCCCGCAGCTTCGAGATCACCCTCCGCGTGGCCTCAAGAGCCCCCCGGAGCGAATCCGCCCGGTTGCGCACTGCCTTCACCGTACGCGCCCAGTACTGCAGGCGGGCAAAGAGCTCGGCGAAATTGCTCGATGAGAAGAGCAGCTCGGCCACTTCGGCGGCTCTGTGCTTTTGAAACTGCCTCAGAAGACCCGAGAAGTCGCGGCGCAGGTATCCCAGGCGCACCTGCCTTTGCTCAAGGAGTGTCTCCTCCCTGGCAATCTCTCCTTCGAGAGCTCTCTCTTTCGCAGCCAGCTCTCTCAGGTACGAGGCAAGCAGATCCCTCTGCCGGCCCAGCTCCTTGAGCACGGCGTCCAGATCCTGCCCCTCTTGTCTCAGTTCCGCGATCCTCCGGCGCCCCGCTTCGATCTGCTTGCGCATCTGCGCAAGGCGCTCCTCCAGATCATCGAGCCGGCTGCCGGATTCGCCGGGAGCGAGGCCGGCGCTCAGTACCAGGGCGCCCAGGACCACGAAAGACCAGCGAGGCCAGCTCCCCACGGGCATCGCTCACCGCCCTCCGAAGTGCCCGAAACCCCGTCGCTCCAGCAGCCTCAGGGATGCCTCCACACTCAGCAGACTGCTGCCGGTCCCCACGGCTGCCACGGCAAGGAGAAAGACAATGATGGAGCCGGCCGGCAGGAACTCCAGCCCTGGCAACAGAGTCGCCGAGGCCAGACAAACCACCCGCGTCAGGCCTACAGCCAAGAGGGCAGAGAACACGCAAAGCAGGACTCCCGCGATCACAAACGGCGCCCGCACGAAGGCATCCGTGGCGCCGACGACCTTCATGATCCAGATCTGCTCCTCTCTCATGAGGACAAGGAGCCGCAATGTCGTCGCAAGTACGAGCACTATTGCCAGGGTAGCCAACGCCCCCGTGAGCGCATTGGCCCGATACACAGTCCTCAGTCCCTGATCCAGCGCCTCCACCCAGCGCCTGCCGAATAGCACGTCCTCAACTCCATCGTAGTTGCCTATTTCGAGGGCCAACCGCTCCATGGTCGCAGCATCGTCGCTGCCCTTCCTCAGGCGCACCAGGAGTACGTCCGGAAGCGGATTGCCGCCGCACAGGTCCTCGAGGCCGGCTTCTCCAATCTCAGCCTCCAGATCGCTCAGGGCCTGCTCCTTCGTCAGGAGTTCTACCGATGCAACCTCTTCGAAGGAGCCGAACCTCCGCTGCAGCGCGGTCGCCCGATCCCGCCCTACCCCAGGCGCCAGGAATACCGATATGCCCTTGCGCTGCCTGAGGGTGTCTGCAAAGCGCAACACGTTGTGGCTTATCAGCGTGAGGAGCGAGAGGAGGAAGAGCACCGCGCTCATGGCTATCACAGCCGCGATACTGGCAGCTGCATTCCGCCTTAGCGAGGACCAGGCCTCACCCAGGAAGAAAAGAAACGCCCTCACTCCTCGCCCCCAGAACTCCTAATAGACTTCTGTGCCGTGCGGCCTAAGGAAACGGTCCTCGACGATTCTCCCTCCGCTCAGTCGCAGCAGGCGTGTCCCGAAGCGCTCGGCGAGGGCTTCATCATGCGTGGCCACGACCACGGTCGTGCCAGCTGTATTGAGCCGGGCGAGCAGCGAGACGATCTCAAGGCCAGTTTCCCGATCCAGATTGCCCGTAGGCTCATCTGCCAGCAAGATCGGTGGCTCATGGATCATCGCCCTGCCGATTGCCACCCGCTGCTGTTCACCCCCACTCAACTCGCCGGGGAACGCATTGCGCCTGCCATATATGCCCACATTGCGCAAGATGCGTGAAACCGCTTTCGTAACCACCTTGCGCTCTAGCGTGCCCGTCATCCGAAGACAGAAGGCCACGTTTTCGAAGACCGTCTTGTCGCGCAAGAGCCTGAAGTCCTGGAAGACCATCCCGCAACGACGCCTCAGCAGGGGGAGCTCCTTGCGCGTGATCGTGCGACTGTCGAAACCGCCCACCATCACTGCACCCCTGTCGGGCCGCTCCTCAAGCGTGATCAGGCGCAGGATCGTCGTCTTTCCAACGCCGCTGCGCCCAAGCAAGAACACCATCTCGCCCTTTCCGATGCGGAAGGAGAGATCTTCGAGAACCCACCCTGAGGACCGACCAGGAAAGGACTTATACACGCGCTCGAAACGGATCATGTCAATCCCGCAGCCTCGAGTGCCCGCAGGGGCTTCGTCAGTCCTCGACGCTCAGGTGCTCCTCGCGGAGCACCTCGTAGAACGACCTTGAGTCCTTGCGGCTAACCTGCCGCTCGGGAATCGAGAGCAGCCTGACTACGATGCGACGCCGGCGCATGTAGTCGACGATCTCCACCGTCTGTCCAATCCTGACCGGCTGCGAGGGTCGGACGCTGCTGCCTTCAACCGTGACCCGGCCTTCTCGACAGGCTCTTGCAGCGGCCGAGCGGCTCCTAAAAAGGCAGAGCCAGTGAAGCACGAGATCGATCCTCTGTGAAGCGGTGGAATCTTCCATCGTTGGGCCAGCCGTGCAGAGAGAGAACGGCCACAGGGGCTACCTTATCTCAATGTAGTACTTCTTCTTGATCTCTTCGACCCAGCTCGTGAAGGCCTCCTGCCAACGCTTCTGCCGAAGTTCGGCTTCGAGCCGATCCTTCACTTCATCGAAGGTATACTCCCTACCGGCCTCGCGTCCGAGGACCTTCACGATGTGGTATAGCGACCCGACCTTGATGGGATCACTGACCTCTCCCATCTTCAGCCCCTCGACAGCATCCCTGAGCGGACCTTCGCCCAGTGCGTCCATGGGCAGCCACCCCAGGTCGCCACCAGAGGCAGCGCCCTCTGGGTCGTCGGAATACTCCCGGGCCAGATCCCCGAATCTCTCACCGGCTCTTATCCTGCGACATACCTCACGGGCTCGCTCCTCGGCCCTAGCCTCATCAGCCCGCATCACCGGCACCGCGATCAGTATGTGTCTCACCTCTACCCATTGGCCACCTTCGTCCTTTGCATCGAGGGTGAAGAGGTGCCACCCGAGCGGGCTCTGTATGGGGTCGCTGACCTGGCCCGGCTCCAACGAGAAGATGGCCTTCTCTGTTTGCTCGCCGAGCTGAGTAGCGATTTCGCCCTTCGTCACTCTTCCCAGGGATCCACCCTCCCGGCCACTGGCATCGTCACTGAACCTTCGGGCCGCCTCCTCGAAACTGATCTCACCGCTGCGTATTCTACGGGCCAGATCCTGCACCGTCTGGAGCCGCGCCGCGTAGGCGTTCGAATCCGGTCTGGCGGCAATCACAATGTGCTCCAGGTGAACGGCGGGCTGACGCTGAGGCAGGTCCTCCCTCACTTCCTCGTAATAGGCCCGGACGTCTTCAGGGGTGATCTCGGTCCCAAAGTTCCCGTAGGCCTGAATGAAGCGCTCGATGAGCATCTTCTCTTTGAGTCGTTCCCTCAGGCGCTCTTCGTATTCCGAGCGCTGAAGCCCTTCCCTGGCCAGCTCGGCCATGAAGAGGTCTTCCCCGCCAAGCCTCTCAACGTCTTCCTGTATCCGCCGCTGCACTTCCGTCTCAAGCTCGTCCGGGTCGACTGCCATGCCCCGCGCAAGGGCTTCTTTGTAGAGAACCTTCCCCGTTATGGCGTCGTCCAGGACGAAGCGGCGCAGCTCGGCCACCGTGGCCGAGTCTGACGGGTCGATGCCAAGGCGCTCCATCTCGGCGGCCATCGCGGCCTGGATCTCGCTCTCCAGAATAGGAACGTCGTCCACTACGGCCACGATGCTGTCGATTGGCTCGGGCACAGCCGTGGCGGGGGCTTGCTCGTGTTGCTGCCCTGGTGCAGCCGCAAAAGCCGCACCAAAAGCCAGCGCCAAAAGCGCCCTTCCCTTCCGCCTCCGGCAAGGAATCATGACACTAACCTCCGGATCAAACTTGATCCCGGCCACCGGCAGGCCAGGGCCCGGGTCGGAATGATGGCGCCCGCGGCCGCGGGCAGCCAGGAGCGACCGTAACTGGCTCAGGATAGCCCAAGCCCAGAAGGGCTCCAACTCAAATCGGTGGCTTCCCAGCCACACGCCCGGAGTTGCAACCGAAGGAAATCTCCTGCGGCTACCGGAGCTGCACCAGAAGACCGAACATTGTGCTGGGAACTGGGTGAGCGCCGGCCCCGCTGACACCACCCGAGGGTCGCACCCACAAACACCGGCCCGGAGGCGATCAGAGTGATGCGAAACAAACAAGCAACCAGCGCGCCAGTTCAGAAGACGGCCCCGTCCAGCATCGGCCTCGCCAGGGAGGTTCTCCAGGGTAGCCTGGGGCTCCTTTTCCGCGGGATTGCCGCCAGCGCGGGCATGCAGATGCAGGTCTGGTCGGCCAATGGCGAACCTTTGCTCGGAACAGGGGAGGGTGGGCTTCTGCCAGCATTGAAGGAAGTAGGCCAGCGAGCACTCGAGGCATCCCACGCCATTTGTACGCAATCCGGAGACACAAGCCTCTTGGCCGTCCCAGCTATCACGCGCTTTGGGGTGCCTGCGGTCGTCACTGCATCACTCCCACCGCTCGCCCGCGCAGAAAGCAGGCAGCAAAGAAGAGATGAAAAAACACCTAAGCCAGCGAGCGGGATCGTAGCCGGAGGTCCGGGGCGCGAGCGCTTGGACAGCCCGGCGCCAAATGAGGGCTCAGCTCGACTCCTGCTCGAGGACGCCGCCCGCACCCTTGCCGAGCAGATAGAGGCAACCATGGAGCGGGTGCTCATGGCCGAAGATCTCTCTCAGACGCGCGCAGGCTTGAGCCTCCTCAGTCGCCTTTCTTCGCATCTGGCCCGCCCGGCAGATCTGAGGGAGACCGGCGCACTACTGCTCGAGGGCGGTCTGTCAGCATGCGGCGCGGAAGCGGGGATGCTTCGGTTCAAGGGTTGGCCCAGCCCCGTTGTCGCCGCAAGCCCCTCACTGAGTGGTAGGCCAGCATGGTTGGCAGCCAAACATGCACGGACTCTGGCCAGCCGCCTCGCAGATCTCGCGCGATCGATGCGCGAGGGGGGCACAGAGGTGCTGTCCAATACTGGCGCCTGGGGTGAGCTGCTGCCCAGCGGCACCAGCGTCGCCCTCTCCCCGATCAACGTCGACGAAGGGTGCGTAGGCTTCATTGCCTTCTTCCGCACATCGCCCGGCAAGTTCAGGTGGCATCAGACCAAGGTTGTAGAATCCGTCGCTCAACAGGCGGCCCTTGCCTACATAAACTCGAACCTCTACGAAGACCTAAACGAGTTCCTCATGTCCACAGTCAAAGCGCTCGTCAGCGCCATCGAAGCCAAGGACAGCTACACCTCAGGCCATTCGGCGCGGGTCAATCTGATCTCGATGCTCATAGGGCGCGAGATGGGTCTTGCGGGGTCCGAACTCGAAGCGCTCCGGTGGGGCTCAATCCTCCATGACATAGGCAAGATCGGGATGCCGGAATCGATCCTCAAGAAGCCCGGCAAGCTCAGCCCAGAGGAGTATGAGATAGTAAAGCAGCACCCAAGGCGGGGCTTTGAAGTCCTCAGCCACATCCACCAGCTTCAGGAAGCAAACCAGGGCGTGCTGCTCCACCACGAACGCTATGATGGCAAGGGCTACCCGTTGGGACTCCCGGGTCCCTCCATCCCCCGGATCGCAAGGATCATAGCCGTGGCCGACACATATGACGCCCTTACATCCGACAGACCCTATCGGCCCGCGTGCACGATCGACCAGGCCTACGAGACGATAAGGCGGGAAAGTGGGCGCCAGCTGGACCCAGAGACAGTGGAATACCTGGGCCGAATGATCCCGTTCCTCAAGGAGCACCGGGTAATGCTCGAGGACACGGGAAAGGCAGCCTGAGGCTCAGATCGCATGGCATCGGCGCCGAGACAGCGCAGCCCGATGAGAGGGAAGCAATCCTCCATAGGCTCTAAGATCCCGCGAGAGGTTCTGCCTTCAACCGCCCAGGCGGGCGACAGCCTCCTGCGGACCTATCACAGCCAATTCGTCCCCTTCCTCGAGGACAACCGAGCCATCCGGAATCCCAATCACCTCCTTTTCGACGAGGCGTCTACCGTCCTTCGTCTTCCTCACGCGCTCGCGCTCTATCCTTATCACCAGCACTCGGGCCTTCTGGCGCACGTTCAGGCTGGAGAGCGTCTTTCCGACGAACTCTTCGGGAACACGGAGCTGCGTCATTGTATAGCCTTCTGGGAGCTGCACGAAGTCCACGACCCCCTGGAGCTGCAGGGCTCTGGCGAGGCGTTCCCCCATCTGGTGCTCGGGCATGATGATCTGATGAGCCCCGACTTTCTTTAGGATCTCACGTTGAACGCCGGTCATGGCCCTTGCGATCACCCGTGGGATGCCCATCTCCACCAGCTGGGCTGTGATTAGGACAGTGGCCTCGAAGTTCTCTCCGATGGCAACGATGGCGCAATCCATCTCCCGGGCATTCTGGCCTTCTAGGACTGCAGGATCAGTGGCATCGGCGGCCACCGCTAGTGCAACATCCTGGGCCACGGCGTTGACCAGGGCGTGTGACTTATCAATGGCAAGTACCTCTCCCCCGAGCTTGGCCAATTCCTTGGCCAGACTGCGCCCGAAACGCCCAAGACCGATCACCATGTACTTCCGAGCCATGAGAGCCTCCCGCCAATCAGGAAACGGCCCACTTTAGTACGAGCGTAGCCAAAGGGCTGAGCCAATGCTAGCAACTGTCCCGAGGGCATCATCTACGGCTCCGCACCTGCCATGCCGAGTCGGTCAGCGGGGATCATCCAATTAGCACCCGCTCCTGGGGATAGCGCACACGCGCGCTATGCGCAGCACCGGCCACAGCCAGAGCCAGTGTAATAGGACCAAGGCGCCCTACGAACATCAGCACAACGACCACAAGCTTGCCTGCCGTGGAGAGCCCTGATGTCAGTCCTAGGCTCAGGCCTACCGTTCCCAGTGCCGAGGCCGCCTCGAAGAGGGTGTCCGCGAAGCCGGCATGTTCGGTCACAAGCAGGATGAGCGTTCCGAGGCAGAACGTGGCCGCGTAGACGAGCGCGACGACGATTGCCTCGCGGATGCTGTGGATGGAGATCTCCCTTCTGAACATCGTCACACGCTCCCTCCCGAGAGCCATCGACCGCACTGCAGCGAGCATGACGCCCAGAGTGGAAACCTTCATTCCCCCTGCCGTCGAGCCGGGTGCACCTCCGATGAGCATGAGCAGCATGAGTAAGAAAACAGTAGCGGGTGCCCAGGCAGATGCCGCAGTCACACTGAAACCCGCTGTCCTCGGCGTCGCCGCCATGAAGAGAGCGCTTAGGAGCCTGTGGTACCACGGCAGCCCGCGAAGCGCCCCATTCCACTCAAGCACCAGGAAAAGCACCCAGCCGGAGGCCAGAAGTAGACCGCTCATCAGAAGCACCAGTTTCGTGTGTGCGGTGAAACGGGCTCTCGAAGCCCCCAGCACGGGATCCACGGTGCTTTCGTCCTGGCCGAGCAGGACCCTCCTAAGGTTGAGAAGCACAGTGAACCCCAGGCCACCAAAGATGAGGAGGAGCAGCACGGGGAGCACCACAAGCGGATTGGTACGCAGCCCGATCAGGCTATCCGAGTGCGTAGAGAAGCCCGCATTGCAGAAGGCCGAGACGGAATGAAAGACGCTCTCGAAGATCCGTGTGCCCGTCTCTTCTACGGAAGAGAAGCCGAGGAACAGGAGAAGGGCACCAACCAGTTCGAATACGAAGGTAACCGAGACGATGAAGACAAGCATGTTTCGGGCCTGTCTCATGACCCGAATGTTGAGCACGTCCCCAAGTACAGCGCTTTCCCTGATCCCTATACCTTGGCCGGAGAGCAAGGCGAGGAAGGCTGTCAAGACCATGATCCCTAGCCCGCCCAGCTGGATGAGCGTGAGGATCACCGCCTGCCCCAGCCTGGAGAAATCTGAGCCTGTATCGACCACCGTGAGCCCTGTCACACAGCAGGCAGAGGTGGCCGTGAAGAGGGCATCGACGAAGCCGATCGACCCGCCGGGCGGAACCATCTGAGGCAGAAGGAGCAGACCCGTGCCCGAGCCGATGAAGACCAGAAACACCAGGAATGCCACCGCCCCCGGCCTCAGATGCATTCTCGCAATGCCGCGATTGACGAACGAACCGGCAAATAGGAGGTTGCCCACGACGTAGACCTGGAGCGAGACAAGATAGATCTCCGCCAGCGTTTCGGCCCTTACGGGTAGATGCAAACCGTGGCTCTGCTGACGCAGAAGGACCCACTCAGTCGTCAGGATTGCCAGCAGCGCCCAGCCCAAGGCCCGCTTCCGGATTGCAGCCTTCAGGGGATACGTTCTGAGGGTAGCCAAGAAGTGTTCCAGAGCAAAGAAGGCTATGGCAGGCCACTCGAGCCAGCGCCCGATGGCTGCCTCCGGCGAGGAGCCAGGGAAGCCGATTCTGAGCACCAGGGAGGCCAGTCCGGCCACGGCACCCGAGCCCAGACACACCCAGCCGGCTGTCTCCAGCGCGCGCCGGCGCGATTCGCGTAAAGGGAACAGCATCGCGACTCCAGGAAAGCCCCAAACCGCACGGGATCCCCCGACCCGGTCTCCCGAGCCTGTGCTCGGTATCCACCTGGAGGCCGCCGTGCTGACCGGAGCTTCCAAGGCCCACATGACGGCGGAGTCTACGTGGAGCTCCGGGGCGCAGCAACGCCCTCTTCTGCCAGGAGCGTATCGAGCCTGGAGCGAAGAGTAGCCACGCTCCTCCGATCCAGCGCAGAGACTATGAGGGACCTGGGGAACTCGGCTCTCAAGCCCGCAAGTGTCTCCTCATCGAGGAGATCGGACTTGTTGAGAACCAGCAACCGGCGCACCGTTGCGTCACCGACCAGCTCGGCTACGACCTGCTCCACTGCTTCCATCTGGCCGCGGAATCCGTCCGCAGAGGCATCCACAACATGAAGAAGCAGATCGGATTCCCTGACTTCTGCCAACGTTGCCCTGAAGGAAGCTACAAGGTGGTGGGGCAGCTTCCGTATGAAACCAACAGTGTCCGAGAGCAGCATCACTCGGCCCGAGGCGAGCCTTAGCCTCCGAGTCGTTGTATCGAGCGTGGCGAAGAGTCTATCTTCCTCGAGCACGCCCGCGTGGGTGAGGGCATTGAAGATGGTCGACTTGCCGGCGTTCGTGTAGCCGATCAGTGTGGCACGGAACACGCTCCTTCTGCGACGGCTTTGGACCATC
>CAYMBA010000050.1:0-14687 GCA_964388535.1 uncultured bacterium | reverse complement strand
GTGACTGGTCGGCCGGTGGCCGGAGTGCGGAGGCCAGAACGGGCTGGTGGACTTCTGGCTCCGTTGTGCTCAGCACGGGTGGGCCCTCGTAGGAGGGAGTGTGCGTAGCCACGTAGATCCAGAGGGCGAAGGCCCCGGCGAGAGCCAGGTACCCTATGATGAGGGCTGCGAACCACGTCCGGTCGGCAGGGATCCTGAGGTCGCAGGCCCGGGTCTTGAGAATCGCAAAGAGACCTGCCGCGAAGAATATCCCCCCGATGCCGAACTGATAGAGGTAGGTGAGCCAGTGCTCCGGTATTGCGTAGAGCATGCTTTCTGCCTCCTGTAGGTGTCCAGCCGGGCACGATAGCATGGGGAAGAATCCGGGCCAAGGATGCGCAGGCACCGGCGCGACGGGGGGGGCAGCGGTGCCGGGGCCGCAGCGTCGCAAGAGCGAGGAGCAAAAAAGAGAGGAGCCCGAGCTCGTCGCCCGGGCTCTCTCCTCGCCCGCTGGGAACGCCAGGAACGTTCCGTCGTCCCGGCATCCTCCCGGCGAGCGAACCCGCGCCGGGGCTTACTTCACCTCGACGCGGTGGACCTTGGCTTCCTCGGCCTTCGGCAGCGTGATCGTCAGCACGCCATCCCGGAACGTGGCATCTATCTTGTTCCGATCCACATTGGTCGGAAGCGTGAGCGACCTGACGAATTTGCCCCAGAACCGCTCCCTACGATGGACCTTGCCTTCCTTCTTGTCGTCCTCGAGCTTCCGCTCGCCGCTTATGGTGAGCGTATTGTTGTCGAAGGTCACCTCTACGTCGTTCTTGCTCAGACCGGGAAGGTCGAGCTCCACGACGTACTTGTTGTCGTCCTCGCGGATGTCGGCTCTGGGCATCCAGACCGAATCGCTCTCAGTCTCCACGGGTCCCAGGTCGCTGAAGAACTCATCCAGGAATCTATCCCAATCTCTCAGCCACGTTGCGAGATCGCGGCTCGGCGACCACCTAGCCAGGCTCTTGGGTTCCCAACGGATCAACGCCATCACTCATCCCTCCTTTCTTTGGCTTCAGGGCCTCAAGGGCCCGAGCCTCCAACCGGCCTCTCGGCCGGGCTTCTCTCTTCGACCCTGTTTCCGCCCAAGGTGTTTGCACGATGTGTGCCAAACGGGTAGTGGTTCATCCTTCGGTGCGTAACGTCTTTACCTGCAAGGAGTTGTAGAATCCAGGGCCCACAGACCGACGTCTCCGGCTTCGAGGAGCCATGGTCATGTGCTTCGATATGAAGCACCGCTATGTTTCATCATGGAATAGCGTTTCAGAACGCAACAACCGCTGTACGGCTGTGCGCCGGTCGTTCCTTCAGTGCATTGTCTGTCGCGGCAGAAGGTGAGGGAATGGGTTTGCCACGCTCCTGCCTCTGCCATATATCTGAAGTCGATCAGGTTGGGGGGGTGCCAGTATGGGGGCTCCACAGGGCAGCAAGGGGGATGTTCGACAGCCGTTTGCGGCTTCCGTGGCGGGATTCGACCCCACGGGGGGAGCGGGGGTCATTGCGGACGTGAAGGTCATCGAAGCCTTGGGAGTTCGGGGGCTGGGGATCGTTGCGGCCTTCGCCCCCCAAGGCCCGGGCGGGATTGCGCGAGTGGCAAGTGTCACGGAGGCCCTGATCGAGGAGCAGATGCAAGCGGTGAGTGTGCTGCCGATCCGGGCTGTGAAGACGGGCGTGTTGCTTTCCTCGGCTGCGGTGGAGAGCGTGGCATCTTGGGTGCGGCGGCTCGGGGTGCCTCTGGTCGTAGATCCCGTCATCAGAGCCAGTGACGGCACGCCGCTCCTGGAAGACAGCGCCCTGGCAGTGCTAGAGGAAACGCTTCTGCCCCTGGCTGCGCTCTGCACGCCGAATGCGCCCGAGGCCACAGAGCTCTCCGGCATTTCTGTTGCAGATCCGGCCGATGCCGTTCGGGCTGGTGAGGCGATCATCAAGCGGTGGGGCCCGCAGGCTGTACTTGTGAAAGGTGGGCACATGGGTGGTGAGGAAGTCGTAGACCTCCTCGTCACTCAAGAAGGAACCCGGAGGTTCCAGGCACCAAGGATTCCGGGGGCTGAGGCCGTGCACGGCACCGGCTGCATGCTCTCTGCGGCAGTTGCCGCGGGGTTGGCCGCGGGGCTCAAGATCGAGGCATCGGTTGAGAGGGCTCTGGGATATGTCCGCGATGTGCTTCGGGTGAGCACTCAGGGCGAGGCTTCCTGGCGGCTCCCCCGGCATCTGGACGTGACAGGCAGCCGTGGCGGAGTGACGGACTTCCATAGCGAGTCTGGCGGTGAGGGAGCAGGATGAGACCCTGGGTTCCCAGACTCCATGTCATAACCGACACCGTGGTGCAGGATCGGTTCTCACACGTGGAGCTTGCACAAATGGCACTCCGTGGCGGAGCAGACTGTGTCCAGCTGCGGGAGAAAGAAGCTGGGGACAGGGCTGTGCTGGCTCAGGCTCGACTGATCGCCGATGCTTGTCGGCGCTTCGGAGCGTGGTTCGTTGTGGACGACAGGCTGGATGTGGCCTTGGCGGCGGATGCGGGGGGACTTCATCTTGGCCGGAAGGACCTGCCGATTGCGGTCGCCCGTCGGCTGCTGGGCCCACAACGCCTCATCGGGGCTACTGCCCACACTGTAGAGGAGGCTCTTCAAGCGTCCGCGCAGGGCTGCGATTACCTGGGCTGCGGCCCGGTCTATGAGACCAGGAGCAAGGCGGATGCTCGGGCGCCGATCGGTCCCACTGGACTAGCCTTGATCGCGGCCGCTGTCGATGTACCGGTCATAGCGATTGGCGGCATCGATGCGGACAGAGTAGGGGAGGTCCTTGAAGCCGGTGCCTGGGGAGTGGCCGTACTGGGTGCTGTCGCAGCAAGTGCCGATCCCGAGGCGGCAACTCGCTCTCTGCGAGCCGCCTTGGACCGGGTCCTTTCAGGGAGGCCAGATGCGTGAGTTCGAGCTGATAGATTTGATAGTCCGGAAGATCTCTCGCGGGGCCCCCGCGCCTGATCGGGCGGTCGGGGTTGGTGGGCTGGTTGTGGGTCCCGGTGATGACGCAGCTGTGCTAGTGGGCAATGACGACTACGACCTTCTGCTCTCCTGTGATACGCAGACTGAAGGCGTCCACTTTCGCAGCGCGTGGCTATCGATGGAGGATATCGGTTGGCGGGCTGTGATGGCGGCCGCCAGCGACATGGCTGCCATGGGGGGGAAAGTGCTGGGGGTGCTGCTTTCACTGCACCTGCCGCCGGATGGGTTGGACGAAGCGGCTGCGAGTGCGTTGATCGCGGGCGTCCTTGCGGCGCTCGAAGCCTGCGGAGGTGCCTCCATGGCAGGAGGCAATGTATCGAGGGCGCCAGCGCTTTCCCTAGAGACGACGGTCTTTGGGCGGGTTCCTTCGGGCCGGGCTGTCCTCCGAAGCGGTGCACGGGCGGGTGAGGTGGTCATGGTCACAGGTCAACCTGGGCGGGCGGCTGCGGCCCTGGAGGTCCTAAGGCGGGAACGTGTGGACTCGGGCGATTGGGCCAGCAGGCTGCTTCAGTCGTACCGGAGGCCCAGGGCGCAGATAGAAGCGGGCGAGTACCTGATGGAGAACGCTATCGCCTCGGCCATGATCGATACGAGTGACGGGCTGCTGGGCGACCTGGAGCACCTGTGCGAGAGTAGTGGAGTTGGGGCTGTTGTGTTCGAGTCGGCTTTGCCTGTGGATTCGGAGATTCAGGCCGCATCGGACGCCCTGGGCTTCGACCCGCTGGCCTGGATTCTCGGAGCAAGCGACGACTACGAGCTCCTTTTCACGGTGCCTCGATCCAAAGCCGACCACGCGCTGGCGATGGCGGGGCTTTTGGGGATTGGGGTGCACCCAATAGGCGAAACGACGGATCGGAAAGAGGTTTTCGTTCGGACCCGCGAGGGGGAGATTCGTCCCGCCGGGGGTGGGTGGGACCACTTTGCGGGGGCCGAGTAGGGGGAGGACGTAGGCGTGCAAGTAAGCGAGCAAGTCAGGGAACTCGTGCCGCAGGTTGTGCGCTGGCGGCGCCATTTTCACCAGTATCCCGAGAGGGGGTTCGAGGAGTTTGAAACGGCACGCTTCATAGCCGAGCGGCTTGAGGAGTTCGGTGGGTTCCAGGTGCGGACGGGCGTTGCCAAGACGGGTATCGTGGCAGACCTGCGGTGTGGTGCCGGGGGACCCTGCGTCATGCTGCGAGCGGACATGGACGCTCTTCGGGTCCAGGAGGAAAACGAAGGGCTCGAGTTCGCATCGCAGAACCCGGGGGTGATGCACGCATGCGGGCACGACGGCCACATGGCCATGCTCCTCGGCGCAGCGAAGATCCTGTCCTCGCGCCGAGATTCCCTCAGCGGGACAGTAAGGTTCATCTTCCAGCCGGCGGAAGAAGGCCCTGGCGGCGCTGCACCGATGATTGAGGAGGGTGCCCTCTCGGACCCTGTTCCCGACGCGGCCTTCGGGATCCACCTCTGGTCTCAGATCCCCACCGGCAAGGCTGGGATGAAGTCTGGCCCGATGATGGCCGAGACGAACGAGCTGCGCTTCACGGTTCACGGTAAGGGGGGGCACGCTGCAGCCCCTCATGAGGCAATAGACTCCATTGTCGCAGCTGCCCACTTGATAACGGCTCTCCAGACAGTGGTGAGCCGCTCTGTGGATCCGGGCGAGGCGGCAGTCGTATCGATCGGCTTCATAGGGGGCGGCAGCGTGATGAATGCCATTGCTGAGCGTGTGGAGCTTGGCGGCACGATGCGAACGTTCACGCCAGAAGTCCGGGACCGGGTGCTGCAGCGGGTCCAAGCCCTTGTGGCCGGCCTAGATGCCTCCTTCGGGACAGAAACGGAGTTCCAGCTGATCGAGCGCTACCCGGCCCTGGTGAACGACGATGGCATGTACCGGGTGGCTCGATCGGTCGTCGAGGAGGTTCTAGGTGCAGGCTCCGTCCTGGAAGGCTTCACGTCAATGGGTGGGGAGGACATGGCGTTCTACCTGAGGAAGGTGCCCGGGTGCTTCATCTTCCTAGGGGCGGGTAATGACGAGAAGGGTTGCTCCTATCCACACCACAGCCCGCGCTTCAACATAGACGAAGATGCCTTGCCGCTGGGCGTAGAGATTCTCGTGCGGTTGGCCGAGCGGTTCGTTGGGCCTCAGGTCCGTTGATGAGAACCAATGGCCTTGGCTTCTAGTCGGGGCCCTGCATGCCGATGAAGGTGCTGGGAGGCGTTGAGAGAAGGTCTGTTGCGCCGTTCTTGGTTTACGATACAATCTTACAGAGCGCCATTACAGTCCTACTCATTCCATGGAAGGTTGCAGTCGGTCCGAGTGCGGCCTGGGGCTGCTGGGTGCATGGGTTTGCCACAGGAGGTGGATCGTGAGTGACGAAAGGTCTTATCCAGCAACTGGTGCCTCGTTTCCTGGGCAGGGCACTGGGGCATCTTCCCCCGTCACTCCCGGCAATGGATCGGCATTGGGGCAGGAGGAGCAATCCCGGAGGCCCCGCCGGAAGGGACGGGTGCGAGTTCCGAAGCTTCCAGAGGAGTTCATCGAGGCGGCCTTCCAGGTCTGCTCGGCTGAGGGGCCGGACGCCATCACCGCCAGGCGCGTTGCGCGCCAGATGAACGTCTCTGCGATGGCGATGTACCGACACTTCCAGAATATGGATCACCTAAAGGCTGCGACCAGGAACCTGGGCTTTGCCCGTCTCAGTGACGCTCTTACGGAAGTCTATACGAGCGCCAAGGATCCCCAGGATCAGCTTCGGAGGGCCTTCAAGGCCTATGTCTCCTTCGCGCAGAGCTACCCTGGAGTCTATCTGCTCATGTTTGCCACTGGACCAGGGCCGGAGCAGTTTGGTGAAGAGAACCTAGGTATACAGGCGGCGCAGCAACTCATGAACATCATCGTCTCCTCCCTGGGGCTGGTCCCGCCCCAGAGCGACCCCGAAACGGAGAAGGCCGTTTTCTATGCTTGGTTCCTGCTGCACGGTCTGACGGTCTTCGCGATCTCAGGGATCAAGGATCGCCTTACCAGCATGCCGATAGACGATCTCATCGAGGCTTGTGTAGACCGGCTCATGCGTAGCTTCAGTAACGAGCCCCCGCAGCAGTAGCCCTAGCCAGAATCTCAGGAGCCCGGCTTTGCCTGCCTTGCCTCGACAGAGCCGCCGCAAGCGGTTCTGCCGGGGCCCGAGGGAGGAATCGCGCTGTTTCATCCGCCCGAAAGGGAACCGCGCCTTCTTGCCATACGTATACCCGGGCGTCAGAATCCAGGCTGCTTACCTTTCTGAGTTCGTGGTCGCTGGTGTGTGTCTGTCGAGGCCGCAGCGCCAATGACTGGTCCTTGTGAGCCCGCAGCGGACACGTGCAAGGCACAGCGACCTAAGGTTTGTTGCTCCGGGATGGAGGGGTAGATGAAGCAGTTCTTCACGGTCTTTCTTGCTGTCATCGTGGCCCAGCTGGTGCTTGCAGTTCTGGGCTTCTTTTTCTTGGTGGCAAGCGTGGGGTTCTTCGCGGCGCTGGGCAGAGAGAAGGCGGAGGTTGAGCGCCATTCGGTTCTTGTCCAGTCGATTCCCATTGCGCTGGCCGAGTATGACGTGTCAGCAGGATTGTGGCCCGGGCGAGGTCCTCAGACGCTCACCTCGATAATGGAGAATCTGGAGAAGGCTTGTTACGACGACCGGATCGATAAGGTCGTGCTCAAAATGGGGATGACGAATGCTGGCTGGGCTAGCCTGGCCGAGCTGCGCGCAAGGATCGATTCGCTGAAGGCTCACGAGAAGCCCGTCTATGCGTTCGTCTCGAACATGGGGGATAAGGACCTCTATTTGGCCAGCGCGTGTGACTCGATCTTCATGGACCCAGGGGCCTTCGTTCTCCTGAAAGGCTTTGCCACTCAAAGGCCCTTTGTGAAGAACATGCTTGAGTCCCTGGATGTGCGCTACCAGGTGAGCAAGATAAAGGAGTACAAGGCGGCTGCCGAGATGGTCATGCGTTCGGACATGTCGCCTGAGGCGAAGGAGAACGCTCAGTGGCTGCTGGAAGAGATCTTCGATGACTTCCTCGAAACCGTGGCCCAGGATCGGGCGAACGGCAGCCGTGACTCCGTGCTTGCCTGGCTTGCGAGGGCTTCGATTGATCCCTACGAGGCAGTGGATCTGGGCATCGTCGACAGGCTGCTTTCCTGGGAGGAGCTGAGGCGGCGCTTCGAGAACGACGAAGGCGAGTTCGTGCACGTCGCCGGGTCGAAGTACAGGAAGGTGGCTCGCGCGGACCTGGGGCTTAAGGGTAAGCGAATCGCCGTCGTCCACGCCGAGGGGCCAATATCGGCCGGCAAGTCAGGGTTCATGTTCCCGTTCGGCGTGGGGATGGGTGATGAGACGATGGTGAAGGCACTCAGGGATGCCCTCGACGATGAGGATATCGTAGGTGTCATCTTCCGCGTCAACTCACCCGGTGGCCTCAGTTCGGCGAGCGATCGTATAGGCCGGATGCTGGAATACGTGGCCTCGAAGAAGCCCACGGTCGCCAGCTTCGTCGACATGGGCGCTTCCGGTGGCTACATGATCTCCTATCGATGCAGCACGCTCGTGGCCTCTCCGAACTCGCTCGTCGGAAGCATCGGTTCGATCAGCATGTACGCCGACATGACCGGCCTCTGGAACAAGCTGGGAGTCACCTTCGACTGGGTAGGAGTGGGGCCGCACCCGAGACTGCTGAGCGGGCTCTCCCTGATGGACGAGGAGGAGTTCCAGCGCTTCGAGAAGGTCCACTGGGCTGGCTACCTGCGCTGGGAGAAGGACGTTGCCAAATGGAGGGGCATCGACCCACGTGAGATGGTGCAGCTGGCCCGGGGCCGTGTCTGGACAGGACGCCAGGCGCTCGGCAAGGCGCTGGTCGATACCCTGGGCGGGTTCGATGTGGCCCTCGCGTTGCTCAAGGAGAAGGCGGGGATCGACCTCTCAGAGAAGGTCAGCCTCGTGCACCTGCCGGCCCGGAAGGGGCTTCTGGATGCTTTGAAGGAAGACGGCTTCCCCGGGCTTGCATCCTCACTGGCCGAGCGTGCTGTGGGCGTACTGCTCCGTGCGATAGAGCCAACCCAGACCTTCTGGCGGAAAGTGCTGGTCGAGCGTGAGCCAGTGGCGATGGCGCCTCTGCGATAGCGGGACCCGAAGACAGCGGGGCGCCTCCGCGCCTAGTGTTGGTGGGACGTATCGGAGGAACTTCCGGGGAAAAGACGACGCCTCGCTTCCTCGAAGGCGTTCCTCCCTGCGGCCAGAGCGAGTGCGCCGGGTGCCCTTTCCCTGGCTAGTGCGATCATCCGCTCTGCGAGGGAGCGGATTTCCCATTGGGCCGCGCGGTCCAGGCGCAGCTGGGCGAAGTTGTACAGCGAGCGGGCATTGATCGAGACTATCACTCGTCGCCTGTGAGCGTTGGTGAGGGTGTAGTCGGCCGCGGCGCCGAGGGATGGTTTCATCTTCGAGTAGAGCCCGGCGGAACGCTCTGCAACCTCCCTCAGGGCATCGGCGAGGCCTGCCCGAAGGAGACTCTCTGGTATGCTGATGCCGAGGGAGGGGTCATACGCCTGCGGGATCAGTGTAGCCATCCTGTGGCGCTTAAGCTGTGCAAAGCAGCTTGCGCTCGCAACGACCTCAAAGGTGAACTGCACCAGCTCGAAGGCCCGATCGGGCAGTTCATGCCTACTCAGAAGCTCCAGGCAGCGCAGGAGGATCTCCCGCTTCCTTGTGTCGTTCATGCGTGCGGACGCCAACTCGGCCTCTTCCATGGGGATGCCTGAGGCCTCATGCAGCCAGGCTGCGATGATCTTCTCCTCTGGCTTTGGCGTGCTCCAGATCAGGCGTACAAGGGAGTCGCCCACGGGCCTGGAATCCTTCGTGGGGGTTTCTGCCCCTTGCGCCCCGGGTGCTGCCTCGGAAAGCGCAGCATGCAGCACCTTTAGCCGTTGCTCTCTGTAGCGTGTGGGTTCTGTGTAGCGGATCAGCGAGGGCGCTACCTCCTGCGCACGCTCATGGAGCAGGCGGGCTAGCCGGCGGACCTCTTCCAGCGGATGTGCCGCAAGGCGCCGGACGGTGGCCTCGAGGCTGCGCGCGTTCAGTGTCACTCCCACCTGCCCTGTGGTCGAGAGCCCGAGGGCGTAGCGGGCATCCTCGCGCGCGGTGAGGTCGGCTCCACTCGCCCGGTGGCCCCTGCCCGGGCCCGCCGAGAGTGCCTCGTGCAGCCTGGCGTAGGTGTCGTGCTGCAGCCTCACCAGATCCTCGAACTCCCCGCGCATGGGCGAATCTTCGATCTCACGGGGTACGACGAAGTCGCTGCCGATTACGACATAGCGCTGCGACTTCTCTGTATAGGAGCCAAGACGTGTGGCCTCGAGGGCTTCGAGGGCAAGGCGCGAGATCCCGGAGACATCCAGGTTGAAGACGGCATGCTCGGCAATGCTCGTGTGGCCGTAGTCGAAGACGATTCTACTGTTGCTGGCCCGGGCGGCGGCTACATCCTCTCTCGCCCTGCGCCTTAGCTCCGCTATGGGGCTTGGGTCGCGGCTTATCCGCGCGTAGGCCGCCGATATCGTCTCGGGTGAGAGTGGGGGGGGTAGGGTGTCCTCGCCGACTACGGGTTCTTTGGAGCGCGCCTCTAATGCTTCCGAATCGTTGCGCCCGGCATTGCCCGTACGTGCCAGGGCAGAGCGAAGGGCCTCCAGGTCCAGGTTGAAGCCTGCAAGGACGACTTCCATCGGTTCCTTCCGGAGTGAGGGGGCGCCGGAGCGCAGCGCCGGCGGCTCGGCCGGCATGGGACCGCCGCTAGGAGAGCGGCCTTATCTTGTACGTGCGGCCCTCGATCTCGATCGTCTTTGCACCCGAGCGGGCAGCCTCGATTACCTTCTGGAAGAGGGCGTCGTAATCCCTGATGTCTTCGATTGTGCGAACCGCGTTCTCGGGGGGATCCTCGATGTCGATGTACGAGGTGAGCACCACCCTGTCCATCCGTTGGGTCTGCAGCTTCCCATCGAGGTCTCCATCGTGGAGGTCCAGTCTCTCAAGGCCCACCCTCAGGTGCGAGCGGTTGACGTAGGTCTGCATGCATACGTGCCCGTAGTCCGGCGAGACCCCGATGCTGTGCTCATAGTGGAAGTAGTCGACAGGATTGCCGCGCCTCGGTTCGTAGCAGCCTCCAAATGAGATTGCCGCAGAGACGAGTACGAGCAGACCGAGTGGCAGGAAGCGCATGCGGATACCGCTGTCACGGCGCCTTGCCGTGCGCACACACCTTCGCGGAAGACGACTCGGCAGCATCGGCTCCGGACCTCCATCGTTCGAGGGTTCAAAGCGTCTGGCAGAGTATGGACGATGCACCTGTGATGATCAAGGCCGATGACGGATGCCTCAGCTGCTGCTAGGCTGCGTCTCAGGCTGGGCGGCCTAGACCGGGGTCCATGCGGCCGCCACAGTGGGGAATCGGCGCAGTAGTCACAGGGGGAATCGACATGCGGGCCTACGGCTTCTTGATCCTCGCTCTTCTCTTCAATGCTTCAGCCAACCTTCTCGTCAAAGTCTCTGCCCTGCGCTCGCCTGGAGCAAGAAGCGGTCTGGGGGCGCATGCCGCTTCCTACCTTTCGGTTCCCTTTGTGGCCGGGGTGTTCCTGTTTGGTCTCAACCTGCTGCTCTACGCACAGGCTCTGAAGCGCATACCCATCTCAGTCGCCTATCCCGTCATGGTGTCCGTTGGGTACCTGCTCATTCTGGTCGTGTCCTTCTTCGCCTTCGGCGAGCGCCTCTCCCTCGCCCGCTACGGGGGAGCGGTCCTCGTGCTGGCGGGCGTCTGGCTCCTCGTCCGTTGAGCCTGGTCCCGGGGCCGCGGCAGCGCTCGGGTCGCCGTGCATTGCAGTTCCCGCCGGGCCGGTTGCGGCGGGACGTCGACGTGGCCGCGCCGGCCCCAGGCTCTCGGCCCAGTTGCGGCCCGATGTGCGCAGCTCCGGGTGGCGGCATGCCGTGTGCTTGTGCATCGTCGTCGCGTAGCCTGGGAGTCGGCGCCGCGGCAGCCGGGCACCGTCTTCCGGGCCTTGCCGCTAGTGATCTTTGCCGACTCTGGGAGATGCGATGCTCGCAGTGGCCTATGGGTTCGCTTTGATCGGGATTGAGGCGCGGGCCGTGCACATCGAGGCCGACGTGACCTCGTCAGCCCTTCCGATGCTATACGTCGTGGGGCTGCCGGATGCCTCGGTGCGCGAGAGCAGGCAGCGAATCGTCTCGGCGCTCAGGAACCAGGGGTTCCGGTTCCCCGACGGGAAAGTGACGGTCAACCTCGCCCCGGCCGACCTGCGCAAGGGTGGCGGCGGCTTCGACCTTCCGATGGCGCTTGCGATCCTCGCCGCCTCGGGGCAGATCGACCCTGTGGCGCTGGGGGACTTCGCCTGGGCGGGGGAACTGAGCCTGGATGGAAGGATCAGGCGGGTCCGTGGCGCACTCGCCATGGCGATCGCATCCGCCTCGGCGTGGAAGGCTCCGAGGCGGCTCGTCGTGCCAAGGGGCAACGGGCCTGAGGCGGCTGCCGCCCGGGCGGTCGAAGTCTACGAGGTTGGCTCGCTGCGCGAGGCCGTGGCCGTGCTGGAGGGAAGGGGCGGTACTAGGGTGGAGGCCGCGCAGGCAAGGGCGGGTGAGCACCTCCTTGGCCCCGACATGGCTGAGGTGCGCGGCCAGCCTACGGCGTGCAGGGCGATGGAGATTGCAGCCGCGGGTGGGCACAACGTGCTTCTTATCGGCTCCCCAGGTACGGGCAAGTCGATGCTGGCAGAGAGGCTCCCGGGGATCCTGCCGCCGCTATCCGGACAGGAGCAGATCGAGGCGTCCCTGGTTCACAGCGCAGCGGGGCTCCTTGAGGAACGCCAGAGCCTGCTTTCCGCCAGGCCCTTCAGGGCCCCGCATCACAGTGTCAGCCTGGCAGGGCTGATAGGTGGGGGCCGGCCGCCGCGGCCGGGCGAGGCAAGCCTCGCGCACAACGGGGTGTTGTTCCTTGACGAGCTGCCCGAGTTTTCCCGCAATGCCCTCGAGGCGCTCCGCCAGCCCCTAGAGTCGGGCCGGATCGTGGTCGTGCGTGCCGAGGGGCGGGTCGTATTCCCGGCCCGCTTCCAGCTGGTGGCCGCCATGAACCCCTGTCCCTGCGGGCGGCTGCTCGACCCGCGCGGGGGTTGTACGTGCAGCCGGGGGGCTGTGGAGCGCTACCTGTCGCGGGTCAGTGGCCCCCTGCTAGATCGGATCGACCTGCACGTCCAGATGGCAGAGGTTAGCTTTGGGCAAATGGCCCATGCGCTTCCCGCCGAAGACAGCGCGTCCATTCGATCACGAGTGCTCGAGGCGTGGGCGCGATCCAGGTCCCGGTGGACCGACGGAGAAAGGGCCGTTCCAAACGCGCGCCTTGCGCCTAAGGACATTCGCAGGGTGTGCAGGCTTGAGCCGAAGGCCGTGGGGCTTCTGAGGGCGGCCGTGGGCCGGATGGGACTAAGCCCTCGGGCCTACCACAAGGTGCTCAAGGTCGCCCGTACCATTGCGGACCTCGCCGGCTCAGACACAATCGGCGAGACCGCGGTGGCTGAGGCCCTGGGGTACCGCTTGCTGGATCGGGGCTTCGGTGCCTTGCTTGGTTGAGCCGGGGCCTTGTGGGGGCAGGGGGTGAGGGTTTCTTCGTGGCGGAAGGCAGCCGATTTGTGGGCGCAGCGGCTTCCTCACCGTGGGGGCAAGCATCTGTGTGCATGGCGGTGGGATGTTTCTCTGGTATAATGTTTTGGAATCCTTCCTAGGCCGCGCTGTGTGGCCCCGGCTGTGGGTCCTTGCGTGTTGCCGTTTTCGGGCCCAGGGCCGGCTGGCCATGCGCGGCAGAACTGCGACTGCCGTTGATCGACAGCCTTGGAGGTTTCTATGCAGAGGCTTTCATCCCGCCTGATGGTGTTCGTTCTTCTGGCGCTGGGTTTCCTCGGCGGCACGGCTGCTGCCGGGGAGTTCTATGCCCTGACGCCGGGAGCCACGGAGGCTTCCGAGCCGCAGGTACGCCTGATTGGTGACAGCGGTTCTTCCATCATTCTGGAGGTCGAGGTGCCAGGCTTCCTGGCCGTACCGGCCGCGGGCCTGGACGGCTACTCGCTCATCCGGCTGCCCGATTGCTCGGTCAATCTGGAGAAGGGGGCTCCGGATCTGCCCCATCTGGCCCGTAGTGTGATAATCCCGGATCGTGGTTTCGTACATGTGAGGGTTCTATCCGCTGACTATGAGGACTTCACTGGCTTCAAGGTGGCCCCATCGAAGGGCAATCTTCTTCGTACGACCGACCCCGCTACGGTGCCCTACGAGTTCGGAAGCCAGTACGACGAGGGTGGTTTCTATCCGGAGCAGATCGCCTTCGCCCGTGAGCCCTACATCCTGAGGGACTACCGCGGTGTGGCGGTCGTGTTCAACCCGGTCCAGTACGATCCCGAGACTGGGACTCTGAGGGCGTACTCGAGGATCCTGGTCGAAGTCACTGCCGAGGGCACGGGTGCTCCGAATGAGATCGATCGCTCGGCCGCGCCTCAGTCGGTCGTCGCCGAGTTTGCTCAGATCTACCGGGATCACTTTCTCAACTTCGGCACCGATCGCTACGCGCCCATTCCTGAGGTGGGCGAGATGATCGTGATCGCCTACGACGCCTGGGTGGCCAACATGGAGCCTTTCGTGGCCTGGAAGAACCAGATGGGTGTGCCCACCACACTGATAGCGAAGTCCGAAGTCGGCTCGACGGCCAATGACTTCATGAACTACATCCAGAACTACTATGACACGCACGACCTGGCCTTCGTGCTTCTGGTAGGAGATGCGGCGCAGATACCGTCCCTGTACAACGCCGGTGCTCCCGCGGACCCGATGTATTCACTCGTAGCGGGCGGCGATGTCTATCCGGACATCTTCATAGGGCGGCTCTCCGCCGAGACGGCGGATCAGGTCGATCTGCAGGTGCAGAAGTTTGTCGAGTACGAGTCGCAGCCAGAGGCTGGTGGTGACTGGTATCACAAAGGTGTGGGGATCGGTTCGGCTGAAGGTGCCGGTATCGGTGACGATGGGGAGGCCGACTGGGAGCACATCGACAACATCAGAGACGATCTGCTGGCTTTCACTTATACGGAGGTGGATCAGATCTACGATCCGGGTGCTACGGCTGCTATGGTCACTGCGGCTGTGAATGATGGGCGCAGCATAATCAACTACTGCGGTCATGGGTCGATGACCAGTTGGTCGACGACCGGCTTCAGCAACTATCATGTCTCGCAGCTGGTCAACTACAACATGCTTCCGTGGATCGTGAGTGTGGCCTGCGTCAACGGGAAGTTCCACGCGGGTACCTGCTTTGCTGAAGCCTGGCTGAGGGCAACGCGTGACGGGGAGCCTACAGGCGCTGTCGGGATGTACGCCTCGACAGTGAACATGAGCTGGGCTCCGCCGATGGCAGCCCAGGATGAGACGGTGGACCTGTTCGTTGCGGAGCAGAAGCGCACCTTTGGAGCCCTGTGCTTCAGCGGCTCCTGCCAGATGATGGACGAGTACGGCGGCACGGGTATCTCGGAGTTCAAGAACTGGCATGTCTTCGGTGATCCCTCGCTCAGGGTGCGGAGTGACACGCCCGTGGAGCTCGTGG
>CAYMBA010000049.1:0-14704 GCA_964388535.1 uncultured bacterium | reverse complement strand
GCAGCAGGAACGCAGGAGGGGACTGAAACCGTGGCGACGATCTTGGGTCCCTCCAAGCCCGAGCCGCGGGACTGGCTGCCCCGGGCCCCCGTGGAAGTCACCCTGCTAGACAGCAGCACCGAGGGCTCACTATGGCGACTACGGGGAGAACTGAACCATGAACAGAGGCAGCGCCTTCTGGAAGCTCTCGTGCACGGAGGTTGGCAGTTGGTGGAATGGAGCGCGGGGCTGGCGGCGCTGGAACGAACCTTCCGCGAATTGACGGCCGGTTTGGAGGAAGCGAATGCGAAGGGCTAGCGTAGTGGCATGGAAGGAGTTCCGCGGCTTCCTTCGATCCCCATTGGGATTCCTTATCCTTACCGTATACGCACTCGTCTCGGGTCTGGTCTTCGTCACCCTGGTCACGATCGCCCGTCAACAGATCCTGGAGGCCCTATCCGGATCGCTCGGAAGGCCGGAACTGCAGGGACCGCCTCTCCAGCAGATGGTTGTCGGTCCATACTTCGTCAACGTCGGCAGCTTGATGCTGTTTGTCTTCCCCCTGATCACAATGAGAACCCTCGCGGGAGAGCGATCTTCTAGGACCCTGGAGTTGCTTAGCTCTTTTCCCTTGGCTTCATGGCAAATCGTGCTCGGCAAGGTGGCAGGCTGTGGCCTGTTTGTAGTCCTTCTGGTCTGCATCAACGCGCTGCACATGGGCATCCTTGCTTTGATCGGCAATCCTTCGCTTCTGCCGACCATCTGGGGGCTCTGCGGACTCCTCCTCTTTGGGGTGGCGCTTGTTGCTCTAGGCGTCTTTGTATCTTCGCTTTCTTCCGGCCAGGTGGAAGCCGCGGTGCTCACGCTGGGGCTCTTCATCGTCCTCGGGCTCCTTGGCGGAACGGTGCGGCCAGGTTCCTCCTGGATTCACATCGCACTGGCCAATGCCTCTCCTCTCTACCACTACGAGAAGATGGGCCAAGGTCTCATCTCAGCCGCGGATGTTCTCTTCTTTGGCGCAGTGATCCTTGGAGCTCTTGGTCTTGCCATCAGGGGCTACGACTTTCTGAGGTGGAGGGGCTAAGGGAATGGCTCAGAGGCATCAATCGCTGGCTGTTCTGCTGACGGGCCTGATCCTGGTTCTAGCCGGTGCGATGTGGGCCTCCACGGCCCGTGGGTATCTCCCTCGCATGACCGTGGCGGCAGGTGCGGCGCTTGTGACCTTGGTTCTGGTTCGCAGGCTCAGTGACATCAGGGTTTTCCTCCTTCTCATGCACCGCCACGCAGAGCCAGGGCCGGCCGTCCCGCTGCTGCTGGCTGCCCTTGCTGTGGCCCTAGGAGCAATGATCGCCTCCGAACTGCTCCTTCCTCTGGACGTCACCGCCGAGAAGATCCACTCGCTCTCATCGGGCTCCCGGCGGGTGCTCAAGAGGGTCACTCAGCCCCTGCGGCTATACGGGTTCTATCCTCGAGATTCCTTCGATGAAGGCCAGGCCAGAAGCATACTGCGGCTCTACGAATCGAGTTGTAGGCATGTGCAGGTGCGGATGATCGACCCCGACAGGGAGCCTGCCAAGGCGAGGGAGATCGGAGTGGAGGGGATCAACTTCATCCTGGTCGAATACGGTGAGGCACAAACCAAGGTTAGAAAGCCGACCGAAAAGGCAATCACGCTGGGAATCCTGAGAGTGCTGGAGGGAAGGAAAACAAGGATCCGCTTCCTAACGGGCCATGGCGAGCCAAGGCTTGACGCAGGAGGGCCAGCCGGGCTGACCCGGTTGGGGCAGGCCCTGAGGGAATCGGACTACGAGATCGGGAGCCTTAACCTGCTAGAGGAGGGCCACGTTCCTGATGACGTGGACCTGGTGATGCTGATCCATCCATCGTTTCCGCTGGGACCGGAGGAGGTATCGGCCCTGAGCGAGTATCTGGATGGTGGAGGGCGCCTCGCAATCTGGTTCGAACCTGGGGATTCAACCGGCCTGGAAGAGACGCTTAGATGGCACTACGTCGACCTGAAGCCAGGTGTGATCATGGACGAGGGGCCCGTTACCGACAGAATGGGCTTTGGGAAGTGGGCGCCCGCCTTGGCAGGGAACCCCTCTCACGAGATGACCGAAGGCATTTACGGGATGTTCGTCGTCTCTCCAAGGGTTAGGCCCCTTGGGTTGCAAGAAGTAAGACCCTTCGACCTCGAGGCCTTGGCTGTGCTCAAGACCGCGCCGACGGCGCGAGTGGTAGCTTCGATTGCTTTGGAGGACAGCGTCCTGGCTGAGGGTGCTCAGACGGCGGCGGTCTCGGTGGAATGGACCGGTACAGGCGGGGAGAAGTGGCTGCGTGAAGCCGCGTCAAGAGACCTTCCGCCCCGGCGCCCGCGGGCACGGCTGCTCGCAGTGGGAACCTACGCACTGCTAACCAACCGGTTCATGAAGGTGCACAGCAACCGGGCGTTTGCCCTCGATGCGGTTGCTTGGCTGACAGAGCAGGACTACCTGCTGGGGCTGGAACGCGAGTTCCAGCGCCCGCCGCGCCTCCAGATCGGCAAGGGCGGACTCAGGGCTCTGGTCTATGCGCTGGAGTTCGGCATGCCAGCGATTCTCGCTATGATCGGACTGATAGTGTGGTTGCGCAGGGAAGCAACGCGAAGCGAAACTGTCTAGGTGCCTGAGTGGACACTTCCCGGGAGGAACAATGGGATCCCGTAGGGGACAAGCGCGTAACGCACTGACAGTAGCGCTGGTATTCCTCGTCCTTGTGCTGGGTGTTGCCCTCCTATGGGTACGTCTCCATCCCCGGCGCCCGGATCAGGCGCCTCCAAGGGCAAGACCAGTACTAGCCGGGCTAAGCACAGCCGCGATAACCGCTATCGAGGTGAACACGTCCGAGCACTCCTTGGCACTGGAGCAGCGAGACGGTCGGTGGTGGGTGGTGGAGCCCTTCGAGGATCTGGCAAGAAGGGACCTGGTCGGCGGCCTGCTGGAGTACCTTGCGGCCGATACCTTGCGGGTTATCGCAGCGCCGGAGACTCTCACTGCCTATGGCTTAGACCCACCTTGGTGTGTCTTGCGCCTCCATCGCTATGACGGAAGGGTTGCGGACGTTCTCATCGGTGCTCCGTCGCCGGGCAGCGGCGATTACTACGCCCTGTGGAAAGGCTCAGGGGGGCTCGCAATGTTCCCGTCGTTCTTTGTGGAGCGCTACATCAGAACGGCCCCGGAAACATGGCGTGAGACCTCCATCCTTCCGCCGAGCGCAAGCGATGTCGACAGCGTACGGATTATCTGGCCGGGGGAGAGTGTCGTCCTCGAGAAGCTCGGCAGAGAGGACTGGAGATTCTTAAGCCCGGAGTCCCTGAGGGCCGATGGGCTTCAGTGCTCTTCGGCGCTGGCTTGCTTCAGCCGCTTCTTGCTGGAGCGATTTCCCCGAGGCAAGAGCATCAAGGAGCTGGGCCTTGATCGACCTGCTGCAACATGGATCGTGTACCGGGGGCTAGATGTCGACACAATCCGGATAGGCAATGTCATCGACGATGTTTTCATGGCCGTGCAGGTCAATGGTCGGCCCCCCGCGCTGATGCGGGCTTCCGAGCGGGAGAAGTTGGCGGGCGGTGTAGCCCCACTGGAATGGCGGAGACCACTGAAGGGAAGGTTCTGGGACGTGCGGGTCTTTGCTGTGTCTACGAGACAGAAGGGCTTGTTGTTGGCGGCTAAGGGAAGCAAGTGGAAGACAGCGGCCATCCCCCCTTTGGACCTAGACCATCTACCGGAAGCAGCGCCTCCAGACACATTCGGCCTGAGCTGGGAGGACGCCCGTGGCCTGGGGATCACGGATGCGGAGGCCCTCTTTGCCCTAAGGGGCATCTCGTGGGAGCGTGATTGTGGGGCCCCTGAGCTAGGATTCATGGTTTGGGACAAGGCCGTCGGGTGGCAGTGGGTCCTGCTTTCGCGTTTGGAGACATGCGCAGGCTCGTCGGGGCGGGCACTGTGCGCCCTATGTAGGGGCTCAGCTACGCGGAAACGCTGCATGCGTGTCCGTTCGCACGATCTCCTGCGCGTCTTGCGACTCCTCTCGAGCAGGGACAGCTAATGCGCCAGAGCCCGCATTTTGCCCTCAAGCTTTGCCCCCCGAGTCCGAACAAATCTATGTACCGCGAACAAAGGGGGGTTTGATCATGGCCAGAATGAAGAAGATCACAATGGTCAATCCGGAGCAGATCACCGCCAAGGGCTGGAAGGGCTTCAAGACGCGCAAGGCGGTCGAAAACTTCGCCACCCGTTACAAGGTGAACCATGTCTGGTGGCGCGGTCCCGGAAACAAGAAGGTTATGCTGGTCGACATTGATCACTTCCGGGAGGTTCGCAGGCAGGTCAACGCGTCGAAAACAAATGCCAAGAAGTCCACGAGGGCCACGAGCAAAAGCAGGTCGCCGAAGCGCGTTGTCAGGCGCACGACGGTGAGTGCCAGGCGCACTCGCACCAACACCCGTCGCCGCACCACCAGGGTTGCGACGAGGCGTCGGGCGGCCTAGAAGGTTCCAGCACCACCCGCACGAGCGGCCCCTTCCCGCTTGGGGGCTGCGATCCTGAGGGGGTGGCCAGGAGGCCACCCCCTTTTTGCTGATTGGGGTTAGCCGCACGCCCCCCAGTGAGCCTCCTTTCCTCGGCCTGAGGGTCCGCGTCTACTTTCGGGCTGCCATAGTCCGGCGTTGACGTCCGGTTTGGTGGTAGCTAGCATCCTGGGCAGGCTATGGTGCTTGGTGTAGTCCAGGGTGGATCCCCATGCAGGCGGAGCGGAGCTCTCGATCCGCTCCCGGGAGGTGTGCAAGGTGGAACCGCGCAGCGGCATTGTAACTTTGACAACAGATTTTGGTACGCGGGATGCCTACGTGGCGGCCATGAAGGGGGTCATATGTAGCATCATGCCGAGCGTTAGGATTGTGGACATCTCGCATGAGATACGGCCCCAAAACATACAGGAGGCCGTTCTGCTGCTTGAGGCCGCGTACCCGTGGTTTCCGGTTGGCACTGTCCATGTTGTTGTGGTGGATCCGGGTGTGGGCACAAAGCGACGTGCCATTGCCGCCCAAGCGAACGGTCATCTGTTCGTGGGTCCAGACAATGGCGTCTTGAGCCCCGCGCTGACGAGCAAGCATGTCGCAGTGCACGAAATCCTGGAGACAACCTACGAGCTTCCAGAGCGCAGCGATACGTTTCACGGCCGGGACGTCTTCGCCCCAGCAGCGGGTCATCTGGCTTCCGGGCTGGAAATAGACAAGCTCGGGCCGCCGGCGGAGAATTGCGTGATCATAGAGGTGCCAAGGCCAGTCGTTGAGGGCAAGCAGATACGGGGGGAGGTGCTGCGGATAGATAGGTTTGGAAACGTCCTCTCGAACATCCCGCGCACGCTCCTATCCGAGATCGGCCCCGGCCCGTACGAGGTAGAGGTGGGCCCCCACAAGTTTGACGGGATCAAGCGCAGGTACGAGGACGTGCCAGAAGGCTCCGCCCTTGTCCTCCCGGGCGGGGACGGAAGACTGGAGGTTGCAGTCAATGGCGGAGACGCTTCAGTCGCCCTCGGTCTCGGCGTCGGGGATCCTTTCATCGTGCGGAGCCGTTCGTAACATGGAGGAGTGATGAATCCGATAGACATTGTGGTGCTCGCGATCGTGGGGATTTCCGCGCTGGTAAGCCTGAAGCATGGCCTGGTGCGGGAGCTATTCGGTCTTGTCGCCTTCTTCGCGGCACTTGTGGTCGCCGTGCTCGGTACAAGGGCCTACGCGATCCAGCTACCCGGGCTAGGTGGAACGGGCGTCTGGCAACAGGCAGTGACATTCTTTGTACTCTTCCTGGCGACTTACATCATAGTCGTGCTGCTGGGAAAGCTGCTCGCAAAGGGCTTCAAGGTGGTGGGACTGGGATGGCTCGACAAGTTGCTGGGCTTCATCTTCGGAGCGCTTAGAGGAGCACTGATAGCGGCACTCATCCTATTCGCGCTCACCCTTCTGTTGCCGCGCGGGCACAAGTGGCTGGCAGAAAGCCAAGCCTACGCCCTTGCAAGACCAGGAATTGGGCTGCTCTCCAACCGGCTGCCACAAGCCGTTGGATCGGAGTTCCGACGGCGGGAGAAAGCGGTGGAAAAGTTCAAGCGGAAGATGGAGCACATTCGAGACCGCTGGAGTCAAGATCGCGACAAAGAGAGAAGGGAGGGGCAAAAGCCCACTCGCAAGCGCGGGAGCGACCAGGAAGGCACAATCTAGCGACACCGGAGGCCAGCCCGCGCGGTGAGGCATATCATAGGCCGGCCCTAAGCCCCGTCAGACTGCGCGCCAGCAGGAGAGCGACCCTCTGGTCTCGGGCCCCAGAGCAGCCATGCAGAACGTGCCAGCCCGAGGACTGGGGCAGCGAGAAAGAAGCCAAGTACCCCCAGAAAGACCGAGAGACCCAGCATGGTGAGCAGCAGGACGACCGGCTTGACCCCCAGTCTGCCCCCAACGATCTTGGGCGAAAGGAGGTTCGCCTCCAACAGCTGCTCGGCGGTCATGACAAGCACTACCCGTAGAACCATCACTGGCGCCTGAGGACTGAAGAGAGCACTCGTAAAGGCCAATCCAAACGTGAGCCAGAAGCCAAGGACAGGAACCAAGTTCAGGACCCCAGCCAAGAAGCCAAGCAGCAAAGCGTAGTCGAGGCCAATGGCGAAGAATGCACCGGTCATCATGGCGGCTACGATCGCAGCAACGAGGAGCTGACCCTTCAGCCATGCGCCCACAGACTCTTGGAAGGTAGCACCCAGCTGGGATACGGCGAAGCGCCACGAGCCAGGCAAGTATGGGGCCACTGTGCGGGTAAGGCGGTCGAAGTCTACGAGGATGTAATAGGTCAGGATTGGCGTGAGCAAGACAAACGAACCTACCCCGACGACCGCAGCCACGCCCTTGCCGATGTGGGTCACACCGGAGAATAGGCCTTTCAGTAGGCTTTCCATGGAGGGCAGCAAGGAGGGCTCCGACTCCCCTCTAGTCCATCCGAAGCGCTCTAGGAAGTCCTGGACGAATGGCGTCACCCAAGCTTCCACGGTCTGGTAGGCATGGGGTACCCGCTCAATCAGCGACCGCGCCTGGCGTACTATCTCGGGGACCAGGATCACTCCTACCGCTATCAAACTACCGAAGACCGGAAGCATGAGCACAAGAGCCGCCAGGCCGCGCCTGACGCCTCGCTCATGGAGTCTGTCTACGGCAGGATCGAGAAGGTAGGCGAGGAGAAGCGCTGCAAGTGTAGGATAGACGATGCTGCGAGCCTGATATAGTATCCAGAGCGTTAGAAGGGCAACCGAAAGTATGATGACGCGGCGCGCGGCTGCGTGCTGTCGGAAGGGCCAGAGAAGGAAGACAACGGATAACGCAGGCACGATGGGGCCGAGAACGGTCCGCATCGACCACAAAGTCAAGGCGAGTAGGACAACTGAACTCGCTGCTACGACAACGTTGGATATCTGGCCCATCGAAGAAGTCCCTCCGTGGACTGACCGGTCCTCAAGGGCAAGGTAGCATGGAGCCCGCGCTGGGGGAAGGCGGGAGGTGGAAACGTGTTTAACCTGTTGGGTACCAGGATTGCCATCGAGAACCAGGATCCTCTGGAAGCCGATGCAGAGGCCCTGGTCATTCCGGCGAACGATCATCTCTGGATGGGTTCCGGACTGGCAGGCGAGGTGAAGAAGAAGGGTGGGGAAGCCGTCGAAGTGGAGGCCGTGCGTCAGGGCCCAGCAAACCTGGGTACCGCCGTGGCCACGACTGCCGGGGAGCTTCCGCTGAAATCCATACTGCATGCTGTCGTGATGCTGCAGGACTTCATCGTCAAGCCGGAGTCGGTGAAGAAAGCGGTTGCGGCCGCGCTGCGGAAGGCCAACGAAGCCGGCCTTAAGTCTGTAGCCATCGCACCCATGGCCTCCGAGAAGGTTCCAGGCTCACACCACGAGGTGGTGACCAACCTGGTGCAGTCACTTTTCGAGTATTTCCTTGGAGAAGAAAGCTCCATCGAGCAGGTGAGTCTTCTGGCTCGAGACCGGGAAACGACAGATGCCTACCGAAGGGAGTTCGAGCAGGTTCTCTCCAGGCATTAGGAACCAGGAGGCAGAGTGCAGGGAAACCGGATTGACCACGTAGACTCGAGGGACTGATCGTCCACAAGTAGCCCGAAACTAGGTGACCGTGACAAACTCACGAAGCGGTGTCAGAAGGAGGAAGATTCTCAAGAGCCAGTAGATACCCCAGACACCCAGAACCGCGGCGGCGGCCCTCCCGATGCTGACCATGCCAACCCGTGAGAAGTTGTACACCATCAATGCCGCACTCCAGACACTAAAAATCCCAAAGATACCCAGCATCTGCGCGAGCAGGCTTTCTCCGCCGATGAGCGCGGCCAAACTGAACTGCACGGCAAGACTCCCCTTGGCGAGCTGGACGGGAACCGTGATCACGGTACCCAGCTGGATCGGGAGAAGCCCGTAGGCATAGGCACTCACCGACTGCCAGTAGGTTTGCCTTGCCTCCGCCACAAATCTCGTGGAGGCATGAAACACGGCCCCGACGACAAGGACCAACAGAGCGCTTCCGCCCAGGGCCATGGCGAAGTTTACGGCTGCCCGAGCAGGGGTCGCCTCGGTTCGTGCCCGAACCGAGTCTATCTGCTTCTCATAGAGCTCTTCCGTGAGATAGCCTCTTTCGACCATCGCCTGGAGCTTGTCTTTGGTCGCTTCCAAGGTCAGGTCTGAAAGCAATAGGGAAGCAACTGTGCCCAGCACCGCCATTACGATGACAGGCACGACCCACTCGAAGCGCCTGCGCCCAAGGCCCGCTGATGCCCGGCGCGGCGCAACTATCGAGAACCAGAGGCGTCCCACAGGACCAGGATCGGAATCATCATGAGCCTGTGCGTTCTCACTCGGTGGGATCGAGGTTCCGTCCCCATTGAAGTCCGTCTCGTGCCTGTCCATGGCTTCCTTCCTCCGGTGCTCCGGGGCGTCGCCCCCCTATCGCGCCGCAGCGCGTTTCTCCTCGAGGCGTAGCGACTCCGTGAGGAGTGCTTCAGCCTCCGGTAGCAGCTCAAGGGCGCGTTTCAGGACCGGGTCCGGGCGAATGATAACCTGGAAGCGTTCGTCGTCGCCCCAGAGATGATGCGCAATCTCCGCTTTGAGACTGAGGGCGATCTCATCCCGGTGGGCGTATATGGAGTCCGGCTCGACCTCGACCGAGTCAGCCTTTACGAACTCTACGAATCTCTCGAGGAGCCGATCATCCACCTCGAACCTGCGCAGGAAAGAGTCAAAGTCCTCCTTCCAGGCAATCGTCCCGTCGCCCACAGCCTTGTTCACATAGTCGAAGTATACACGGTCTATGTCCAGCCGAGCATCTGTCCGGCTGCGCCTGTAGACCTCCTCAATCTCCACGTCCGGGCTTATCCCGCCGCCCCCATAGACAGGGCGCTTCTGTATGAGCGTGTGGAACACCGGCCGCTCCCGCTCCGCTGTAGAATCACCCTCGTCTCCGGCGTGTCTGTAGTACTCTTCGCGCTCACCAGGAGAGTAGGGGCGTTGGATCAGTCGGCCGCTTGGTGTGTAGTACCTGGCTACTGTCAACAGGAGGGCGCCTCCATCTGGCAGGCGATACTGCCGCTGGACGAGTCCCTTGCCGAAGCTGGTTCTCCCCGCCACCAACCCGCGGTCCCAGTCCTGAATAGCACCGGAAACTATCTCCGAGGCGCTCGCACTGGCATGATCGATCAAGACGACCATCGGAAAGTAGGGGTGTGTGGCCGCATCCGTGGCCTTGTACTCCTCGTTCGAGCCCGGCACACGGCCCTTCGTATAGACGATCATCTTGCCGCCGCCGAGGAACTTGTCCGCCACATCCACAGCTGCGTTCAGGTAGCCACCGGAGTTTCCTCTGAGGTCGAGGATGAGCTGCTCCATGCCCTCGTCCTCAAGCCTCCTTAGTGCTTCCTCCAGTTCCTCGCTGGTCTTACTCGAAAACCTCGAGAGCCTTATGTAGCCGATCCCCGATTCGAGCAAGAAGGCATAGGGCACGCTCTCGATGCGGATGTCATCGCGTACGATTTCGAACTCCAGCGGCTCTGGCTCGCCCTCGCGCCGAATAGTTACCCGGACCTTCGTTCCCTTTGGACCCCTCAGCCTCTCGAAGACCTCGGATTCCTTGATTCCGAAGGCGGACTTCCCATCAATGTGCGTGATAATGTCCCCGGCTCTTATGCCCAACCTCTCCGAGGGTCCCCCTTCCAGAGCAGAGATCACCGTCAGATTCCCATTGCGTATCGCGAACGAAATGCCAACCCCGCTATAGGATCCCCTATTGCGTTCGTCCATGCGCTGGAAGCGCTTCGGGTCGACATAGTTCGTGTGGGGATCGAGCTGCTCTAGCATCCCGCGGATCGCACCACCGATGAGACTGTCTGGGGGAACGTCATCTACATAGTATTTCATGACGTGGCGGAGGACCTCGTTGAACAGATTCAGCTGGGAGTAGAGATCATCCTCCCTTGCAGAAACGCCCCCGAAGAGGCCACCGCCGAGGAAGACCAGCGCAGCGAGCAAAGCGCCGGACAGTATGGCTGCTATGGTGATCTTGCGCGTCATTGATCAGCCCTCCGCAGGCTCTTCCGAGGCAAAGACTGGCCATCCGCCTTCCCGCAGAAGCCATTCCCGTTCAGGATACGCCAAGGCTATCAAAGGGTTCCCTCGACTACAAACGGCAAGCGGCCGAGCTTGCGCCTGCCCCGAATGAGCGACCGGCCCCGGGGGTATTGAAACCCGCCATCGGCGACCGTATCGTGCCCTGGTCCACCAGACCGGCTGCCGATACAGAACCGGGAGGCTTGTCTATGAGCTGGAAAGACCGGCTGAAGGAGAAAATCGCCTCGCGTGAGGCCCGCCCCGCAGTGATTGGCCTCGGCTATGTGGGTCTGCCTCTGCTAATCGAGTTTGCAAGGGCTGGCTTCAGAGCCATCGGCATCGATACCTCTGAGCAAAAGGTCGAACAACTGGCCGGGGGAAGCTCCTATGTCAAGGACGTCGCTTCCGAAGCGGTTCGCCAGGCGCTTGAGGGGGGCCGGTTGGAGGTAACAAACAACTTCGATGCTCTGGAGGCAGCCGACACAGTGGATATCTGCGTACCGACGCCACTGAGGAAGACACGCGACCCTGACGTCAGCTACATCGTCGCAGCCCGGGACGAAATAGCCAAGCGCCTGAGACCTGGGCAACTGATCGTGCTTGAGAGCACTAGCTATCCGGGTACCACTGAAGAGCTGCTCTTGCCAGAGTTCCAGAAAACTGGCCTTCGGGTGGGAGAGGACTTTTTCCTGGCGTTCTCGCCCGAGAGGGTGGATCCGGGGAACAAGCGCTACACAACGAGGAACATCCCGAAGGTAGTTGGCGGAGTGACGCCTGCCTGCACAGAGGTTGCAAGCTATCTGTACTCGGAGACTCTCGAGCGCGTAGTGCCCGTCTCATCCACAAAGGTGGCCGAGACGGTCAAACTACTCGAGAACACCTTCCGGAGCGTCAACATAGGCCTCGTCAATGAGATCGCCCTTCTCTGCGACAGGCTTGGCATCGATGTCTGGGAGGTCATCGAGGCCGCTTCTACCAAGCCCTTCGGCTTCATGCCTTTCTATCCGGGCCCTGGCCTGGGCGGGCACTGCATCCCGATAGACCCATTCTATCTGTCCTGGAAAGCGAAGATGGCCGGCCTGGAGGCTCGCTTCATAGAGCTGGCGGGGCAGATCAATGCGAGCATGCCGTACCATGTTGCTGGCAAGGTCACAAAGGCCCTCAACAAACAGAAGAAGCCTGTCAACGGTTCCACGGTGTTAGTCCTAGGCGTTGCGTACAAAGCAGACATTGACGACCTGCGCGAATCACCAGCCCTGGACATAATGGGCATTCTCGAGGCCGATGGGGCCCGGGTGCTCTATCACGATCCATATGTCCCTTCCTTCGCGTTGGGCGCAAAGCGCTACGAATCGGTGCCGCTTAGACCGCAGGTAGTTCGCGATGCGGACGTCGTCCTGATTACCACAGCCCACACGGGCGTGGACTACGAGATGGTACTCAGAGAAGCACGCGCGATCGTGGACGCAAGAAACGCCCTGCGGGGAGTGAAGGATCCCAAGGTGACCCGAATCTGAGTGTGCCGCGCCAGGGTAGGGTGGGGGCCGCAGGCCCATTGGGCGCTGCTTCCGGAGTGCCAGAGGCGGCAACATGCGCGGCGAGGGCTTGCAGGCTGCACGACACTCCGAAAGCAGGGGTGGCCCGCTTCAGCCAGCCTGCCCTGAGGATGCCCAATCCACTGCAGCGCCAAAGGTTGCAAGTCTCAGGACGTTCCCTCCGAAGGCTGAGTTCCGCCGCCAGGCGGGGCATGGCGTCTGCAAGCTCCAGCCGGCGTGCAGGTACCGAGCAGGCAGCCAGGTTCTACCACGGCCACGGTGCGTCGTCCTGAGGCCCTCTGGGCGCTATTGGTGGTCCTGGGGTTAGGATTCACCGCGGTTGAGGCACGCAGCAGCAGTGAAGGGCAGCATGCATTCGAGTTTCTTCGCTTGCCAGCCTCGCCTTCGGCGCTTTCGCTTGGAGCATCCGAAGTCGCAGATGCGAAGGGCCCCTCTTCCCTGGGATGCAATCCGGCCGGTCTCATCTCTGACGGTCTCGCGCAATTCGAATTTGCCCACCTGCTCCTACCGGAGCGGGCAGCGTGGGAGCACGGATCTGCGTCCGTCCGGCTAGGGCCGGCCAGTGGAACCTTTGGCGTGGCCGTCGCTACGCTCCGCACCGGAAGCCTGGAGGCCCTCGATGCCTCGGGAAACTCCCTTGGAACCTTCGAGCCATCAGCAACAGTGCTGCGCGGTGGCTACGCGTTTGTCCCGGCTCGGGGCCTGAAGTTAGGTCTCGTCGCGGAGCTCGTGCAGGAAAGCGACGGCATGGGGGAGCAGGCGAAGGGCTTCGGCCTGGGCTTTGGACTCCAGGGGCATCTGGGTTACACAGCGCTTGGCGCCTCCCTGCTCCACGCTGGAGCGCCGTTGGAAGTCGATCAAGAAGCCTTCCCGTTGCCGACTACACTATCTGTGGGACTGAGGCACCAAGTATTCTCAGGATTCATCTGTGCCGCAGCAGTCCAGATCGTCGTGGGGGAGGGCCCCAAGTTCGCCACCGGTTTTACCTGGGTTCCCTCGCCGGCTATCCGGCTGAGCTTGGGGGCACAACCTCTCGGAACACCGAGGCCAGCATCTAGCCTCTGCGCCGGGGTGCAAATCGGCTTCCGCGCCCTCACTGTCTCCTACGCGACCGCGCCAGCCCACGAGATGGGAGCGATCCACCAGTTTGGCCTGGGCCTTAGGCCGTAGGTGCAAGCCTCTGCCTGCCTGGAAGACTCGCAGACGCGAGGTGCCCTCCGTGGAGTCTATCCACTCCAGGGACCCTGCTGAGGGGTTCTCGACCTTCCTTCTTTGAGGTCCCCGTTGCCTTGCGGGTTCACCGCACCGCTGCTAGGCTCGCCTTGGGGTGCAGACTGCACCTGGGAATGAGGCAGGTCAGCACATCTGGCCCGTCAAGACGGGGGTAGCCAATGGCAAGGATGCTCATCACGGGGGGCGCTGGGTTCATTGGATCACACGCAGCGGAGTACTTCGCAGGGCGTGGCTACGAAGTAACGGTGCTCGATAACCTCTCTCGATCGCTGCTTCTGGGTAAGCCCGATGCCAACTCGGAGTACAACTGGCGGCATCTCGAGCAGCTTGAAACTGTGCGGCTGGTCCGTGGGGACGTCTGCGATGCGCCTCTTGTGGAATCCCTTGTTTCCGAGTCCGACGTGATTATCCACGCAGCTGCCCAAACCGCAGTCACCACCTCGGTCGTAGACCCCGCGGAGGACTTCCGTGTAAACGCGATGGGAACCTTCACTGTTCTTGAGGCAGCTAGGAAGTCGAACCGCCGCCCCACGCTTATCTACTGCTCCACGAACAAAGTGTACGGCGAGAATGTAAACGCCATCGGAGTCGAGGAGGGCGAGTACAGGTATCGTTTTCCTGAGCAGTGGGTCCGTGGCATCCCAGAGTCTTTCTCGATCGACAATTGCGAGCACACACCGTATGGTTGCTCGAAGCTCACTGGCGACGTCTACGTACAGGACTTCGGGCACTTATACGGGCTGAGGACCGGTGTCTTCAGGATGTCGTGCATCTATGGTACCAGACAGTTTGGCGTCGAAGACCAGGGTTGGGTCGCGTGGTTCGCAATAGCGGCTGTGACCGGACGGAAAATAACGATCTATGGTGACGGCAAGCAGGTCAGGGATGTACTCTGGGTGGAAGATTTGATACGGGCCTACGAAGCGTTCATAGAGAGCGACCTTGGCGTGGAAGTGTTCAACATGGGGGGAGGCCCTGAGAAGACACTCTCGCTTCTGGAGCTCTTGCAGATTCTGGAGCAGAAGACCGGAGCTCCGGTAGAGGTGGAGTACGCCGACTGGCGGCCGAGCGATCAGAAGGTCTACATCTCTGACATAACACGAGCAAAGGAGCTGCTGCACTGGAGTCCTCGGGTCACGCCCGAAGAGGGAGTTAGCAGGCTGGTACAGTGGGTTAGCAGAAACAAAGATCTGTTCTCCTAGGGGTCAAGGAGGTGCGGCCGGAGGCTGCATGAAGGCTTTGCAAGCAAG
>CAYMBA010000048.1:0-14816 GCA_964388535.1 uncultured bacterium | reverse complement strand
GGAAGGAACCTCCGGCGTACAAGCGGTCCCCGCCCGCACAGAGTGCCGAGACGGTGTCTTTGGTACGCACACCGATCGAGTCCCACGCGGATCCGCTCCAGGCGTATATGCAGTTGAGTGAATCGAGGCTTCCCCCGGGACCAGCCACCTCCGCGAAGGCGGAACCGGCGGTGACGCGATCCCCGAACACCTCGAGGCTCAGTACCGGCGAGGGTATCCCGCTGCCCATCCGATGCCACCCGCTGCCGTCCCAGGCTGCTACGTTGCGAAGCGTATCACCGTCGGTGACCATGAAGTCACCGCCTGCAACGAGGATCCCGCCGAAGGAACAGAGGGAATACACCGCACCATCGAGGCCGCCGCCCAGCCGCTGCCACGCGCTGCCGTCCCAAACGGCTACCGCACGCGTGCTATCCGCTCCCGACCTGCCGAAGGCTCCCCCGGCCACCAGTCTGCCCTCGTGCACGCAGAGGGCATAGACAGCACCGTCGAAGCCGTCACCCAGAGGCTCCCAGGAAGTACCGTCCCAGAAGGCCACGTGCTCGAGCTGGGCAGCCGCAACCGGCTGCGAGGAGTCTTCCTCGCTGCATCCGGCCAGCAGTGCGAAGGCCAGCAGCGGAATACAGAAGAGAGGAAACAAGCTTCTACCAGCGGCGGTCGTCATCGAAGTCTATGACCTCCAGGTGGGGCCTCCTTCTTCTCCTCCTGGTTTCTCCATCACCGAAGAAGCTGCCGCCCGACTGGATCCTCAAGTACACCCAACCGAAAAGAAGCCCCCCGAGGTGAGCCACATGAGCGATCGTTCCCCCACTTTGTCCGATGGAGCTTATGAAAGCGATGCTTCCTATGATGATGACGAAGACGCGCACGGGAATCGGGATCAGAAAGTAGAACAGAACCCTTCGCTCGGGGAAGTAGTAGGCATAGGCCAGCAGGATGCCATAGATCGCACCGGATGCCCCTATGGTAGGAATGGGGCTATTGGGTGTGAGTGCCGCCGTGGTGAGACCTGCGCCAGCGCCGGTAAAGAAGTAGTACTGTAGGAACTTGCGCGAACCCCACATGCGCTCCAGCTCGACTCCGAACATCCAGAGCGCGAGCATGTTGAACAACAGGTGGAAGAGACCGCCGTGAAGGAACATGTAAGTCACGAACTGCCACACATAGCCCTTGTGCCAGATGAGCCAGGGAACAGTTCCGAGAAGCAGCTCGATACGCATTCCCCCGAGGAACGCCAGGCCGTTGGCAAGGATGAAATGCTGGAGAACGAAGAAGATCCCGTTCCAGATGAGGAGGTACTTGACGGCTTCCGGGAGACCGAAGCTCCTTGAGCCGTAGGAGTAGTAGTAACCACCGCGCACGAGTCAGCCTTCCCTGTCTCCCCGGAAGACCTACTTCCCTGAGAGACTACTACTCTTTCCCCACCACCTTAAGAGCCGCGTCCTTGCGCTCCTTCGTAGCGGTCCCATCCCCCATCTTGCAGTTGCCCTGGAAGAAGGCCCCATCCTCGATCTTGAAGCTGCTCGCGTGCACGTCGCCCTCGAGCTTGGAGCCCTTCTGCAGTTCCACCTTCCCCTTCGCCCGGATCACTCCCCGCACGTATCCGGCAACGACTGCAGAGTCGGCGACAACCTCAGCCTTCACCACACCGCCGCTACCGACAATGACGCTTCCCGTAGCCGAGATCTCCCCTTCGACTTCACCGTCGATCCTCAAGGAGCCGTTCACCTTAAGCACCCCGTTGAAGTGCGCTCCCGTGCCCACCACCGTAGTACTCTGCTTCTCTTGGGAAGGAGCCGGCATCTGTTGTTCCCCTTTCTTGAACATCGCCGCATCCTCTCATCCGAGTCTCTCCGGTTCAAGGCCCAAGGCCTCCAATCGTCACGCGGCCCAGGGCACCCCCCACCCAGTACAACAGATCGGGAAGCGGGGTCCGGAACTTTGCTTCCCCGGAGCACTCGGCACCAAGATCCCGCCATACGACCCTGTCGGGGGGCTCGATCCGGAGCTTCACTCCCCCGGGCACTCATCCGAGCACCTTGAGGACCACGCCGGTCAGATCGTCCTGTGCATGAACGCTCTTCGAGTGCGAGCGGACGGCCTCGAGGATCCGCGCACAGAGCCCATGGGCGTCTCTCTGCTCGCGCATCCCCTCGCGGACGACTTCCAGCAGGCGCTCGGAACCAAACATCTCACCCTCCGGGGACTCGGCCTCCGTGATCCCGTCGGTGTAGAAGACAAGCACGTCACCCGGAGCCAGCCCCACCCAGGCCTCGCGGTACCCGGACGACTCGAACCGCCCCAGGATCGTCCCACCTATCTCTAGCCACTCGGCCGTCCCGTTCGCCCGCAGAAGAAGCGGCGGGTTGTGCCCGGCGTTTGAGTAGGTGAAGCGCCTGGTCGTTGCATCCAGGACACCATAGACAGCGGTCACAAACGATGTCTCTTCGATGCTCTCGCAAAGCAGCGCGTTGACCTTGGAAAGTATCACAGAGATGGCATAGTTGTTTCGTATCTCAGCGATCAGGCTGGCCCTGAAGGTAGCCATGACGAGCCCAGCCGGCACACCCTTGCCCGCCACGTCTCCGATCACGATGCCGAGGTGATCATCCGTTATGCGGATGAAGTCGTATAAGTCACCACTCACCTCCAGGGAGGGATAGTTGAAGCCGGCGATATCGAAGCCAGGAAGCTGCGGGCATCCATCGGGAAGAAGCCTGCGCTGGATGCGCCTGGCTATGCCTATCTCCTCTTCCAGCCGCCGCTTCTCCAGAGCCTGATCGTGAAGCCATGCGCGCTGGATGGCCACGGCAGCCTGGTTGCCGAAGGCCTCGAGTAGACGCAGGTCAGCCTCCCCAAAGGCGCCCGGCCGATCGCTCTCGAGGTTGAAGACACCCACGAGTTCCTCACCCGCAAGCAGCGGTACGGTGAGTTCCGAGCGGGTACTCTGGCGGGCTGCGATGTAGCGCTCATCCTGCGAGGTGTCGGCGATTATGAGCGACCTGGCTTGCTTGGCGACCCAACCGACCGCTCCCTGACCCACCTTTAGCCGCACCCTCTCCTCCGCGCCCTCTGGGTAGCCGCGACCAAAGAACCATTCCAGCTCGCCGCTTCCCGAGTGGTAGAGATAGATTCCCACTGCATCGAAGGGAATGATCTCGCCGATCAGATCGGCCAAGAGCGGAAGGATCTCGCTGAGCCGAAGCCGGCGCGAGAGCTCAAGCCCCGCTCGGTGAAGCAGGTCCTTCTCTGTGTGCTCTCGCTCGAGCAGCCCTCCCAAACACTCCAGACGGCCCGAAATGCCCACCAGAGCGCCGGGCGCCATGAGAGAGAATCGGCTGACGCAGCCACCGACCAGGGCCTCCCGGAGGCCCACCAGCAGTGCCCCGGCACGTGATTTGGGATGACCAACCGGCACAGCTGCATAGGGCCCACGGCCGATCAGACGCAGTTCCTCCTCGGTGGCGAAGGGATCCTGAGCCAACTCCTCGCCGCTTACGAACCGCCCCTGGCGTATCACAGCCGCGGCCAGACCCGCGGGCTCATCCATTGCGACTTGCTGAGGCGGCTCATCCCCGGAGGCCGAAAAGGCCTTCCAGGAGTGCGAATCCGTTGGGGATTCCCGCCAGCCAGCGGTGGTCTCCCTCAGCAAAAGTAGCATCGAACGCGCCCCAGCCGGACGCCGTAGATATCTCCACAGGTGCTGGAGGAACTCCTCCAGACTCGCCGACCGATGGGCTTCCCAGAGGGCAGCAAGCAAGCCCGTCAGCACCCGGGTCTCAGTCATCGTGCACTATCCCCGCCGCCAGCAACTCCTCCGCCGGCTCGATAGCCCAGCGGGAGCGCCAGAAGACGGCCTTCACTGGGGCAGCCTCGTCATCGCCCCCGCAGAGGGCGTACGGATCCCCCTCGTAGAGGACGAATCCGTCGCATCCTATGCGCCACCATGAATCGACCTCCCAGTAGCCCACGGGTGCTTCCCTGGCGCCAAGGTAGACTGCGAAGGCGTCATGCTCAGATAGGCGCTCTGCTTCCCTAGGGTGCTGGGTTGCACCCTTGAGCCCCAATGCGGGAGAAAGTGGCATGCAATCGGAGCCAAACACGAATGGCACCCCGGACTCCAAAACTGAACGCAATGGGTTCATCCGGGCCGCTCGCTCGCTGCCCAGGGCCCGTTCATAGAGGCCGCCGGGACCCGCCCACCTGGCGATGAAGTTGGGCTGTGCGGACACCCCTACGGCCAGCTCTCGGATCCCTTCTAGGGCCTCAGCTTCCAAGAGCTCGGCGTGTTCGAGTCTGAGCCACCCGGCTCTCCCGCCGCCGGCCACCTTCCGCGCCTGCGCCAGAACCTGCTCGATGGCCGAATCCCCTATCGCATGCACAGCAACCCCAAGATCCTTGCTCCGGGCATCCTCGAAGATCCCAGCTAGCTCACTGTCTCTGAAAAGGAGATCTCCGCGGCCTCCTGTGTCCTCGTAAGGCGTGGTAAGAGCCGCGGTCCTTGCCCCTATCGATCCGTCGGCGAAAAGCTTGAGCCCTCGGAAGTGCACCCCGGTAGCCTCGAACCGACCCTCCTCCGCAGCCTCAAGGGCCCGGGAGAGATCAGAACGCGCCACGTAAAGATCGACATCCAGGAAGAGACCGCCGGCACCGCCCAGATCCAGGTAAGCCTCTACCGCCCCACTGGTCCCCATCTCTGCCACACGCGTGATCCCAAGCCGCAATGCCTGAGCCTGAGCATCTTCCAGCGCACTGCGGATCTCATCGTGTCCCGGAGGCCAGATCTGAGACAGAACTGCAACCTTCTCCTCCGTGACAATGCCGGATTGATCGATCCCACCGAGCCTGGCCGCAGCCGCTTCGGCCGCCTTGGAGTTGAGGACCGCAAGATGCCCGCACACCCTCCGGGCCACCAGGGGCCTGTCCGGAACGACGGCATCTAGGTCTGCCGCAAGGGGCGCCCGGGCCTCGGGCCACCCGCTCTCATCCCAGCCTACCGCCCAGAGGACTGGGGACTCCGGGTGATCAGCTGCATACGCGCGAATCAGGTCCAGTGCCTCCGCCAGCGAAGAAGCGGATCTCAGATCGATCCTTCTGCTCTCAAGCCCAAGGTGGAGCAGGTGCACGTGGGCGTCTTTGAAACCCGGGGTCAAATGACATCTGGGTTCCGTATCATCCTCGAGCCTCAGTAGATCGATGAGCCTTCCGCCGCGGAAGACCACGTCATATGTACCCTCGAGCGGGCCCGAGAAGTCGATAAGCCTGGCTTGGCGGATCGTGAAGTCTTCAAGCATGGTCTGCACCAGGGCGCAAACGCCGCGACTATTCGGCGCCTACGCAAAGGAGTTGCTCTCGAGGTTCGGTCACAGCCAGTACAGGATGCGGCCGCAGTTCTCGCATGTGGGCAGTGGGTCGTCGTCGGACAGAGCCGGCGTCACAGATGTTGGCAGTGCCTGGAAGCAACCGAGGCAGATCCTGTTCAACACTGGCACGACGGCTCGTTCATACCGCCGGCGGACGCGCTTGTACACCCTGAGATCCTCTTTCGGTATGCGTTTCAGGAGCCTGTCGCGAGCTTTCTCCAGCTGTGCAAGTCCCTCGACCGAGAAACCCAGCTCTTCTTCCTGCTGCTTGCGATCGGGATCCTGAACCTCGCGGATCATGAGCTCCAGGTCCTGCAGCTGCGCAAGCCTCTGAACGCGATCACTCACCGAACGCCCCCTTCACGACTTCCTGGAACGCCTCGAAGGATTCGACGTTTCGCAGGCTCTCGCGTACTTCTTCCTGTTTGACGACCTCCACGATCTTCCCAAGCAGGGGCAGGTACTCGTGCTTGCGGTCCTCATAGGGCGCGACGATGAGGAAGAAGAGCGTGCACGGTTCACCATCGAGGGCATCGAAATCCACACCCTTCTTCGAGCGGGCAAAGACAACTTTGGTCTTGGTCGCTGCCGTGCTGCGCCCGTGGGGGATCGCAACGCCATGTCCGAGCCCCGTACTACCAAGGCTCTCTCGGCGGCGGATCATCTCCAGAAGCAGGCTCGTGTCACGGATGTCGCCATCCTCGGCGAGCACGCGTGTCATCTCGGAGAGCACACCGTCTTTTGTCTTGGATCTCAGGTCCTTGATGAACCTCCGCTCGCTAAAGTAGGAAAGAAACTCGGCTGACGTCATGCCCATCTCCTCGCTCGGACCGGGGCCGGCGCAAGGCCCCGCCCCCCAAAACCACCAGCCTGGGAGACTATCGCCTGCGCGCCTGAGGCACAAGTGCAGGATAGGGAAGCAGAGATGCCACTGCACAGCGGATGGAGTGCTTAGCTCTGAAGTAGTGGTGGCGCGCAAGCAACACACCTGGGGTTGGTAGGGACCCTCGGGATCCGCGCGGGATACGCTGCCAGTCAGAAGAGCGCTGCTACCTTGGCCCTACCCCTACCGGATCAAAGGGGGCATCTCCAGGAGGGTCAGACAGGAGTCGGGCGCCCATCCCCGTGCATCCGGACCCAGCCATACCTCGCGCCACGAACCGCTGCCCCTTCCCGCATGGAGCATGGTTCCTTCATCCAGAGCGAACTGCACGGTCTCGGTATCGCGCGGCCCGGAACGCACCTCAACCCTCCGGCACACCACAACGGCATTTGGAGCGCTCGCTCTCTGATATGCCTTGGCCCCAAGGAGGGCAGCGGCAAGCAGAAGCACCCCGAGCGAGAAACGGAGCCCTCCCGAAGCCACCCCCCTGAGGCGCACGGGCAGAAGCAACCTGGCGGCCAGAAGCAAGCACACCAGCCACACTGCAGCAAGCAGCAAGCGCACGCAGTCCCAGGCCGAAACTGCGTCCATCAAGGACGCCATCGCCCCAAGCGCGCTTGAGCCAGCGTCTGCCGCCTCCTCTCCCCCAAGACCCGCCCGGACGATTCTCAGGTTGTGCAGGATCTCTGCATCTCGAGGAGCCAGGCGGCGGGCCTGTTCCAGGTAGGCAACGGCCCACCCGCGCTCCCCCGCCCTGAAGGCAGCATTCCCGAGGTTGTACCAGAGATAGGGAGAACGCCATCCTGCCTCGATCAGCCGCTCGTAAAGCAAGCGCGCCCTCTGGTAGTCCCCCTGCTCATAGGCACTCGTCGCCTCTTTCCAGGTTTCAACCACCGAGTGCGGAAGCATCGCGGCCCATGCAGAGACGCCGAAGAGGCAGTAGACAACGACAAGAAGCCCCGTCCTCTGCGCCGCCCGGCCACCGCGCGGGGATCTCCCTGCTTTGCCCAGCAGGCGCCGGAACTCCCGGTCAAGGCGCCGCAGGAGCTCTCTCAGCTCCGCCGGCTTCCGGGCAACGTCCTCCGGATGCGCCCCGGCTCCAAAACGGGCCTCATCGCACCAGGCAAGCATCTCGAGGACCGAGCTGCGAAGATCTGCATTCATCCCTGCATCTTCCAGTCGGCCTGCCAGCGCAGAGCGCCTCAACCCAGAGACCTCCTCCCCCATCCAGTCACTCAGGAACCCCTCAAGAGCCCGGGCAAGCCCCGAGGCAGTCCGCGGAGCGTCATTCCTCGAGATCTGCTCCAGGTCCTTCAATGCCGCCAGTGCCCTCTTCAGAGCAGCCGAACGGCGCACCAGGAGTGGATTCCGCGCCAGTTCTTCCCGCCGGTTCCTGATTACCAGCGCAATTGCTACGAGCACCAGGGGAAGCAGATTGACCAGCATGCCTGCACCCGGCCCAGCGGGTCGGCTGAGATCCCCAGGCAACTGGGTGTGGATGTAGAGAATGTCACTGCTCAGGTGTCCTTCGCCCGGCCCAGCCAGGAGCCCTGCTGTCCCTGTCTCTGCAGGCAGCACCTCCAGCCCAAGTGGACTGGTCTGCTTTTGGACATATTGCCCCTTCTGCGGATCGAAGTAGCAGAAGACCACAGGGCCGATCGAAAGCCGCCCTGCGCGATTGGGAATGAGGACTCGGGTGTATTCCTTCTTTCCTTCGACGATGCCACCGCTCTTATCTACGGAGACGGCCTCACCGGAGTCGAAGGTCCGGAAATCACTCAGCTCCGGCCAAATCGGCTCTCCCACCGTCTGGATGTGCCCGCGTCCCGAGATCGTCACTGTGACGGCAACCGGCTCACCCTGCTTCAGGCGCTTAGAGTCCGACGAGATCGCGACCTCGTACTCACCGACACTCCCTGTGAACTCTGCCGGCCTGCCCTTCTCGGGAAGCGGTTTGACATGGATCGTGACGGCCTTTGCGCGGACAGTCTTGCGCACGACGTCGTAGAAGGGGGAACCGAAGAAGTCGCTGAAGAAGTCGCGCCTCCGTCTCTTCCGTACCGCGACGGCGCACTCGACCGATGCCGGTCCTATCTGCAGGTCACCGTCCCTCGTGGGAAAGAGAGCCCAGCTGAGTTCCCTTACTCTGTAGAGCTTGCCATCTATCTCAACGTCGTAGTCGCGCTGCGGCCCCAGGTCTTCGCGCCAGAACCCTTCCATGGAAGGTTCCTGGAAGCCGCCTATCTCACGCAAATCGACGTCGTGCCTCTGATAGAGCCTGAAGCGCACGATCACCTGCTGGTCCACATATGCTTCCTTCCGGTCCACGACCAGCCGCGCGAAGAGCCCGTCAGGGGGCACACCACGCAACGACTCACTTCTCCTCGGCGTACTCCTTCCAGTCTGCGGCGAAGGCTGCGAAGATGCTTTCGTCACTGTGATCTCGACCGTACGGCTGCTGTAAGACCTACCTCCCTTCTCTATGACCGCAGGCCCAAGCGTGAAAGTGCCTTCCTTCTTTGCAACCATCTGGTAGGAAAACGTCACCGACTGGGAAATCCGCCCGTTGACGAAGGAGATGTTCGTACTCCTACCAGCGCTGTATACGTCAAAGGCCTCCGTGCCGGCTATCTGCGGCTCCGAGACACCACCACTGGTGCCCCCGACCGTGACAGTGACCGAGATGACCTCGCCTATGGCGACCGCAACAGGTCGCGCCTGCAGATCCACACTGATCGAAGCAATCGCAGCCGAGGGCAAGCACGGGACGAGACCTACCGCCAGCGCAAAGGCCGAGAGCACTTTGGCTGCACCTGCAAGCCTGTACCACCGACCCCGCCTGAGCCCACGCCCGTGCGGAGCCACTCCAACCGCACCTTTGCCCTCGCAGCCTTCCTGCGCTGCCAATGCTGCAGCCATGCTGCCCTCAAATCGAAGAGTCATCTCCATCAAGGCCCGGCGCCCCATGGCGCCCACAGCCTGCCTCGGACCCTGTCGTTACCAGTCCTTCTCAACCTCGATGTTCTTCGAGCGAGCCCTGAAGCGCCGGCGCAGAAGTCGCTTCTCCGATTCCTCGAGGGCCCTCAGGATACGGTCTATCTGCAACTGATCCAGCGAAACCGCAGAGTCGCCCTCAGCACTTTGCCTCGAAGCCCGCGCCGGAGGTTGCATCGCTAGGGAATCACCCTGCTCGGGCTGCGATTGCGCCCATGCGCTATCGCTCTGCGGGGAAGGAGGCTCGGCCCGAGTGGAATCGGCAGATGTCCGATCCTGACCCTGTTTCTCCTCGGACTCCTGCTGTTCCTGTCCCCCCGATTGCTGATTCCGTTGCGGCTGATTCTCTCCTTCCTGCTGGTTGCTGCCATCTTGCTGCTCTTTCTGTTGGTCTTGCTGCTTCTCGCTATCGCCCTGGCGCTGGCTTCCTTGGGGATTCGGGCAAGCGCTGGAATCCGCCTGTGACTGCGCCATCTGAAGCAGCAGCGCTGCGAGTTCCAGGTTGTACTTGGCATCCTCGTTCTCGGGATCAAGACGAAGGGCTTCGGCAAAGGAACTGATGGCTTCCTCCAGCTTTCCTTCTTTGAGCAGTGTCGTGCCGAGGTTGTACGCCAGGCGCGAAGCGAGCTGCCCTCGTGCCCTGGGAGCTGCTGTCTTGTAGAAGTCCTCTGCCGCGGTCAAATCGCCTGCCTCATGGCTCAGGTTGCCCATGTTGTACAGCGGGCGTGGATCTAGAGGATGCTTCTCGTGAAAGAGGCGGTTCCGTTCCATGAGTCGGCCGATCTCCTCAAGCCGGCTCGAATCCACCCTGGCAGTTACAGCAGAGGGTGGCGGCGGGGATCCGCCAGATGGTACCTGCGGCGAAGGTCCTGCGGAGCTACCTGCCGCAGGTGCAGAGACGAACGCCCCTGAGAGAACCACCAGGGCCACTACGAGCGCAACGCTGCTGCTTCCACCGGTGAGTCTGATCCTGCCCGGCCGTTCCCTGCGCCTCAGCGGAAGCACCCATTCGATGGCAAGCAGAAGAAGTGCTGGCCAGACAAAGTATGCATATCGGTCTTCGTACAGGATCCTCAGGCCCCCTTTGAGCTCACGCTTCTCCATCTTCTCTATCTCAGCGGCGACCCGCTCAAGCCCCAGGCTCGCCCCAGCCCTCACATACAGGCCCCCGGTAGCCGCAGCGGCCCTCTTCAAGGACTCCTCATCGAGCCGCGTCAGCACGACCTTTCCCTGACGATCTCTCTTGTGTCCCTTGAAGTTCCCCGCCTCATCATAGACCGGAATCGGCTCACCTTCTTCGCTGCCAATGCCTACAGCGAAGATCCTTACCCGAGCCCGCTGCGCCTTCTCCAGTGCCGCTTCCAGCCCCTGACCGTGGTCCTCGCCATCACTGATCAGAACCAGCGCCCTTGTACCGGCCGACTGTTCGTCTTCTCCGAAGGCCCTCACCGCGACGCTGATGGCCTCCCCCAGATCCGTGCCGGGCTCGGGTATGAGGTCGGGGGTCATGTACTCGAGGAACATCTTGGCCGCCGCATAGTCGAGTGTGAGTGGGCACTGTACGAAGGCAGCGCCTGCAAAGGCCACCAGGCCCAGGCGGTCTCCCTTGAGCAGGTCGATCAGGCGTGCGATCTCATGCCTGGCCCGCTCGAGGCGCGAGGGCCTTAGATCCTCGGCCATCATGCTCTCTGAGACATCCAGACATACAATCACGTCCACACCCTTGCGCGTGGCCTCGACTACCTTGCTCCCCCTCTGCGGCCGCGCAGCAGCCAGAACGAGCAAACCAAGAGCAACCACGGGAAGCAGGCGCGCCCACATAGCCAGATCCCAGCGCAGGTGCGACGTAAGCCGCACTGCCATCACGGGACCAAGCGCCTCTTCCAATGCCTTCCGACCGCCCCTGGTTCGCAGCCACGCCCAGAAGCCGAAGGCTCCGACAGCCAGCAACAGCCACAGGATCTGCGGATGAGCGAACCGCATGCTATGGAAGCCTCCTCAACACCGTAAGACCAAGAAGAACCTCGAGAGCCGCGAGTGCGAGAGCAGGCCACACGAAGCGCACGCCGATATCGTTGTACTCCACGAACTCCTCCACTTGAACACGCGTCTTCTCCATCTGGTCGATCCTGTGAAACACCTTCTCCAGCGACGAGGTATCGGTAGCCCTGAAGTAGAGACCTCCCGTCGAATCGGCGATCGCTTGCAGCGTCTCTTCATCGAGATCCACTTCGACCATCCTCGTCGTACGCCCAAAGATGGGATCGTCTACGGGAAAAGGCACCAGCCCTTTTCTTCCGGCACCGACCGTATAGACCTTAACACCCATCTTCCGAGCCAGGCCTGCAGCGGTGAGAGGATCCATGACACCCGTGTTGTTCATGCCGTCTGTGAGCAGTATGATCACTTTGCTCCTTCCCGGTGCGTTCTTGAGCCTGTTCAGCGCATTCCCGATAGCCATCCCGATCGCAGTACCGTCCTCAATGTCTCCTATCTGCACTTGATCGAGCAGGCTGAGCAGAACCTGGTAGTCGGTGGTGAGGGGGCACTGCGTATAGCTGTTCGAGGCAAAGACGACGAGCCCTATCCGGTCACTGGTACGTCTCTCGATGAAGGCGCGTGCGACCTTCTTGGCAGCATCCAGCCTGTTGCCGGGCGCGAAATCGAGAGCCCGCATGCTCCCTGAGATATCCAATGCGATCACAATGTCGATGCCTTCGCTGAAGCTGCGCACCTTGGTACGCCCGAGCCTGGGGCCAGCAAGCGCGATGACCAGAAGCAACAGGGCAACCAGCCTCAGCAGCGAGAGCAATGGGCCAAGCCGCGCCCTGAGGCTCGCAGGGGGTGTGAAACCTGGGGGCATTGCGAATCCAAGCCCAGCCGTTGTGCGCCGGCGCAACACCTTCGCGCCGACCCACAGAAGGAGCACCAGCGGCAGGAGCAAGAGAACCCATGGCCGCAGCAGGCTCATGCCCCTTCACCTCCCTCTCCATCGCCACCAGCACCGCGCCTCGTGTCCAGACCGCCGGGGGACCTTCCCGACCGCTCCGCACCCCCAGACCGCGACCCGCCGAGGCCACCCTCACCCGGGCTGCCGGCAACAGCCCCCTCGGTACCCGTGGCACGGAGTACTTCTTGCTCCTCCCTGCGGGCGGAGTCCTCCATCACCCTCACGAATTCCCTTGCCTCCTCCGTCAGTCGCTGTACCTCGCTCAGCAGTGGCACGCGCCCGGCGAACTTTATGGCGTCTGTCTCCTCGAGCCACGAGGAGATCTTTGCCTTATGGGAAACAGGAATCGGTACCTCAGGAAGCCAGCTTAGGATCTCAGGCCGAGTGGCCTCGAGCGCGGGTCGACTCCACCGCCTTCCCATGTAGCGCCTCAGGATCCACGAGAGTCGCTGCACATACTCCCGCATCAAGCCCTGTTCAGCCAGGCGCTGCTCCAGCAGGGACTCGAGTGCCTTCTCGAACTCCTCAAGAGGGGGCGGCGGAGGAGTCTCTGTAACCTCGGCGGCCTCGCGGGATCTCCGCAACAGGAGAATCACCATGAGCGCGATCAGTAGAAGCGCACCAGCACCAATTGCGGCAGCCGGCCAGAACCCATGCCCAAGCGGCACCATCGGGGCAAGTCCCCGCGGCTCTGGAGCGGCCGAAGCATCCAGCCGAGTCCCCACCAAGATCCTGCCGCGTTCAGAGACAGCAAGGGTGTCGCCTAGGGCGTCGACCAGAGCAGCAGGAGGTAACTCTAGCTCACCCCCCCTTATGGCGATCAGGCGCTTGGCGAGTGAGATGCCGTACTTGGCCTGCCCGTCGGCGAATCCTGTGGAATCCACTTCCAGGACGACCGCGACATCGGGGGGTAGATCCCAGACGAGCCTGCAGCTACCGAGGCTGGAAGGCCAGGCCGCCTGCCACCTGACAATGAAAGGATCGCCTACTCCAAGCGAATCGGCTTCCAGTCTGAGACGGACGAAAGGGGCACGCGATGGCTCGGGATGAGACTTCTCACCCCCGCATCCAGAGATGCCAGCCAAAGGGAAAGCGAGAAACAGCAGGGCCACGGCTCCGAGGCCCCAGACCCTAGGGGTGGCCTGGGCCAAGCTCGCCCCGAGCGACCTGTCCGCTTCCCGAACTGCCATTGGCACGCCCTATGTCCTCGCCATGCGTCTCTCTCGGAGCTTGAAGAGCCTCAGTAGCGGTTCCACGGGATCAGCGCCGACCTCGAGGACGGCCTCGTCGATACCATGGCGCCTCAGCATCGAACTGACCGCCTGGGAGTGTCCTTCGAAGGCCCTGCCAAGGGCTTCCGCCGAAGCCGCATCACTCGTATCGATGAGCGCTCGCCTCCCGGTCTCTAGATCTTCGACCTCCAGAAGACCCAGCTCCGGCAGCGCCGCCTCGATCGGGTCGCGCAACTTGAGCGCCACCACGTCGTGGCGTCGCGCCAGAGCCCCGAGGGACTGCTCTAGTGGCTCCAGCGGGACCAGAAAGTCGCTTAGGATGAAGACGATACTCCTGCGCTTGAGAACCGCGAGCGCCGCCTCAGAAGCCGAGGCGATGTCGGTGCCAACACCCTCGGGCTGGAACCAGAGGATCTCCCGCAGAAGCCTCAGCCCGTGCCTGCGACCCTTCCGAGGGGGCACGAGGAGCTCCACGCGATTGGAGAAGATGAGCAGGCCCACCTTGTCCTGGTTGTTCATCGCCGAGAAACCGAGTATGGCCACGACCTCCGCCGCCAGCTCGACCTTGCTCCTGTTGCGGCTGCCGAAGGCCTGCGAGCCGCTGGCATCGACAAGGAAGAAAACCGTGGTCTCGCGTTCCTCGACGAACTTCTTGACGAACGGGGCACCGAAGCGGGCCGTTACATTCCAGTCGATCGTCCTTATGTCATCGCCAGGTACGTACTCCCGCACCTCGGCAAACTCCATGCCCTGCCCCTTGAAGGCCGAGTGATACTCGCCGGCGAAGATCTCCTCCACCAGCGCCCGGGTGCGTATCTCGAGCCTGCGCACCTTGCGCATCATCTCGGGCGTCAGGATCTCCACGGGCTCCTGTCCGTTCGTATGTCTCTCGGTTCTTCCGGCCATCGAGGTCCTCACCTCTGCCCGCTACCGGATCAAGGAACCTTCACGTGATCTAGGATCTGCTGGACTATCTGGTCGGACGTAATCTCCTGTGCTTCCGCTTCGTATGTCACGATGATCCTGTGCCTGAGCACATCGGGAGCAATCTCCTTGACGTCTTCTCCGTAGACCGAGCCGCGCCCGGCAAGAAACGCCATCGCCTTGCCCGCGAGCGCGAGCCCAAGTGTGGCACGCGGGGAAGCCCCATACTCGATCAGCCCTTCCAGGTGCGAGAGTTGCGCGCTGACTTCCGAAGGCCTGCGGGTCGCCAGCACCAGGTCGACGATGTAGTCCTTGACCGACTGGGCCATCGGTATGCGCCGCACCACCTTGCGTGCCTCAAGCAACGCATCGCACGTCAGCACGGGGCGTACCTCAGGGATGCTCTCGCCGCTCATGCGCTCGAGGATTCCCATCTCCATCCGCCTGTGCTCTTCATCGCGCTCGGGGTA
>CAYMBA010000047.1:0-14893 GCA_964388535.1 uncultured bacterium | reverse complement strand
CGGTGGGACCGCCCTTGTTGTTTCTCGAAGCGGGTTCGGTTGCTTTCGCAGCAGTTGCTAACGCAGCAGGACAGCCTTTCGCGAGAGCTCCACTCCCGGAGCCGTGAGCCTGTAATAGTAGACACCGGCCGGGAAGTCCAAGCTAGCATCGGCAAGCTTCAGGGTGTGCGTTCCGGCATCCAGGTTGCCACTCACCAGCGTCTCTACCAGCCTTCCATCCAACGTGTACATCCCCAACGTTGCCTTCCCTGCCTCGGGCAGCGTGAAGCGAAGCACCGTGCCCGGGGAAACAGGGTTGGGCGAGATGGCGAGGAAAGGCCTGTACAGGCTTCCGGGCTCATCGGCCGCGGTGGAACCGTTCGTGAGCCAGTTCAGCACCCGCGACATGACCATATGCCTGTCGTCAGCGTTGTTGATCGCCTCGTAGCCGAAGGCCATGTAGACGACCCTGTAGACGTCGGTCTCGGCCTTGATGGCACCGTTGCGGTAGGCGTCGTATGTCCAGATCACCGAGGCAGACCCATCGGCAGGATCGATGTCGCTCGGGAACTCCTGATTGTTCGCACCATCGCCGCCAGCTATGACGATGTCCAGGCCGTCGGAGATGGGGTCGCCAGGCACGCCGTTGAGCGTGTAGTCGTTCGTATCGTCGTTGATGAAGATGGCGTGCAGGTAGTCCTGATACCACTGATAGGCATCACCACCTATGTCGTGCATCTCCCAGCCCAGGTCCTGGCCCGTGATGAAGAGATAGCCGCCGTTGTCAAGGAACGTGCCAAGGGCTGCTCTGTCCTGCTCGTCCAGGGTCGGGAAGGCCCATCCGAGGTTCCAGACAACGATCGGGAACTCCGAGAGCACGTCGGAGCTGACAGGGCCAGTGTTCCGGTCCCATATTGCGTAGGTATAGCCACTGTAGTCTATGGCGTCAGTGAAGTAGTTCTCGTACGACTCGTAGCTATCGTCGTCGACCAGAAGTACATCCATCCCTTCAGTAATGTATGTGTAGTGCAACGTACGCCCCTCAGCGTAAGGGTGGTTGTCCTGTGTCATGCGCACAGTGATCTGCCCAAAGCCCGTCGAGATGGGAGTGACCTCGACCTTGAGGTCGAAGAACTCGCCCGGCGCAAGATCGGTGTCGAAGCTTGGCCCGTAGCACATCTGGTCGTCGCACAGCATGGCAACCCAGTCGGCAGGGCCGTCGATCTCGACCGTCACGGTGTAGTGGTCAGTGAGATTGCCCGTGTTGTACACGCGGAAGAAGTCAAAGGCATAGATGCCCTGAACGGGACCTACGACCTGCCGCTCGCCGAGAGCGTAGTAGCGCAGCGAGTAGTCAGGGTTGGGATCCGAGGAAGCGCTTGCATGGACCTTCTTGTCCACGTCGTCCTGAATGAAAGCGAGCAGCTTGAGGTTGTCGGTATTCCAGGAGGGGTCTATGTCGAAGCTCATGCCCACTTCCTGTGTCTCGCCCACCTCATCGACGTCTACTGTGACCTCGGGCAGCATGTCGCGGTTGACATCCTGTTCCTCTTCGTCGCTCCAGGGGACGTTGTCTTCGCGCAGCGACATCCGCAGCACCATGTTCCCGCCCGCAGGGACGTCCTCCATGACCTCGATCGTGACGTGTACAGAACCGCTGGGTGCGCTGAAGTCTGCGTAGTCCACCGTTAGCTTGTAATAGGCGGGATCGTCCAGGAGCGATTCGATGATCGCGCGATAGGGCTCACCTGTGCCCGTCTCCGCGCTTGCGCCCACCGAGCGCACCGTCCCGTTGAAGACAGCCGTCGGGTAGCCGGTAATGCTGTAGTAGGCGATGCGTGCATCTGAGTCTGGGCAACCAAGCCCACCGGAAGTGGAATAGTAGCGGATGGCGTTGAACTCGTTCGTGTCGTACCGGCCCTTGTTGGCCTCGATCCCCTGGTAGGCGTAGAAACAGTAGCCACACCAGGTTGCCGTGCCAAGCTCGACCTGGGTGGTGATCGGATACCAGGCCGAGGCCGGAGATGCCAGCACCAGAGCGGCCAGCGCCGCAGCTGCCACTACGGAGAAGAACTTACATCCCTTCATGCCGGATCCCCCCGTTGAGTTGCCAAGCGATGTAGAATGCTGTCGGCCGAATGGCCGGCTGCAAATCCCCCCAGGCTTGCAGCCTGTGCCACGGTAAAGATACCTTCACCCTCACTGAGCCAGGACTTCTATTGGACAGACCCAAGGTGCTTGCCGTGGAATCGGCTGCAAGAGGCTGCCTGTGACCTGCCGCAAGACAACCAAACCCATGTGATTATACAGTATCCGGAACCCCTCCAACAATGCTGCTTCCGTAGATGCAACATAGATGCGCTACGGACTTCAACGCGTCGTCGCGTCTTCCTGGGGGTTAGAACTGCGCCGTGGCCCTGAGGACAGCCTGATGAGTCCAGGAGGTGCCGCCACTGCTAGAGGAGCTTGTGAGCACGGCGATCCGCAACCAGGACAGAAACCTCAAGGCAGCATGGGCTGAAATGCGCCTAGTCGTACTCTTCTGGCGCACACCTGGCTCCGGATGGTCCGTCTTTCTGGACTCTGTTTCGCTGCGGAATGAGATCCCTGAATCCAGGTCGTGCCAACCGGGGATCCATGTGAGCCGAAAAGCGGGCATCACGCGTGTGATCGTTCCACACCAAGAAGGATCCGTGCTCCTGCCGGTGTGGAGATCCACTTGGGCACGGACGTTGAGTCCGGCGAGGATCCGATACTCCGCCTCGGCTCCAAACCCATGATCGTAGTGTTTGCTTTGCACCGCCTCAATGTCACTGCTTCGCGAGGATGAGAACGCATAGCGAACCAGGGCTTCTCCCCGGCCGCCTGAGGCCTCGAGGCGCAGCTCGGAGCGCCGCTGACTGCTCTCGGCCTTTCGGGATTCCTCGCCTGCCCACGGGTGTTCGCCGGCCTCTTCCATGGGTGCGGTTTCGCTTGAGTGCGCAGCGCTTGTGCGGGCAAGGATTCTCAACCCCCCCGTCAGGCTCCAGCGGGCCTCGAACTCGTAGGCCGTCCTCCTTGTTGTGTGCAAGGCGCCGGTCACCTGTGTCACTACCGCTCGGAATGGCGCGGGCCTTTGCCTGTGTGGATCCTCTTCGGAGCCTTCCGCTTGGCCCCATGCCAGCAGTGTCAGCGACCTCAGATGCGAGCTCAGCACCCCGGGATGGAAGAGCACATAGGCAGAGACCTTCCTTCGGGCACCAGACTGAATGAATGTCTCTCGCGCTGCGCTCGGCTCTACTTGCGGGTATCCGTGGAAGTGCTGCGCTGCGGCAGTTTCATCTGCCGATCCCGACTTGTTCTCCCTCACTGCCTCTGCCTCGAGCATGGCCTCACCTGCAGCGGCGTGAATCCCGTATGCGTGAAGCTTGAGACGTTGCCTGCGGAACCAGGGTAGATTGCTTGAGCCATGGCGGTGCCGGTCACTCCAGCGCAGGTCTAGGCTCACGCCGCCGAAGGAAGCGTTGAAGTCCCAGTAGGAGTCGTCGGCGATGGAAGAAGTGCTCGTCAGCCCGCTGCCGTCTGTGTCACAGCGTCTCAGGCTGCGCCAGGAGCGCTGAAAGTGGCCACCGACCCATATCCTTTCGGCACCAAGGATCCTGGCAGTGCTCCGTGGGGGCTCGTACTGTGCCGAAAACCTCGCCATGTCCTTGCGCGTGAGCGTACTCTCTACGAGCACGTGATGTCTGGCGACTTCCAGAGAGAGAGACGGGAAATCGGACTTACTGCTTCTTAGGGCCGCGTATGCCCATTGGACGGAGGGGCGGACACTTGCCTTTGCTGCTCCCCTTGCGCCACTGTAGCGGCCTTCGATCTCCAGCCAGGAGCTCCGGATGCGAGCATTGGCTTCCAGGTCTTCCTGCGCCTGCCCGATCAGTGTTTGCCGCTCGATCGGTCCTGCGAAGCGTTTGCCGAAGTGCCGGGCGGTCACGGAGGCCTCAATCTTGCCGAACCTTGCCGCCGCCGCAAGCCCGCTTGCTCCCTCCAATGAGTCTGAAGCGTTAGGTGTCTGGATACTCGCTTCCGGCCTCAGTCTGAGGAGATAACGGGGACCCTTCCATTCTAGGCGCCCGCTCGCGGTAGCCGTGCGGATTCTGGATCCGGTGGATTCCCATTGGGTGCCCGAGACTCCCCACCATCCCCACTCGATGGGGGAGAATCCGAGGAGGAAACCGCCCACCTCCTCCCTCTCGGCACGGGCCTCTTCGCCGGGCCGGGGCTCGTGGCTGTAGGAGACCTCGATTGAAGAGGATGGGTCCATCGGCACGCGATCGAAGATGGCCAGGTGCCCGGATGAGCAGATGAGAAGATAGTCGGTGCCGCGGCTGAGCGGCTCTCCATCCAGAAGGACGGTTTCGCTTCCGGGCAGCACGTTTCGATGAGCCAGGCGGAAGCTTCTGCGCATCTTCTCTCCTGGCTCGAAAACCTCGTATGCCCTATGCGTCCTCCTGCGCCCTGCCCAGAGATCCAGCGTAACGGTGCGCCTTCCGGCTTGCTTCCTGCGCCCTCCGGCCTCGAGTCGGAGCGAGCCTCCCTCGAGGCCGAAGCCCTCCATGATGACGGCGTTGAATGGTTCGAACTGAATCTCGCCAGCCGCTGCAGATCTTAGGAAATCGTCTCGCCGCCCCCGGTAGGTGGCCTGGTACGATTCATTGCGGGGATCGCTCGAGTCGTAGAAGCCACTCAGTTGCCGCTCTTGCTGAAGCAAGATTGTACAACTGACGTCGGTCCGCTCTTCCCATTCACCTTGCCTGATCACGGATGTGGGGCTGGTCCCTCTGGATGACCATTCCAGTGTTGAGCCTCCCTTTATGGTGGCAATGCTCTTGCCGTCGGCGTCCAGATGGAGTCCCGAGCGATCGGTGTATAACCTCAAACCCGTAGTCTGGGAGGTGGGCCCGGCGGCAGGGAATGCTTCGACAATGAAAGTGTACAAGGAGGGGGAGATGGTACCAGACCGACGAGCCCAGACGATCCGGTCCTCGAAGAGCAGGATCAGGTACCCGCCGATGCTGCGGATCGCGAGAATCCGGTGCGGATCAGCAGGCACGCTACGGGTGAAGTCGGACCACTTCGATTTCCCCGAGTCGTAGAAGAGGAGCGAGCTGTGGGTGGCTATCCATAGGTCCTCGCCGTCTGGTTCGAGGGCAAGCACCGGCACGTCTCCCAGATCCTCGAGCGCCCTGTGCCTGTGCCATAAGCCACCGCCGGCATCGAAGATCCACAGACCATGCTCTGTTGCAAGCCAGATGGACGCTCCCTGGGTCTCTATCTGATTCACGGCGGCGTCCGGAAGCAACCCGCCGGCTTCGAAGGAGAGCCACGAGTGCTTCTCGGGATCCATCCTTCCTATGCCACCGCGCGAGAGCACCCAGAGGTAGCCGCCTGCAGGAAGCAACCTGAGAACCTCGGCTGAAGCTGCTGCGTCGCTTCCGCTTCCGGTGACCTGCTTCGGCAAGGGATGTGGGATGAACGACTCTGTTTGCGGGCGGAACTCGAAGAGTCCCTGGCTTGTGGCCAGCCAGATCGATTCGTCCATGAGCGCCAGGTCGTAGATCTGGCCTACACTTGACCCCTCCGGCGGGGGCACTTCCTCCCACTCCATCGTGAAGCGGTCGTAGCGAAACAGGCCGCCGTCGCCTCCTGCGTAGACATAGTCCTCGTCTGCTTCCAGGGCCCAAATCGTTCCCTCAGGCTCTCCGGGTCTGAAGCCAAATCGCTGCCAGCCGCCCTTGCCTGATGCCGATGCCGAGACTCCGAGCCCGCCAACCCAGATGGCTTCCTCTTCGCGGAAGAGAGTTCGCAGTGGTGCATGCGGCAGCCCCTCTTTGGCGTCGGAGCGACTCCAGGACTCGGTGGAAGGATCGAACCTGTACAAAGAAGTGGGCGCGAGAATGAAGGTCTGCGATCCAATGCTCACGATCCGCTCGGGCAACCGAGCGGGTTCCGTTTGAGACCAGGTGCGCGCTGCCTGAGGATCGTCGCCGGGCTGAGGTCTTACGGGGATTGCCCAGTCCTCTGAGGCAAGGAGCACCCGACTGTGGGATGCATCTGCAGTTGGTGCTTGAGCTCCGGCAAGAGCGGACGCCTCTTCTATTCCGGCGCTTATACAAAGCCATGCTAGCAGCAAGACGGCCGGGCACATCGCGGCCGTGAGAGTATGGGCAGGGATTCGTCGCTCGCCTGTGCGGCCACTGCGCCGTCTTCTCGTTCTACCGGTCACCTAGATCTCTTCGGTTCGTAATGCTTCGATATCTATCTTGCCAAGACCTGCCGCTGCAGCGAGTTTCAGGTGTGCAACCTGGTCTGCCGCTAGCCCAGAGCCGTTCCATGGGGCCAGGCCCGTGGCGAGCGCATCGACAGCCACGGGATCCGTTCCCAGGACTATCGTATTGAGCTTCACGGTTCTGCCCGGTCCCGAGGGCCCTCCGGTGACCAGAGCCGTGGCCGCATCGAGAATCGTGAGGTCCGGCCTTACAACCCTGGCCAGATCGGCTATGCCTGCGTGGATGTCCATCTTGGTGTGTAAGACCTGGCGATCCCAGATCAGACCCATCGCATTCTTGAGTCCAAAGCTCACCCCGGTGGCCGAGTGGGACTTGGCCGTCGGAAGATTTATGAACGTGTCTGCCTTCGCAAGAATCTTCGCGAGCTTCGTCTCGGTGAGGGAGGATGCACCTTCGATCGTTCTACTTTCATACATCGCTTCTCGATCGAGGGAGAGCACTTTCACACCACGGATTCCTGAAACTGCCTCGGCTATTCCCGTGCGCTGGAAGCAACGACGGGCTTCTCTTAGCGTGTGGTCGGCCACGATCACGCGGCGCGCGCCTGCTTCGAGGCATAGCTCTGCGACCCAAGCCACAAGCCGCGGGTCAGTCGTGGCACCCCACTCTGGTGGGGAGTCGAAGCCGACGTTGGGTTTGATCAGGACGACGCCTGAGGGGGTGACGAAGCGCCCGATACCCCCGAGTCGCGCCAGGGCCTCGGTGAGGGCCTCCTTCGTGTAGGTGCGGGAGACGACGAGGTCGGGGTACTGGCGCTTCCCTGCGGGCTGGCCTGGTGTCTCTGTCGCTTCCTTTGCGGCCGTGGGCCCTTGCGTGTGCTGGTCTGTTTGAAGGCTGCCGCCGGTCGCCCCGGATGGTCTCAGGTGGGCACCCGCAGCCAGGCTCCCAGCCGTGCCTGCAAGGATCTCGAGAAATCTTCTACGCTTCATTCTCTGTAGGCCTCTAGTTCATGTGGTGCGGAAGCCCAGGACTTTCTCCCGCTGGACTGAGCCGTTGCGCCTTCGTCTCGGCGGAGAGATACACGCCGGAATCTGATTCGTCACCGTGGCAGCTCCGAGTCGACGCTCTGAGCAAATGTTTCCAGCTGTGTCCTTGCCTCCTCCGATGTTGAGCCGCTGAGATCCAGCCGGCACCAGAAGCTGCCCCGGCGGAACTCAATGCGCAGTCCCATCAGGCTGGAGCAGAATCTGGCCTCCGTCCCAAGCCCACTTATCTCCTCACACCCCGACTGAACGATGTCATCGTCGATGTGTAGCTCGGCTGCGTCCTGCTCGGTCTCCAGTTTGAATATCCAGACGGTCAGTGTGACGCTTGTTCCATCGATCTGCCCGGCATAGTCCTGCCCCGCAAACTCCTGGAAGCCGTGTTCCACGTAGGTCGTGTAGCCGCCATCGATGGCCTGCTGCAGCTCGGCTTCTGTGGTTGCTGTAATCACACCCTGGGCCTGCCATTGCTCGTCCCCGCTCGGGAGGAAGTCCTCAGGATGAACCGTCCCGTTGCTTGAGGAGCCACCGGATGAGTCTGTCGATGACTCCCCGCATCCCCAGGCCAGCAGCGCCGGCCCAAGGGCCAAAGCCATGGCAAGAGCGAGCCTCGAGATGATCTCCCTGTTGCTTCGATGGTTCATGTTTCCCCCTGGTATGGAAGACGTCTTTGCCCCGTCAGCCCAGCGGCTCGCGCCGTGCCTGTTCCCCGCGGACTGCATACCTAGTGTGGGATTCTATCATCCGGGGGCCCGAAGTCGGCCAGGAAATGGCTGCGACTGAGTACCTGGTGTGCGTGGAGACGCTCGCGCAGGGTGTTCGTAGCCGTGAGGAATCTTTCCCTGCTCATGTCGTTCTTCCCCGGGCATCCTTCGGGCTGCTGGCATGTGCCTTCACCTGGCGGCTCTCTGTTCTGGAAGAATGCGTTTTCCGTAACCAGCAGGTCCGGGGTGGAGGCCATTACTGCGAGGGCCTCTTGAGGGCAGTAGTAGTCAGGCGAGTCGTATCTTGGATTGCCTCCGGTGAGGGCTATGGCGTTGCGGGTCACCTTGGAGGCTGTCCTGCCGCCACTGAGCTCCCGGGTCACCGCTATCCCGCAGGCGCCCGTCCGATAGACGGCGTTCCATGCGATGTCCGCCCACGGGCGCCCCTTGCCTGCATCCCAGAGCGTGATGCCCCAGGTCAGCACGTCCTCAACGATGTTCTCTCTCACCGTGGCCTGAGCATCTACAAAGATCCCTATGCCCTTCCAGTAGCGGGTGACCAGGTTTCCAATCACCTCGGCCTTGGCATTCCACGTTATGCCAATCCCCGCGCCGCGGCCTCCCGCGTTCGGGGATCCCCTGCCGGACTCCAGACCGTCTATTCTGCACTCGCGCACCGACGCGCTCGCATCCCTGTAGAGTGCGATCCCGTCCCACGAGTTGCCCAGTATCTCGCATCCGACTACCTCCAAGCGCGAGCCTTCACGGCCGCAGATTCCCATGACGCCGACCACGGTCTTAGCAACCAGTGCGGAATCCCCGCGGTTCTCGGCGATCTTGCATCGTTCGATCCGCACGTGCGACCGCCGCACCACGATCGCTGCATCGGTGGCCTCAGGGGCTGGGTCCCTGACGCCGCCCGTGATCGTAAGGTTTCTGATGAGGCATTCCCTGCAGTCTTCAACCAGTAGCCCATAGCCTGCGTGTGTGTGGATGACCGTCTGCTCCGTGCCGGCTCCTTCGAGGACGATTCCTCTTCCGTGTACGTAGAGCCCGAGTGTGGCCTCGACCGGCCGTGCAGGGTCCTCACAGTTGCCACAGGTCGGATCGACGTACGGCCGAGCCTTCAGATGATAATGACCGGGGCGAAGGGTGATCCGAAGGAGCTTGTTCCCGAGAGAGTCGATCAACGCTTGAAGCCGGCCACCCTCCTGTGGGCCAAGCACGATTTGGTGTCCTTGGGGGACCACCTCACCCGAGACCACCACGAACTCGGCTACTCTCCCCGCGGGCCGGGCTTCGGGGCTCCCATGTGGTTCGAACCCCAGGAGCGTGCCTATGAGGATACCGAAGATCGTACCGAAGATGTTTGCCGACGCATGGATGCCTATTGCAGGGATTAGGCTGCCCGTTTTCTCCCTGTAGTACGCAGCGAGGATCCCCCCGGCGAGCGTGAAGAAGAAGATCACGCCCACTTGTGCAGGTGCCACACCAACGGTGAGGAGCATGAGGTGCATTGCCCCGAAGAAGATACCGGAGACGAGCACAGGAAGGCTGAGGAAGAGCGGCCGGCGCTGCTCGAGCTTGACAGAGCCACCCGCCGCCTTGCCGGAGACCGCGTTGGGATGCCCCGGAGCTCGCGATCGCTTCCGCGCAGCAACAAGTGGAAGTACGAGTCCCATGTCGCCGTATGGTTCGAGGAAGCCTTGTATAAGTCCCCGGGTGAGTATTTCCTCCGCGATGCTGGCGTAGAACCAGACAAAGACTATCACCTGGAGCACGTTCATTCGTTCGATCATCGCCAATCCCGGGCCTGGCAGGACGATTCCAAGCACCGTGGCCAGCAGCGCTATGGCGGCCATCAGAAGAAGCGGTGGGCGGATGTCGAACCGCTTTGGCATCCGGAAGCCGAAGCGGGCCAGGTTCCCTCTGCCCAGAAACAGCATGAGAAGGAACGAGAAGATCAGGAAACCCGTGTGGTTGAGGAAAGGTGCGAGCCAGGGCTGCGCGAAGGGTGCTGTCGGCGGCAGGTCCGGGTGCATCCTCTGGAGCACGGTTCTGCCTATGCCCGTCGACAGTCCTCCTGCAGCCAGGCCCAGCACGCCGAACCCGACGGCCAGACCCACCGCTGCGATGGCATCGAGGCGCCTGCCGCCTCTTGGCGGCCTGCGGCCTGCCGGCGGTGCGGGAGATGCGACCCGCTGGCCGGGGCCGTTGCCGGTAGTGTGCGTGCTTGCCGCTTCGGTCGGGGGGTTCTCGGGTGGTGTATTCTCCGAGGTCGCCTGAGGCTCTGCATTCCGGGAAGGCGAGTTTGGCTCCGAGTGCATGATTCTTCCTTTCCTACCGGATGGCTCGGAGATCCGAAGCAGGCGCCAGAACGCAATCGAAAACGGCCGATTCCTCCTCCGGGGCGATCATACCTACGGAGCTTCGTGCGGTCCACGTGCGGCTTGACCGCTCGAGCTGCCAAGGGTTCTATCACGTGCAGTGTTTGCCCAGGCCGTGCGTTTTCCAGAAGGGACTGGATCCGACCTGAAGGGGGCCTCCGGCATGGCGGCAAGACTTGAGATCGCAACGAAGCCCGAGCTCTCCGACCCGCTCGGCGCCTCAGTGGCGCGGAAGGCTGTGGAATACTTCGGGCTTCCCGTAGGCCGCGTGCGAGTGGTCAGGGTGCTGACGATCGATGCCCCGCTCAGCGAGCAGGAACTGGAGGCGCTGAGGGTAGAGGTATTCACAAACCCTGTTACGGACTTCTCCTCCTTCAAGCCGCTTCCGATTCCCGGGGAGTGGGTGATATGGGTAGGGTTCCTTCCCGGTGTCAAAGACGCAGCCGGTGAGACGGCGGCGGAGGTAATTGAGGACTTCCTTGGACGCCGGCTTCCAGCTGGTTCTGGCTGCTATACCTCAAGGCTGTACTTCATTGAGAGCCGGGCTCCTCGCGCTGCAACCGAAGGCGGCCAAGCGCCCGGTACCGCCATGGAAGGCCGGCATGCAGGAGCGGGAAGCGACTGGGGGCTCAAGGCGGCGGACGTGGAGCGCATAGCAGCCGAGCTGCTTGCAAATGATCTCATCCAGCAGTGGAGGATATGGCAGAAGGACTCCTCAGGCGCTCCAATGCCCGCGCGCGGAGAAGTGTGGGATCCTGATTCCGGGATGGGGATCATCGTTCCCAAGGTACACATCGAGCACCGGCCCACGGTATCGACGATCCCCGTGGGAAGCGATCGCGATCTGCTGGAGATAAGCGAGAAAAGAGGGCTTTTCCTAGACCCCCGAGATGTGCCTGCGATCAGGGCCTACTTCTCGGATCCTGCGGTGCGTCGGGCTCGCAGAGCACTCGGCCTTGGCGATCCAACTGATGTGGAGCTCGAATACATAGCCCAGGCAAGGTCGGACCATTGCAACCACAACACCTTCCGCGGCCTCTTCGAGTATGTTGACGAGGGCACCGGAGAAAGGATCGTCATAGACAACCTCTTCAAGACGTGCATTGCGGATCCGACAAGGATGATAGCTCGCAGAAAGCCCTGGGTGATGAGTGTACTGTGGGACAACGGGGGCGTGGCCAGATTCGACGAAGATAACTTATACACCATAACCTGTGAAACGCACAACTCGCCGTCTAACATGGAAGCCTATGGTGGGGCACTTACGGGCATCGTTGGTGTCTATCGCGATCCGATGGGCACCGGCAAAGGCTCAAGGCTGATAGCTGGGACCTTCGGCTTTTGTACAGCGGAGCGGAGCTACGATGGGCCTCTCAAACCCAGGCTTCATCCCAGGCGTCTTCTGGATGGCATCATCGAAGGCGTGCGCGATGGGGGAAACAAGAGCGGCATCCCCACGGTGTTCGGCTCGCTCTACTTCGATCGCGGCTTCCTCGGGAAGTGCCTGGTCTTCGTGGGCGCGGTAGGGATGATGCCCGCTGAGTCCGCTGGTTCCCCGAACCACGAGAAGCACACCTCGCCCGGTGATCTGCTGGTCATGTGCGGGGGAAGGGTAGGCAAGGACGGCATTCACGGAGTGACGGCATCCTCCGGTATCTACTCCAGTTCGACTCCCGCAGGCCACGTGCAGATCGGGGATCCATACGTGCAGAAGAAGATGCACGACTTCCTCATCGAGGCTCGCGAGGCCGGCTTGATCAAGTTCATAACCGATTGCGGTGGCGGGGGCTTGAGCTCGGCCGTGGGGGAATCGGCCCGATTCTCAGGCGGCGTGCATGTCGACCTGGAGAAGGTGCCGCTCAAGTACGACGGGCTGGATCAGTGGGAAATATGGGTGTCGGAGTCGCAGGAGCGGATGATAGTGGCAGTGGAGGAGAACCGGGTCGAGGAGTTCATAGAACTTTCGCGGAAGCACGCGGTCGAGTCCACCGTGATAGGCCACTACACGGACACAGGCTTCGTACACCTGGAATACGAAGGACAGACGTGCTGCCATCTGCCCTTGAACTTCTTCGAGAGGGGATTTCCGCAGTGGAGATTCGAGGCCGTATGGCGTTCGCCCGCTTCCAGGGGTCTCACGGAACCGGCTCTGAGCGAGCCTGAGCGCTATGGGGATCTGCTCCTGGAGATGCTGGCTCGGCCCAATATCGCATCGCACGAGTGGGTCTACCGTCAGTACGACCATGAGGTTCAGGGGACGAGTGTGGTCAAGCCCTTGGTCGGAAGGAAGGTCCCGGTGCCGGCAGATGCAGCGGTCCTGCGCCCGCTTCTGGATTCGAGGCGTTGCCTGGCCATAACACATGTGGCCAATCCCCGCTACAGCGCGATCGACACCTACCACATGACGACAGCGGTCGTCGATGAGGCCGTACGGAGGATCCTTGCCGCAGGCGGTGACCCGGAGCAGATAGGAGGTCTGGACAACTTCTGCTGGCCTGAGATCCGCTTCGACCGGAAGAGGAATCCGGATGGCAAGTACAAAGCCGCACAGCTCGTGCGCTCGGCGCTTGCGCTCAAGTCGGCGATACTCGCTTACGGGATACCACTTCTATCCGGTAAGGACAGCATGTACGTCGATGGGGACCTGGAGGGGCCCTTCGGGGAGAGGCGGCGCGTCTCGGCGCTTCCGACGCTACAGTTCACAGCCTCTGGGATCATCCTGGATCTTGCACACGTACTTACACTGGAGCCCAAATGTGAGGGTGACTACTTGTACATTCTTGGTACCACGGGTGATGAACTCGGGGGCTCGGAATACTATGCACTGCTTGGGTACCTGGGTGCCAATGTTCCTGTGACGGACCTGGATGGGAATCTCCCTCGTTACCGGGCCTTCGCCGGTACGGTACGCGCGGGCCTCGTGCGTAGTGCTCATGCACTGGGCCGAGGAGGTCTGGGCGCCGCTGCGGCATTGATGGTGATCTCATCAGGCCTGGGACTTTCGATCGATCTCTCGGCGATTCCCCAGCGCGGAGGAGGCAGCCGCTTGTCGGCAGATCGGCTGCTGTTCAGTGAGTCGACTGGGCGGCTGTTGGTCACTGTGGATCCCGTGCGGGCTCAGCGCTTCGAGGAGGCGATAAAGCCATTTGAAGTAGCAAGAATCGGCCGGGTGATCCCAGAGTGGCGTCTTTCCATCCTTTGGGGAGCGGACGGGGTTCTCGCGGAGCTTGAGGGTGCTGAGCTCGCTCGGGCATGGACCTCGCCATTTGGGGATCTCATCTAGAGTTTGGCTTGTAGCCGGAGGGACCATGATGGGCATAAGACTGGACCAAGCACGGCCAGAAGGGGATAGCTACGCTCCCACGGCGATCGTTCTCTCCGGATACGGACTCAACTGCGACCTCGAGACGGAGTTTGCCTTGAGGAATGTCGGCTGGAATGTGAACAGGATACACATCAACGAGTTGATAGGGCACCCCGAACTGCTTTCACAGGCGAGGTTGCTTGCACTGGTCGGCGGCTTCTCTTGGGCAGATGACCACGGAGCAGGTGTCGTGCTTGCGGTGAAGCTGCGCAGACACCTTGGCGAGCGCTTGTTCGAGTTTGTTGAACGCGGCGGCTTCGTCATCGGCATCTGCAACGGCTTCCAGGCCCTCGTCAACCTGGGGATGCTCCCGGCACTAGGACCGAGGCGATTCGAGAGGCAGGTTGCACTTGCATGGAACGATTGTGGCAACTTCAGGGACCAGTGGGTCAGGGTGAGACTCGAGGCTGTCCCATGTGTATTCACGCAGAGGATGCCCCGGTGGTTGCTCGAGCGAGGATGGGTCGACCTTCCTGTGCGTCACGCCGAGGGTAAGGTGGTTGCAGAGACGAAGGTACTCGAGGCGCTCGAAGCCGAGAGGCGCGTTGTCCTGCGATATGCGGCCCCCGACGGCACTCCCGCAGGGGGGCGTTTTCCCTGGAATCCCAATGGGTCGATGAACGACATCGCAGGGCTCTGTGATGGTTCGGGGCGAGTCATGGGACTGATGCCACATCCAGAGGCATTCCATCATCCGTCCAATCATCCATTGTGGCACTACTGGAAGGCTGGCTGCCGCCAAGGGAGTGTTCGATCTGGCGCCGAATCCGCAGATGGGGGCAGCACGATTGGTGGCGACATCAATAGTGCTCAGGCTTCTGGTGAAGGCTTTCTCCACGGTTCAGACGCTGCTGACCCGAGCCTGTGGGGCGATGGACTCTGGTTCTTCCACAGCGCCTTGCTTGCTGCACAGAGTGCAGAGGCCGCAAAGGTGCCGTGACCCAGTGGGCAGTGTGCGCGTACGGGCAGGTATCTCGGGCGGTTTGGTTCTCGCTTAGTGGTGCTTCTTCCGATGCTGAGCTGCGAGGGCGGCTGCAAGCAGGCCCACCAGGAGGGCTGCGGCGCCTGCGAGTGCACCGATGCGCAAGGAGCTCCGTCGTTCTTCTTTCGCGCGGTATGGTGCTGCCACGCTTCCCGTGAGCAATCCGCC
>CAYMBA010000046.1:0-15481 GCA_964388535.1 uncultured bacterium | reverse complement strand
CTGGACCGGCTGCGACCACCCTGCCACTGCGATCAATCAAGACGGGGTAGGGGATTGCTGGTACAAGGTACTTTGTGGCTATTGGACCGTCGAAGCCCCTACCGTCGTAGATCTGGGGCCAGTCGTAGCCTTTGGCTTCAAGCCAGGCCAGCAGGGCACGTTCGCTGGTGCGCTGCTTCCTGTCGAAGCTTATGCCTAGAACCTGGAATCCTGCGTCCCTGTACTTCTTCCAGAGCGACGCAACATTGGGCATCTCTGCTATGCAGGGACTGCACCATGTGGCCCAGAAGTCTAGCAGCACAACCGTGCCCCGCAGGTCCGCGAGGTGCCAAAGGCGACCGTCCAGGCTTTTGGCCGTGAAGTCGGGCGCTGCCGCCAGGTGCTTCAAGCGCGCCGCGTTCACCTCGTACCAGTGGCGGGTTCTCTTGAGCTTGGCTCCGTCGATACCATCAAGCGCCGAAAGCGCTTCTTCCAAGTCCACTGAGACACCAGAACCCGCAGCCTTGATCTTCCAGTAGATCGAACTGACCAATGCCTCGACTCCCCACTTTCCTTTGCTCGCCCGTTTCCAAACGTCCCAGTACAGATTCGCCGCTTTCAGTGATGCCTCCGCTCCAGCGGCCGCTTCGGGAGCAGCAAGGACCTCTGCGTCTGCTAGGATCAGACGGGCCCTGTCGGCCAAATCCCCTTCCAGCCCTTCGTTCAGCATGTCCCGTGCAAAGGCCGCTGCTTCCTTCCGACCCACTACCCACGCTCCGCGCGACGTGTTGGCCAACGTGGAGTATGTGGCGAATATCTCTTCGATCACCCTGTTCCGCTCTCCCGGTGTTCGGGCGTTCTCGAGCAATCCTTGCAGGGCTCTCAACTTCTCTGCGGCGGTCTGGACATAGAGCTGCGTGGCACTCCTACGGTCCGGCCATGCCATTCGCCGCAGATATGAGGCTGCCCTTTTGGCCCGGAAGAAGCTCTTCAGCGAGTCCAAACTGGGGAAATGGAGATCTTGCACCTCGGCCAGGTAGGTTCCCAGCAGGCCCTCTTCCCAGCGCTCCAGCTGCTCTTCATCACGAGCCACTCGTGCCAGCACTTCACGCCATCTCGATGTGGCGTGTAGGGGTGCCAGATCGGGGTCCCATCCTACCCGCGCCGTATCGGCCAGGCCCCTCTCGGCCGCCGCTTCCAATGCTGCTAGGGCCGCCTCCATTTGCCCTGCCCGGGAGCGGATACACGCCTCGTGGAAGTAGCCCCATGGGGAACCGGGAGCCAAGCGCCTCGCGCGCTCCACAGCCTCAATGGCCACTGAGAAGGATCCGGAGTCTGCGCCGGCATAGGCGCTGTCCACTGCCGATGAGAACTGCTCTAGCTGCACCAGCAATTGCTCAGCGTCCAGGCGAGCCGCCCTGCTCGCTTCGCGCTCTTGCCCGCAGCCTGCCAGTGTAGAGCTCAGCAAGGCCACGAAAAGGAAACCGACCCACATGGGTAGGGCCAGTGTGGGGCTTGAGCCTCTTGTGTGCATAGGCGATCTCCCTTCGGTCGCGGATTGCCCCTGGAGGGCGCAGGTTCCTGGGAGGACATGAGAAAAGCCGCCCAGGGCACGGCCCGGACGGCAGGCTTAGCGGGGGCTGGATTCGAACCAGCGACCTTTGGGTTATGAGCCCAACGAGCTACCTGACTGCTCCACCCCGCAATGCATACTTGCTTATCACAACGCAACCCGGGCGGAGACTAAGCGATTCTTCCTCAATTTGTCAAGCGCCAACGGGCTATACCCTGTCTCTATCCACCGCCCTGACGACTCAGTTTGCAGTTTTCTGTTCGCCCCATTGGCCCTTCCGCCCGGAAGGGCCCGCCTCCTTCTGTAGGCCAAGGCGCTCAAGGGCTGGTCCATAGAGGTAGATCCGCTCGCACGGCCTAGCGAAGAAGTACTCCTCTCGGGCTATCCTTTCGAGGAACCGATTCCGGTTTTCGCTAGCCTCTTTCAGAGCAGCTTCTAAGGAGTCGCACTGATGCTTCAGAGATTCGAGGGCAGCCTCTTCTTGCAGAAGCCGTCTTCCCAGGGCTCCCAGTGCTAGTGCGCCATGCGGCCCTAGGACGAGGTTGTATACGGCCCAAGCCAAGAGCACACCCGAAAACAGCCACAGCCACCTTTGCTGGTTTGAACGCCAGAGCCTCCTAAGGAACCGGCCTGCCCGATTGCCCGCTTCAGGTTCCTGTCCCGCAACGGCGTACCCCAGTCCTGCCTTCCAACTTCTACGCATCCTCGGTGGCTCTCTTGCGCCTGAACCTCTCAAAGACGTCAAGACCTGGGTAGATACCCTCTCCCTCTAGCGCCTCTTCTATGCGGAGGAGCCTGTTGTACTTGGCGATCCTCTCGGAGCGCGAGAGGGAACCGGTCTTTATGAAGCCCGTATTCATCGCTACCGCCAGGTCGGCGATCGTTACGTCCTCAGTTTCTCCCGAGCGGTGGGAAACCACGTTCGTGTAGTGATTCCTGGTCGCAAGACGCATCGCCTCTAGCGTTTCTGTGACCGTTCCGATCTGATTCAGCTTGATCAGAATGGAATTGCACACACCTTCTTCGATCCCTCGCCGCAGACGCGAAGTGTTCGTGACGAAGATGTCGTCTCCGACAAGCATGACTCGCTCGCCCAGCCTCTGCGTCAGCATTCTCCAGCCGTCCCAGTCGTCCTGGGCCAGTCCATCCTCGATGGAGACGATTGGGTACTTCGCGATGAGCCTTTCGTAGAGCTCGATCATCTGAGAGGCTGTGAACTCCATCTGTTCCTCTGCCTTCAGGACGTACTTTCCGGCTGCGTATAGCTCACTGGCCGCCACGTCCAGGGCAAGGGCTACCTGGGATCCGGGTTCGTAACCAGCCTTCTCAATGGCCTCAACTAGTATGCTGAGGGCCTCTTCGTTCGATGAGAGGTTGGGGGCGAATCCGCCCTCGTCGCCCACGGCCGTAACATATCCGCGCCCCTTCAACACTTTCTTCAGGGTGTGAAACACTTCGGCACCCATCCGCAAGGCTTCCGAAAAGGTTGGGGCACCCACTGGAAGGATCATGAATTCCTGGATATCGACGTTGTTGTCTGCGTGCGAGCCGCCGTTGAGCACATTCATCATGGGTACCGGCAGCACCCGGGCATTGACGCCCCCGAGGTAGCGGAAGAGGGGCATCCCGTAGTGCTCCGCCGCCGCGTGGGCGACGGCCATCGAGACCCCCAGTATAGCGTTCGCGCCGAGTTCCGACTTGTTCACAGTCCCGTCCAACTCGCACATCAACGAGTCGATCTTCGTCTGCTGACTGGCGGAGATGCCTTCTAGTTCGGGAGCAATCCTTGTCCGGATGTTCTCTATCGCCTTCTGTACCCCCTTGCCCCCGAACCTATTCGGGTCGCCATCGCGCAGTTCGAGCGCCTCGTGTTCGCCGGTGGAGGCGCCAGAGGGCACGATGGCGGAGCCTGTGGCGCCACTGGAAAGGATCACCTCTACTTCCACCGTCGGGTTGCCTCTGGAGTCGAGGACCTCCCTGGCGAGGATGGATTCGATCTCGTCATAGGTGATGGCTGACATTGTCTGTATCCCCCTGGGTGTGCCCTGCCGATACCCGGGGCGCGGCCCCAGACGGTGCCTCACTCCCGGACAAACACGAATTACCTGAGCCTATGGGTCAACTGGTGGCCTGTCAAATCCGCGTCCAAGCTTTGGCACTGGGCGCCTGCTTGCGCCCCGGGGCAAGGGGGGTCAATATGCCCCGCGATGCATGTTGCCCCGGGGGCCAGCGACTGCGCGAGTTGCTTGCTTCTGGTTTGGGTGGCGCAGAGCCCGATTCCCCGCGGTGGCTGGAGTGAACCATGTGACCCTTTTCCACCCGCATTGGGGCAACCTGCAGAGGACCACCTCGTAGGTAGTAGTGCGCTGTGAGCCCTGGAGGTAGAGGTGACGGACCGCGCGGACGATGCGACCCTCGTTCGCCGGTCTCTGGCGGGGGACGAGAGGGCTTTCGAGGAGCTGGTGGCTCGCTATGAAGGTCCCCTCTTCCGGCTCGCCTGGCGGTTCGTCAGAGACGTGGAGGAGGCCCGAGACGTGGTCCAGGAGGTCTTCCTCCGGGCGTTCCGAGCGCTCGAGACGTTCGATCTGGAGCGGAGGTTTGCGACATGGATATTCCGGATCGCGACGAACCTTTGCATCGATCGAGCGCGGAAGAAGGTCGTCCGTACGGTTTCGATCGATGCCTCGGAGCAGGATGATGACCGACCGCCAATCCAGCCGCAGAGTTCCCTGCCTGGGCCGGAGGATGACCTACGGCGGCGCGACTTCGCTCGCGCAGTCGAGGCGTCGGTTGCTGCGCTGCCGCCACTCTATCGGGCGATCGTGGAGCTGCGGTATGTGCAGCACCTCTCCTATGAGAAGATCGCAGAGGTGCTGGGAGTGCCTATCGGTACGGTGAAGGCCAGGCTGCACAGGGCACACCGGCGCATGAGAGAAAGCCTCGAGAGGATGGGGTTTGGTCCCGAATCTCTTGAGAACTGAGGCTCTAGGCGATGGCCTGTGAGGAGTGGGAAGACCGGATCCTGCAGCTTGCGATGGGCGAGCTACCGGATCGGGAGGTGGCTCGCGTGCGCGGGCATCTTCAGACCTGCGCAGCGTGCAGCCGCAGGTTCGAGGCCTACTCGCGCCTCCTGGGACAGCTGGAGCACTTGGAAGTGCCCGCAGGCCCACCCGAAGGGCTGCATGAAGCGGTGCTCGAACGGGTGCTGCCCTATGCGGCGTCCTATCGGCAACGCAGGCGGGAAAGAGCGGCGCAGAGGGCATGGGGTTGGTTTTTGGGCGCACTGGGGGCGATGACAGCGCTCGTCTTCGCCACAGCGTTGTGGACATGGGCTGGTCGGATTGCCGCGTTCGCGGCGGCGAGGTTCGTGCGGGACTTCGGGACGCTCTGGGAAACGCTGAGAGGGATGTGGGAGGTTGTGCAGCCAGCGCTGGGGGTACTGGGGGGGCTAGGCTGGACGCTGGCGAAGGCCCTCTGGGTCGGGATTCGGTGCGTTCTTGGTGCTGGCGAGTTCATGGTGCCGTTTCTTGGAGCCTACGCACTGCTTCTCGTTCTCGCCGCATGGGCTTTGAGGGGCTGGCGGCTTGTTGGCAGAAAGGGGGCAACGAAATGAGAGGCCGCAAATCCGGCAGAGGTCGGCTGCTCAGCGTCGTCACGGTGACCTTGGTCCTGCTGGGTGTGTGCACTCTGGCGGGCACGGCCCTGGCTCGGGATTCACACCCGGGTGCACTAGCGGACCCACGCGGCCTAGCACAACTGCTCTGGCGTAGCACGTTCCGGCTCGGGGGGCTGCCCTTAAGGGTTGTGGCTGGAGAAGCGGGGGGGGAAGCTCGACGGGTGAATATCTCGATACACGTCGACGACGAGGACTATGGCTTCGACTACGAAGATTCCACAGGCGAAGGCGTCCGCGTGACCGGCAGTCAGAACGACCGCGTTGCAATCGGATCGGACATCCTGGTCAGAGAAGATGAGGTCGTCGGCGGAGATGTCGTTTCCCTGATGGGCTCCATAGAGGTCCGCGGTGTGGTTGAGGGTGATGTAGTTGCCGTGGGTGGAAGCGTGAGAGTCCGCAAGGGTGCGATCGTTGATGGTGACTGTGTTGCGATGGGCGGCACCCTCGAAGTTGAAGAGGGAGCCGTCGTGAGCGGGGAAGCAGTGGGTTTGGGAGGTGGGGTAGACGTTAGACGAGGCGGAAAGGTAGGAGGTGTGAATCAAGTGGTGGTTGGCATTCCCATCGTTTCCCCTGTTTTCCGTAGCCTTCGGGCCATTTTCTCTTCGTTCTCGCTGCCTATTGTCTTCTTCGTGGTGACGGGGCTTTTGGGTTGGCTCGCCGTCGCCATAGCTGCCAGGAGAATGGATACGGCCGTTGCAGCGACACACGAGAGAGCCGGTCTCTCGCTGGCTGCGGGCTTTGGACTGGGAATCGGCTATGGTGCTCTGTTGCTGCCCTTGACCGCGGTCGTCAGCGTGATCCTGGCCGTTACGATTGTCGGAATACCCCTCATAGTGCCGCTGATTCTAATTGTTCTGGTTGCGCCCGTTCTGGGCTATGGGGTCAGTGCGACGGCAGTGGGGCGATTTGCGAGAAGGGGCAAGGGAAGTCTGGCAGCTGATTTCTGGATCGGCCACGTTCTGATCTCGATCGTGCTGCTTCTGGTTTCTCTGCTGGGGCTGCTGTCCTGGACGGTCCCGGGAAGCAGGTTCCTTTCGAGGTCGCTCTTCTTCCTGGTTAGTGGCTTCGCGACTTGGTACGGATGGGGTGCGTTCGTGCTGGCGGCGCCGAGTACCTCGCCTGGGCAATCGGCCGTGGGGCAAGAGCCTGCGCTTGCGGCACCCGGGACGGACGAGGATGCGGAAGGTAGCCTCACCGAGGAAGAAGCCCCTGAAGCAACCGAGGATTCTTCGGACCAGTAGCGAGGCCTGGCGTAGTCAAATCGCATCGGCGCCGGGCTGTCGCTCGCAGCCTCATCCTCGCTCATATTGCTGCATGTCTGCCAGGTAGAGCTGGCCGCAAGCTGCCTGGATCTCTGTTCCCTTGCTGTCCCTCAGGGTCACAGTCGGTGCACGCTTCATCACCGTCTCGAGGAAGGATTGGATCCTCTTCGCACTAGGCCGCTCGAATGGTGAAGCCTCGTGAGGGTTGTACACGATTACGTTCACCTTGAAGTAGAAGTTCGAAGCAATGCGTGCGAGCCGGCGGGCGTCTTGCTCAGAGTCATTCACGTTTCCGATGAGAACGTACTCGAGAGTGGGCTGGAACTTGGTCCTGCGCCCGTAGCGCGCCACAGCCTGCAACACCTCAGCCATGCCATAACGACGGTTTATCGGCATCAAACGGGAGCGCTGTTCGTCCGTCGTGGCATTCAGCGAGAGAGCAAGCCTGACGGGCCGCGGCGAGGAAGCCAGCTGCTCCATCCCTCGCGGGATGCCGGCCGTGCTCACTGTTATCCTTCGTCTGCCTACTGCGAGCCCGTGGTCTTCTGTAAGGACTGATATGGCCGCAATCACTGCCTCGGTGTTAGCCAGTGGCTCTCCCATTCCCATGAAGACGACGTTCAGCGAGTCGGCCCTGTAAGAGCCCTTCAGCATCATCTTCGCAGTAAGCACCTGGGAGACGATCTCGTGGACGGTCAGGTTCCGCCTTAGGCCCATCGCCGCCGTCGCGCAGAACTGGCAACCCAATGCGCAGCCGACCTGGCTGGAGATGCAGACAGTCCAGTGCTTGGCTTCCTTGAGCAGGACGCTCTCGATGGCGAGGCCATCGTGAAGCCGGTGCAGGATCTTGCGGGCAGAACCGTCCGGTGACTCGAGAACGCGCTCGACCTTCGGGCGTTCCAAGGTCACTTCCTCGGCAAGCCTGTGTCTAAGGGCCTTGGGGAGGTTGGTCATCTCCTCGAAGCTGGTGACTCCCTTCTGGTAGACCCAGGTGGCAATCTGCCTTGCCCTGTACCTGGGCTCGGCAGAGAGTGCGGGGAGCTGGCCTATCTGCTCTGTGGTCAGCCCCACAATGCTTGTTCTCTGGAGCCCATTCCGGGTCATGGCGGATTCCCTTCGGGTTTCGATGGATGCCGGTGCTTATGGGCCAGTCGAGTATACACCACTTGGATTCGGCTTCGCCCTGAGTGCGGCGGCGGACGGCGCCGGTGCAGCGCGGCGCTTCTCCGAAGGGTCCGGTACGGAGATTGGCGGCTCTCAACCTCTGCGCATGCGTAGAGGCTGCAGCGTCGTTGACACTGCCTCCCTTAGGGGGGTAGGCTTTCGCATGGATTGGGCTCTCATCCTGGCGGCCGGGTTCCAGAGGATCTCCCCTTGGCGACTTTCGTCGCTGATCAGCCCCCAGAGTATCCCGGCGTCGCAGGAAGGAGATGATCGTCATGAGAGCCAGCTCCAGAAGCCCCTGCCTCCTTTTGCTCGCCTTGCCCGCGCTGGTGGTGTGGTTGACCGCGTTCTCCGCGGCAGCGGGTTCCCTGCCCCTATCGCCTGAGCCTGCGGATTCCAGCACGCGTGGGTTCTCGGCAGAGACGGGCGGGGAAAGCCCTTCGCCGCTTGGTAGCGCTGCGGAAGGGTGCCAGGGAACCGAGGGCAATGGCCACGAGGAGGAGGGGGATCCGGATGAGTACCATCTCGATCCGGAGGTCGTGGCCATTGAGGTCTGGGTGGCGGAGCAGTCGATTCTGCTGTCGCTTTAGCACTAAGGCCAGCCCCGGAGGCACAGTTGAGTAGCAGAAGGGAGCAAGAGAAGCGTACCCGCGGGCGTGCCCGCGACCAGGGGGTCGTGTATCCGCCGGAGGTCCGCAAGCTGACGGGTCTTGCGGAGATGCACCTGGCGGCGGACAGCCCGGATGCCGCTGCAGAGTATCTCGATCGCGCACTTGCTGTTGCAGGCAGGGTGGGATTGGATCGCCGAGCTGCCGTGGGCCTGCGTTTGAGAAAAGTCGACTGCCTTCTCAAGAAGGGTGACTACAGGACTGCCGAGGCCGAGTTGCGAGCCGTGCTTGAGACTACCGGCGGGGACGAGGACCTCAATGGGATGGTCCTGTGGAGATTGGGAGACGCCTTGGACGCGCTCGGCCGGCACTCGGAGGCTCAAGAACACTGCGAAAGGGCATGCGAGCTGCTGCGGCATAGCGTGGAACATGCCGAGATGGGTATGGCAGAGCTCACGCTCGGCATCGTCCATGTGCGCCTGGGGCGACCCGAGAAGGCACGTGATTGTTTCGAGAGCGCCCTGTTTACCTTCCGGCGGGTGGAACACAAGGAAGGTGTCGCAAGGGCCCTCAACAATCTAGGGCTGCTTCTCAAGAACGGCCCTCGGTGGCACGAGGCCCGTGACTACTTGCTTCGTGCGCTTGCGGTGAGCGAGGAGGCCGGGAACTACGCGAGAGTGGGTGCACATTGCCTCAATCTCGGAATCCTCTTCACCAAGTTGTGCGATTGGAAACAGGCTGAGGCCTACACCTCCAGGGCCCTCTCGGCCTATCGGGAGGTCGGCAACGACTTCTCCATGGCCAAAGCGCTCATACTCTCCGGACACCTTCACCGACGCAGGGGGGACTTGGGAGTCGCGCTTTCGTACTACGAGCGAGCAGAAGAGGTCGCTCGCAGCGGCGGCTTCGGTCGGGAGGTGGTTCTGGCCCTGGAAGGCAGATCGGAGGTGCTCCTGGAGCAGAATCGTCTGGAGGAAGCCGATGAAGTTCTCCGCGATGCCTTAGCTCTTGCGGAGGAGGTCGCTCCCAGAGGGGATCTGGCCGGCGAAGTCAGGCTCAGGATGGGCCGGCTGCTGCTGGCCCGAGGCCTTGGAACCGAGGCCGCCCGGATGGCGCTGTCGTCGTATGCCAGGGCCATGCGTTTGGGAGACTCCGTGGAGGCAGGTGCAGCGCTGAGACTGTACGGGAAGGTTTGCTTGGGTGGCGGGCGGCTGCGGGAGGCGCGGAAGGCGCTTGAGAAGTCGGTGGCTCTCCTCAAGAAGACCCCCGATCGGCTGGAGACGGCGCTTTCCATGATGGCGCTGGCTGGTTGCCTCATCGAGGGCAGTTCGGCGAGGCAAGTGCTGACTAGGGCAGAGGGGTTCATCCAGGATGCGTGGGCCTTTTTCAGCGAGGTTGGCCTCGAGGGCCGTTCAGCTGAGGCAGCGCTCCTGCTGGCCAGGGCGCGCTCTCGTGCGGGCAGGGCAGATGACGCCGTCGCAGACCTGGCCCGCGCGAGACGTCTGGCTGAGCGGGCTGGGAGACGCGATCTGCTTCGGTCGATAGAGGAACTCGGTACTGAAATCGAAGAGGACTCGGCTCGTGATGCGGTTCTTGGCTCGGTGGAGCTGGACTTGGTGGGGCGCTGGGGGGGATTGCTGGCCGGTTCAGGCAGCCCTACCGAATCGCTCGAGCGCATGCTTGCCTTCGTCGCGGAGCGTTTGGGCGCGGAAGCGGCCTTCTTGGGTTTGGGACCACGCCAGGGCCGGGTGCGACTGGAGGCCTGCTGGGGCACGAGCAGGCGTGAGGCGGCCGCGCTTCTCCACGCCGCTCGCAGCGACGTGCTCAGGCGTCGGCTCCATTTGAAGCTGGATCGTCGCGGTTGGGCCGTGGCGGCCATCTCTGTGCCCGTACCGGGTGAGCATGGCGTGTTGGGAGTCGTTCGGTCGAAGGAGGGATCTGGGCCCTTCGGTGGTGGAGAGATAAGGCTTCTAGGGCTTCTGGCAGGCCTGATGGGCACCGCACTGGTAGGCCTGCGGCGGGAGGAGAAAGCAAGGCAGGAGGCCGCTGCGCGGCCGGTAGCGTTCGCCCCGTACGTCACGTCGGATCCCCGCATGAGGCGCCTCTTTGCCCATCTGGAACGGGTTGCTGATTCCACCGCCACGATCCTCATTCTCGGTGAGACAGGGACCGGAAAGGGGCTTCTTGCTGAATGCATTCACAAGGCCAGTCCCCGACGCGACGGCCCCTTTGTGACCGTCAACTGCGCAGCGATTCCTGAGCCGCTGCTCGAGAGCGAGCTGTTTGGGCACGTCAAGGGCTCTTTCACAGGTGCATTGAGGACCCGCAAGGGTTTGTTCGAGCAAGCAGAAGGCGGAACGCTGTTTCTGGATGAGATTGGCAGAGCCAGTCTGGCTGTCCAAGCCAAGCTCCTCAATGCCCTCGATGGCCGAGTGATCAGGGCCGTGGGGTCCGACGAAGAGCGCCGCGTAGACGTGAGGGTGGTGTGTGCAAGCAACACCAACCTGCGGGAGGCGATCACTCAGGGAAGGTTTCTCGAGGATCTCTACTACCGGCTCTCTGACTTCACCGTGGAACTGCCCCCTTTGAGAGAGCGACGCTCCGACATCCCGCTTCTAGCGCGACACTTCCTCGACATGGCTGCCTCTGAGATGGGCCGGCGGCCCGCGGGTTTCTCGCGCGAGGTCATGGCCGCGTTCTTGGAGCACGAGTGGCGGGGCAATATACGCGAGCTGATGCAGGTGGTCCGTAGGCTGGTTGCCCTGGGAGAGGATGGCGAACCGTTGGGGCCCGAGCTATTGCCCGAGGAGATGCGACCAGGGGCTGCTTGGGCGAGTAGTGGCCAGGGGTCCAGATTGACCTTGAAGGAGAACGTGGAGCGGCTCGAGAAGCGGCTGATCAGGGATGCACTCAGAGCCTGCGGTTGGAACAAGACGAGGGCTGCCGAACGCCTTGGCCTAAGCTACCCGGGGCTTCTTGCTAAGATGAGGCGCTATGGCATCGAGAAGGGCGAATGATCTCCCGCCTTAGGTCGTTGCTGCTGGCTGCTTTGCACGACTATGCTTCCTGCCATGATCCCCATCCATAAAGTATCTTTATGGCGTAGCACCTTGCCATGCCGTCGGTTGGACGCTCGCCCCTCGCGCATAAACATCCTTTATAGCCCGATGTGCTCCTTCATGCAGCGCCCGTGATTGAGGCACTCGGCCCCAGCGGCGTAACGAATGTAGCGGCAACGAGTTCGAGCTTCAGCAGCGGAGGGTGCGTCGGTAGCCCGCGCTTGGCATGCCTCTTGCTGCTATGGCCAGTGGAGGGGGAGTTTCAAGGAGATCCTCGGCCCGCCGCCTCGAATCTGGCAGCCGGGGCACTGCCGGGGGAGCCCTTGCTAGCCTGAGAGGCACTAAGTCGGCTTGGTGAGCGGGCAGCCTACGGTGTCAGGCCATCGAATGGGGGGATGTCCAGGCTGTGCCGGAATTGGTCTAGCCCGCTCCCGAAGAAAGGCCCGCGCTTGGCGCGGGCCTTTTCATTTGTATGAGCCTTCGGCCCGCGGCATCCGGTACCTTCTCTTCCCAGCGCCTGAGGCTGTCTGCCCGCTTGGCACCCCCTGGGGGCCTCCGCTCCAAGCTTGCGTTGCCCTGGGGTCCGGAGAGGCCCGTCTTCTAGTTTGGCCCTGGGAACGAACCCATTGGAGCCCAGCGGGGTATGCGGGAGTGAAGATATAGGGTAGCCTCCGGTGTGCGTCGCTGGAGGAACCTGTACGGGCGGCACACCCTTCGGTTGGGCGTCGGAGGTAGGATCATGGAAGCCAATCGATATGCCTTCAGGTTGCGCCTTGCGGGCGCCGGCATTGCTCTCGTTCTGGCTCTGCTGGCTGGGTGTTCGGATGAATGTGAGGAGTGTGATTGCACAGTCCCAGATACGACACCGCCGGCTGCACCCCGAGGCCTTGTGTCCATAACGGGGGACGGGAAGGTAACGCTAGTCTGGTTCTCCAACGTGGAACCTGACGTTGCGGGCTATGCAGTCTATAGGAACTCGACGGGCTACGACGCGCCCTACCACGAGATCGCTACGGTCCCACATGACCCCGAAGCGTACACCGTGACCTTCGTGGACCGGGATGTGGAGAACGGCGAGACGTACTACTACGCGGTGGCGGCCTTCGATGAGGCGGGCAACGAGGGCGACCTGAGCATCGAGGACGTTCACGACACACCGAGACCGGATGGGAGGGACACGATCGCCGATGCTGCTGCCTCTCCTGTGGAGGCGGGCTTCGATCTCTCCAGGGGGGTCGCAGTGGATTCCGACGATGAGCGTGCGGACTTCTACTATTGGGTAGACCCTGCCTCCCCACACCATGCCTATCTGATAGCCGGGAGTGAAGCATTCGGAGAGGATGATCCCACGGCCGTTCAAGACATGGGCTGGACGGCCGACTTCGATGAGATAGGATACGCACCCGATGCGGCGTGGTCGCCCTCCGGTGTGGTCGAGGCCATAGAAGATCATACCTATGTCCTCCACACCCGAGACGGGCACTACGCGAAGGTACGGCTGCTCACTGTGGAGCGGGAGTACGTTTCCTTCGAGTGGGCTTACCAGTTGGACCCGGGCAACAGGGAGCTCGAGGTCAGATAGCACGAGCAAGCGACCAAGATGGTCGCGGTATTGGAGCAGATATGAAAAGCATATCCTACGGTGCGGGCGGGCTCTTGGCAGTGGCAGTCTTCGGGAGTGGTGTGGCCTCTGCTGGGGTAGGGATGGCCTACTTGAAGACCGGGCCCGGGGCTTTCGGGGCCTCCCAGGCACAGGCGGTGGTGGCTCGCGTCGAGGGGGGAGAGGCGTGTCTGTGGAATCCGGCTGGGCTTGCGGGCACTCCCCGCTTCCACGTGGACATAAGCCATGTCGAGACCTTCGCGGACCTGAGATACGAGTATGCTGCTCTCAGCCTTCCCCTTGGAGCCGCCCATGTTCCTGGCTTGCCCGGCACGTCTCGCTTCGTCGTCGCGGTTTCGTTCGATGGGATCTGGACGGACAACATACCCGGCTATGACGATCGGGGCAATCGTATCGAGAGCTTCGGCTACTCCGCCTATGACGCGCGCTTGTCGATGGGCATCTCCCTGCCTCGTGGCGGGCGTTTGGGCTTTGGCCTAGGGACACTCAACGAGACCATAGGCAGCTACGTGGCGTCGGGGTGGTCCGCCTCAGCGGGGCTGCAGTGGGATCTCGCCCGTGTGGGGCTCGGCGTGCCCCTGGGCGCCGGCCTCAGCGTCAGAAACCTCGGGCCTTCGGTCTCGTTTCTGGAGGAGGAGATAGACCTGCCAAGGATCGTCCAATTCGGTCTGAATTGGGAGCGGGCAGCCGGCGGGGGCGCCGTCGAGATGGAAGCGGATGTTTCCCACACTCTAGGGGAGGGGTACGCGCTGAGGTTCGGGTGCGAGTACGTGTACCGGGGGACCCTCGGGCTGGGCGCCGGCTATCGCACGGGGCACCAGACCAGAGGGGTCTCCCTCGGTGTTGCTTTCCATACAGGGCCGTTGGCTTTGCGGTGGTCGTACTCCCCTGTGGGGGAGGACCTAGGGTCCGAACATCGTTTCTCCCTGGGTGCGGACCTCTGACCGCCGTGGGGTTTCTGACGGGCCTATGGTTCGAGTCCCTTTGGCCAGGGCCGCGGCTGGATCTTCGTTCCTGGTACTTCGCCATCGAAGGACTCCAGATGAAAGGTGCCTTCGTGAAGCCGCACATAGGTGAAGTGCTCCAGCCAATCTCCGATGATGAGGAAGTCTCTGCCATGGGAGTCGCGCAGGTGCATGGGCTCATGTATGTGCCCCATCACGACCGCGTCGCAGCCTTCATTGAACATGGGCGTCGCCAGGTGGCGGGAGACCCTTTCGATGACATGCGAGGTAGGCGGGCTGTGCAAGCGGCTGCTTCGCGAGACAGCATAGGCAAGGGGGATTCCGACATCGGGGTGGATGAGTCTGTAGAGGGCAATCGCGATAGGGCTGCGGAGAAGGCGCTTGAGAACCTTGTAACCCACGTCCCCGGGCCCAACTCCATCGCCGTGCGTCAGAAATATCCGCCGGGTCTGCTCAACGACTGTGCGTGGACCTTCGAGCACCTCCAGCCCAACCTCGCTCCTCAGATAGGAGCCAGCCCAGAAATCGTGGTTGCCGCCGAGATAGAGAACGCGCGTGCCGGCCTCGTTCATGTTCGCAAGGGTTCTGAGGAGCCTGAAATGTCGTTTGGGCACGGCGTGGCGGTACTCGAACCAGAAGTCGAAGATGTCGCCGAGCAGGTAGAGCTGTCCCGCGCGGTGTCGGATGGATTCGAGGAACCGAAGCATCGCCTCGAGTCGCTCCGAGCAGCGCGGACCGCTTCCCAGGTGGGAGTCACTTATGAAAAAGGTTTCCCTGCCCTCTTCGCCGGGTCTGCTGGCTGCCCGGCCTCTCGCGGCGGAGGGGTCGTCTTTTCGTTGCCCGACCACGCGGCAGAGTGTATCAAAGCCCGGGGTTGCTTCAAACGAGGCGGCGTACCAATCCCCTGGGCCGAATTGAGGAGGTGAGTGGGATGGAAGAGAGTACGGTTTCCAAACTTCTCTCCCAGATAAGGGAGATCGCTGAGCTGGCGGGGATCAGGACGAGCGAGTATGCGAGGATCAGCCGCAAGCGGCTGGACGTGTTGAGCCTGGGTAGGGAGATGGCGCGCGAGAAGACAGAACTGGGTGAGAGGATCTATGAGCTTTCGAAGCGCCCTGAAGCCACAAACGTGCTGGATGACGTCAATGTCAGGGCGATCATAGCAAGGATCAGGAAGCTTGAAGAGTCGCTGGCGGAGGTCGAGAAGGAAATAGGCAGCATCAGAGAGGCTGCACGCCAGCAGGTCGATGGGGTCAGAAAGAAGTACGAGGAGGCTAGAAGCAAGCCCACAGGTGCGCAGCAAAGTGAGAGCGAGCCCCCCGCGGGTGGGTCAGGAGGTTCCCCTGAGCCGCCGGAGTCGCTTTCCCAGCCGGCTTCGGGGGAGTCCGCTGGAGAGTCAGGGAGAGGGGACTGAGTGCGGAGCGCTGGAGTTGACTGGCGTCCAGCTTGCTGGTAGCTTCCGGCTGTTCTGTTCAGTTTTCACCGGGCTCATGCGGGCGGCAGGGCTGATGGATGTCGGATAGGGATTTCGTTGATCTGCTGGTCATACCGCAGGGAAGCGGCAGGGTGCGGCA
>CAYMBA010000045.1:0-15838 GCA_964388535.1 uncultured bacterium | reverse complement strand
TCCTCGGAGGCCTCACGCATCCTGCCAAACAGCACGAGTGCCGCAGCCAGCCAGAGGCACGCCAAGCCTCCCACCGCAAGACCCGTTCGGGCAGCCGGAGCCGCCAGGTCCACCGTTGCCGCGGGCGCAAGCCAGTAGCCCAGCGTGCTTGCCACTCCGCCGGAGACGCCGGCTGCAAGCAGCAGCAGTCCAGCCGCTGCCTCTATGACCACCGAAGCCCAGACGATCACCCTTACCAAAGAACCCATCTCGCAGAATCCGATCCTCCTGCCGCAACCCCTCGGGCCAGGGCAGACCATCTTCTGAGGCCCCCGGCCCAAGGCCTCAGTAGCGGCGCTCGATGAAGAACTCGGCCAGTCCGCGCAGCAAGCGGGCCCAATACGGATTCTCTGTGATCTCGGGGATTCTTTCCTCGCTGCGCGCAACCATCTCCCTTGCGATCTGCTCGGAGCGGGAAAGGGCACCAGTGCTGCGCACGATACGCCGGATAAGATCCAGATCCTCCATGCTCACCGTGGAGTTCCCGTGCAGCGCGAGAAGCGCCCTACGCTCCTCGGCATTTGCGCGCTCATAGGCATGCACGAAGAGAAGCGTCTTCTTGCCCTCGCGCAGGTCGGAGTCCACGGGCTTGCCGATCGTCCTCTCGTCACCGAAGAGGCCCAGAATGTCATCTCGGATCTGGAAGGCGATTCCCAAAGGGATGCTGAAACGCTCCAGCGCCTTGAGGCGCTCTTCCTCCGCCCCTGCAAGGATCGCACCCAGCATTAGCGGCAACATCACCGTGTAGTGGGCGGTCTTGTACTCATGGATGAGCAATACCTGTTCCTCAGTAAGCTCATCCAGGTGCACGTCCGCCACATCGAGCAGCTGACCCGCCACGGTCTCAGCCGTCACTCTGCTCAGAAGCCTCACCGCCCTCAGCAGCACAGGCTCCGGAAAGCCCGAGTCGAGCACGAGCTCCTGTGCAAGAGCCTGCCCCTTGTCGCCGAAGTTCAGAGCCACGGCCTTCCCGTAGCGGAGTGCCGCCTCTTCCGAATCGAATCGGCTGCGGAAAGCATCGGCGTACTTACGGTGGACAGTCGGAAGGCTCCGCCGCAGGTCGCTCTCATCCATTATGTCGTCGTGAATGAGGAAGGCGTTGTGCAGGATTTCGATCCCCGCGGCGGCACGCAGCACACCCTCGGGGGGCAGGTTTCCAGGCTCGGCATCTCTGCAAACGTCATAGCCGAGCCGGGTAAGCCCACTGCGAATCTTCTTCCCGTCGCTTGTCAGTACGTCATAGGCATCGAAGGCTGCCCTCACTATCTCGGGAACATGGGCCCATTCGCGACGCTTCCGCTCCCAGAAACCTCGGAGGATAGGCGCAACCATCCGGGCGCTCTGGGCAAGGTACTCCTTCGCTTCTGCTACGGCCTCTTTTCGCTCGGCACTCATGGACTTCACTACCGGCTCCCCTTCACGCCCGGGCGCCCTCCGAACCGCCGCTCGCGCCCTGCGAACTCCAGTATTGCCCGCTGGAAAGCCTCCTCGTCCATGTCAGGAAGCAATTCGGACACGAATACGAGCTCGGCATACGCTGCCTGCAACGGAAGGATCCCAGAGAGGCGTTGTTCCCCTGAAGTGCGAATGATGAGATCGGGTTCGGGCTGTCCCGCAGTATCGAGGTAGGACTCCAGCAGCTCCCACGACACTGTGCCAGGATCCACACCCTCAGCGAGCAGTCTGCGCACCGCTCGCACCACCTCGTCCCTCCCGCCATAGTCGAGGGCCAAATTGAGTGTGAAAGGTCCGTAGCCCGAGGTCTCCCTCTCTATTTCCTCCAGCAAGGCCATCAGGCCTGAGAACTTCAGGCGCAGACGATCACGGCGACCAATGTGCCGGAAACGGATCCCATCGCGCTCGAACCGCCCCCTGTTGCGCCGGAGATAGGTCTCGATCAAACGCATGATGCTCGAGACCTCCAGCCAAGAACGCTCCCAGTTCTCTGTAGAGAAGGCCCAGACGGTGACGTAGTGGACCTCCCAGTCGAGGCATACCTGCAGGAAAGCCTCTACGGCCTTTGCCCCGCGCCTGTGCCCTTCATAGACCGGCAGCCCCCTGGCCGACGCCCAGCGGGCGTTGCCGTCGGGAATCAATACCACGTGCCTGGGAACGCGTTGGGGCCGCTCCAGCCTGCTGCTTTCGCCCATTGATCCTCCGAGTCAGATGCTCACAAATCACCAGTGTGGCCTACGATAATGTAGTAAGCGTGGCTACTGCAATGCGAGAACCGGCCTTGAACGGCCGAGTACTTTCCGGTAACAAAGCCGGGTGAAGATGCAGAACGGACAGCATAGCCCGCACCCTCTGGGCGAGGTTCTCTCACAAGTAGCACGCGTTGCAGGCGTACTGGCCTCCCGCGGGTGGACACCCGGTGCTTCGGGGAATCTCTCGGTCCTCCTACCACTCGATTTGCTCGCTGAGGCAAGGCGCATACTGCCGGCTGCGAAAGCGTCTCCGGAGGCTTCGGGAGGCCCGATCCAGCGCACCTTTCTCATCGCAAGCCGTACCGGATCACGCATGAGGCAGATCGCGTTTTCACCACCGCCAGGCCTGACACTCGGTTTGCCCCACGCCCAGGGGGGGTTCGAGTGGCCCCAAACGGCTTCACCCACCCGCGAAATCGGTTCGCATGAGGCTCTCCTTGCAGCACACTCTGCCTCAGGCGCAAGAGCGGTACTCCATGCTCACCTCCCCGGGGTCCTCTGGCTGACGCACCTGCTTTGGCCCGGTCCCTTGAGTGAAGCAGCAACTACACGGCGGAGACCAGCCGCGCCGCCCCCCGAAACCTTCCTGGAAATGGCGCTCAACGTGGCTCCCGATAGCGAGGCCCTGATGGAAGCGGGCATCGGCTTCACAGACCCCCTCCCCGCCGGAAGCAGCGAGCTAGTCGAGGCAACGGCCCAGGCGGCCACATCGGCTAGGGTCATCGTTTGGCCCCACCACGGAGCGATCGTATGCGCCAGGGATCTCGAGGAATGCCTCGACCTCCTGGAGGTCCTCGATGCCGCGAGCAGCGTGGCAGCAAGGGTCCTTTCGGCATCACCGCGGGCGGGTGATTGACGAGCAGACCTAAGGCAGACGACACCCGGTCACCACAGTGGCTTGGCTGCCGGCTCCCGGGAAGCCCGCGCGCAAACGAAGCCAAGGCGCTTTGCCGATCTTATAGCCCGGCGGCGTCTATGGCATGCTAGTCTTTCCGGCTGGCCGCTTCGGCATAGGGAAAGCCAACGCTACCAGGGAGGGAAGAGCCCATGCGGCGAGCCCATTGGGGGCTGATTGTCTGCGCCATCGGAAGCCTGATGCTGGCCCGGGGAGCCGGCGGTGCCGGGCCGGATGCACCGGGCTCGCGTCCATACTGGCCTGGGCCCAGCAGTGGTGGCTCACTCGCTGCCCTGATTCAAAGAACCATCTCCAAGGTGGAGTCCGACCGGTACTTCATACCCACGCTCTTTGTGGACCCACGTCTCGGGCTCAATTTCGGCTTCCGCGCAAGCCACCTCAATCCCATACACCACGGAGGATGCATCACCTACAGGGCCGCCTTCGGGGGCACGGTCCGCCAGCTATACGCAGTGACGATAAGATCGCGCAACGAGCATAGACGCGGATTCACGTACCGGCTCCAGGCCAAGTACGAGCTCATCCCCGACCACTACTACTTCGGCCTGGGCAACCTATCGCGTCGAGAGGACCTGACCTACTACACGCAGGAACGCTACCTCTTCATGGCCAAGTTCGGCTTCGCCCCCTCACAGAGCCTGACCTTCCACGGGGTCGTATCGGCACACAGAAACCAAATAAGCAGGGCGGCCTACATCGATAAGGGAGAGCACAGCATAGAAGAGATATTCCACAGCGAGTACCTGGCACCTGGACTCTGGGTCGATCCCCAGAACATCTGGGCCGAGATCTCCGCCACCCTGGATACGCGCGATTCATGGGCCCGCCCACACCGCGGCTCGAAGCTCGAGATGTGGTTCGGACAGGCACGGGGAACTGGACCGGACCTCGTCGACTTCGTGAGATACGGGTTCGAGGTACAGCACTATTTCCCTCTGGGAAAAGGACGAACCTTCCTGGCACGGCTCTCGGCCGAAGAAGCAAGGACCTCATCCGAGCTGCCGATAAAGTTCACCGAGTTGCCGGCCTTGGGCGGGCGTTCCAGCCTGCGGGGCTACCTGCAGAACCGCTTCCGTGACAATGGAGCCGTTTTCTGGAGCCTGGAATACCGATATCGGCTCTCGCGCATTGCCGAAGGCACCCTCTTCGCAGACTTCGGCAAGGTCCTCCCGCGGCTCCTGGATTTCGACTTCTCCGACGTACACCGTTCTTGGGGAGCCGGTGTGCGCTTCGCACGCGACGACATGTTCTACTTCCGCATCCAGCTCGCAGCCAGCGACGAGGACATCGTCGCTACGGTGACCCTGGAGAGTGCCTTCGACCGCGCCGACAGGAGGGACCGGCCGTGAGGAGATCGATCCCCTACAGCCTTCTTCCAGGGCTTCTCTTGGCAGCTCTATGGAGCCTGCCGTCAGGAGCCGGTGCATGGCCCCCAGCATGTCCAGCGACTACAGGGATCGATCCAAGCGTCCTTGCACGTGACGAAGCCCTGGGACCTTGCCAGAGGGCACGCGGGCGCCTGTTGGTGCTGGAGGCCCGCATCGAGGGCACCGAACCCTACATGTGGGTGCGCGATGGGTCCGGCCGGGAGTTCATCCTGGAGATGGATTCTCCTCAGGCAAAGCCTCTGCGTACGGCTTCGTCGGTCATCTGCGCAAGGCTCCTATGGTTCTCGGGTTTCCCCGTGCTTCCTGGGGCGCTTTGGTACCTGGTAGCCGACTCCCTCGATCTGGCACCCGAGGCAACGAAGGTCTCGCCTGGGGGTTCACGAAGCCGGTTAGGGGCCGAGGAATGGAAGCGGTTCCTGGAATCGGTAGCCCATGGGGCAGTGGTTCGGGCTGCTGCATCCAGACTTCCCAATGGGGGACTGCACGCATGGCGTACCGGGGACGCCACGGAATCGGCTCCTCCCGGATGGGGCAGTAGCCTGCTTGCGCGTCTGAGACCGTTTGCGGCATGGCTGGACCTCTGGCGCTTGGATGAGACTCGCTTTGGCTGCCCTGCAGACCCCGGATGTGAGCAGGGCGCAGTGCTCATCGGCCTGGGCCACGGGCTAGGTTCTTCCAGGGTTGCGGGCCGGCTTGCCGCAGCCGAGATGCCAGAGTCGGAGTGGAACCTGGGTGATATCCTTTCGGGGCTTGCCGGGCTTGGCCTCCATCGCCAGGCAGACGACGAAGCCCAGGTAGCCGCCGGTCCCCTTGCGGCCGAAGGCTATTCGTATCTTGCCTGGAGGCCCGGAACGGCCTCCCATCTCCTGAGCACACCGAACCCTCGAGCCGAAGTGGAAGCCGCGAAGATCCTCTCGGCAGTGGAGGATTCAGCGATCGCAGCAGCGGTGGAGGCTGCCAAGCTCACCGATAGGAACCTAGCTTCCTATTTGATCCAGGCGCTCTGCGAGCGGCGCGATCGCACCTGCCGCGAGATCTTCTATACCCGGTATTCTGCCGCAGCTCCCCGGGTGCAGCGTCGCTCAGGGAGATGGGAGCTATGCCTTGAAGAGCCAGGGCTCGCTTCGGGGCACCTGGCCCCCGAGGAAGTAGTCTATGTGCTCGAGGCGTCGCCCAATCCAACGCCCCCGCTCGGGCTGCCAACCCTCCAGACGCGCTCGGGCCATGACCTTTGCTTCGACCTCACACCCATCCTCGATGCTGGACCAGCCGCCCGGTGGCCAGCCTCCGACACCCTCTGGGTCGAACTGCGGGCTGCGACTCCCCAGGGGCGCTGGCGGCTGGGGGGGCGTCGGGTAGGGATATGCAATATGCCCGAAGGACCGCTTGTCGTAGCTGAGGAGCCACTACCCTAGCGGCTTCAGATACACAAACGCCCCCGGCCGACTCCGGATCAGCCGGCCGGGGGCGAGTCTCGCAGGAGGCCCGGTGGAGCCCGGTCCGCCCCGCCCACGACCTCCTTGTAGCACTCGGAGTGATGCTCCTTCACTCACTCCTTGCTCACCTTGCCGTCCACCAGGGCCCGCCACGTAGCCGGGTTCGCTATCGTGCCTAGGTAGGCGTGCGCGAGGACTGCGGCTACGAAGATGAGCGCAGTAACGTAGCGCTGATGGAACTGATTGAGCAGGAGACTTCATGGCTTGTGGCCAAAGAGGCGGCCCGAATGGACGTACTCGGGCTCTCCGTTCTCACCAATGAAGCTCACGACCACTTGACCCTTGAAGACGTGGGAATCATCCGAATGGCAGTCGGCACAGCCATGGGCGCCCAAGGCCTCTTCGGCTGGTGCGACGTTGTGATTGATGTTGAAGCCTTCTCCCTCGCCAACCCAGGTATGGTCTTCCTCGACGACCAGCTGCCCGCCCTCGAGCGAGTACAACCTTCCCCCGTGATGGAAGTGGGGCTCGATCTGCTCGAAGCGCTTGTTGCCCTTCAGGCTCTCAGAGAGCGCTTCGAGCATCGCCTTGATCTGGTCGTTCGTCTTCACTATGGGCGCGTTCTTCTCGGGCGCCTCCCGCTCTCCCAGGATCTTGCTCTTCGCCATCTCGAAGGCTTTCTTCAGCTCCCTGGCAAAGAGCGGATAGTAAATACCGTCTGCGTCATGGTTCGTGTAGAACATGGGAAGGATGAGGTTGACCGGGTAGAGCTTCTCGGTCTCATCCCCCAGCTTCTTCTTCCACTCGTAGCGCGGATGCCATGCGAAGCGATCGCCCACCCTCTTCGAGCCCGGGGTGGAGATGATCCAGACCCCTCCTGCTGTAACGTCCAAGCCTGCGGCAGCGGCTTTGTGCAGCGTGGGGATGTGGCAGAACTCACACGCGAGCTTCTCGAGATGGTCCGGCCTAACCTTCGGGTGGGCCGGGCGTGGAGCACCCATCGTCCCCTTGCCGTGGCAATCCTGACAGCGGCTCATGTCCTTGCCGTCCAGGTCGTCCCTCACGGTCGATACGTTCTCATCACCCTTGGCGAAGTTGTGGTCAATGTCGCCCGGATGACAATCCGTACAGCTCATGCCCCCGAGGTTGTGGACGTCCTGGTTGTCGAGGTCGTTCCAGCTGAAACCCCGCTTCTTCAGATCGGACATGCCGTGGCAGAAGACACAGTTATCCGACGGAGGCGGGTAAACAAGCCCGATGTCGAGCTTGCCGTCTTCGTTGAAGAAGTGCTTGTTGTACACCACCACGGGCTCTTCACCGTCCGCCACAAAACCCTTTACCTGCCCGATTCCGGAGCCAGCAACCGTGGCCCACTTGTAGTTGAGCATCTTCAGCTGAGCCATGCGCTCGCCGAAGTTGTAACCGGGCAGATGACAAAGGAAGCAATCGCCTTCAACAACGCCGGTCCTGTCCCACTTGCTCTTGTGGTAGTCACCGTCGAGCGAGTTCGCGAGCTCGGGGTGCTCCCTGAGCCACTCGTCGTAGCGATGCCCCTCGCGGTCGTACTCCATGCCGCCGCCGCCGGGGTGGCAGCTGCCGCAACCGGGCTTCTTCTTCAGCAACTCACCCTTGGGGCCGGCCGAGACGAACTGGAACGGGGTGAGATCGATCTCGTCGGCCGTCTTGTTATGCTTCTTCGCCAACTGGCGAAACGAGGGCGGTCAGTGCTTCCCCATCATGCCGGGTGATAGCACCCATGGCTTGCCCTTCTTCAGACCGAAATCGTCACTGATCTCATCCCAGCCCTGCTGGAAGTGATACCCGCCGGTGATCTTCACGTAATCGTGGCAGGCGCCGCATGTCTGCTTTGTGCTGTAAGGCTTGTCGGCATTCTGGCCTGTGATCGGGTTTATGATCTGCCCGTCCTCGGCCTTCAAATAGAACGGAGGACAACCCGCAGGCTTAGGCTCGAGCGCCAATGCCGAAGAGAAGAGCGCCCCGACAGCCCAAGCCAGCATAAGCCCACCAGCACACGCCACCAAGGTGATCCTCATGCCTCCCATCGACTTCTCTTCCATACCCATCCCCCCCTGACAAGTCAGCACCGACCGTACGACCCCGGCCACGCATCCGTTGTACAACCTCCACTGCGCACCCGAGGTCGAAGACTGCGTACCAAAGAATCTTCGGTGATGATAGTAATGGTTGCGATTCGTATCTAGCCTCAAATGTGCTCGGCAGTCAGTCTTGCCCGCTTGCGGGTCCGTCCTTGCCTTCGGACCCTCCGCCCTCTTCCCCGCTTGATGCAATAGTCTTGAGGTCATGTGCGTTCTCAGATCCAACAGTATTGACAGCATCCGCACCTTCACCACTGTCATCCGAACCAACCGCCGGGCGACCCGGCACCTTCGTGGACGAAGTCGCCTCGACGCCGTCACTGGGATCCACGGTCGCTCCCTCGGCCTCGAACAGTTTGGCGAAGGCAGCGAAAACCTCCGGATCGAACTGGTGTCCAGAGCGCTGACGGAGGATCGTCATGGCTTCATCGTGTGTGTAGGCCGGTCGATGTGGCCGCGGATGGGTGAGCGCGTCATAGGCGTTCGCCAGGGCAACTATGCGGGCCTCGATCGGAATGGCCTCCCCCGCCAAGCCCTCGGGCAGGCCAGTGCCATCCCAGTATTCACTGAGGCTGTAGACGGCATCGGCCACTTCGGAGAGATGGGAAGCCTCGAGGAGCCGCCGTACTGCAAGACTGCTGCGCTTGCGCAGGTCGGCCCGCTCTTCATCCGTAAAGAAGCGCTGCTCCCCGAAAACATGCTCGTACTCCGAAAGTGCCCCCAGATCGTGCAGTCTCGCCACAACTTCCACATTGTCTCGCACGCGTGGGGATATGCCCATCTCCGAGCATATGCGCAATGCCAGGTCACGAACCCGCTCAGAGTGCCCTGCGAGGCTCTCATAGCGGGACTCCAGCGCTGCTATCAGATGCGCCGTCGTCTCGACGAACGAATCCCGCACACCTTCGAAGGCACTGGCGTTCTCGAGGGAAACAGCCGCCGAGCGAGAGATCACCCCCAGCAGGTGTACGTCGAAACGGTCCAGGGGCTGGCCGCTGGCTTTCGTCGACCCACCGATCAGAGCAACGAGCCCCTCCTTGGCCCGCACCGGGGTAAGGTGCACGATGCCGGCCGCGCTGAGCCGCAGTACCTCTTCCCGGGCGCGCGGATACTCGGCGAACTCATCAAGCATCATCGTGCGGCCTTCCAAGGACAGCACCTGTGCCAGGAAGCCATCTGCCGATATGGAGAGGTTGATAGCAGCCCGTTCGTCCAGCCCCCTCCATGCGCGTGGAACGTACTGCCTGTTGTTCTGATCCAGGGCAAACACACAGACCTGCGAAAGCCCCAGATCTCCCACAAGCGCATGCGCGCATTCCTCCAGCACACTGTCAGGGGAGCGTGTCTGGTTGAGATCCTCAATGTGCTGCAACACTGCCCCGATCCGCAAGAGGTTACGATCCATCTCGTGGTGCGCTGTGAGAATCGCCTGTCGCTGCTTCCTCAGCTCGTCCTCCAAGCGCTCAGCCTTCTTGCTCAGCAGCCTCTGGTCAGCCACCCGGTCCAGGATGCGGCGGATCTTGACGATCAGCTCCCGCGGCGAAAACGGCTTGAGCAAGAAGTCGTCGGCGCCTAGGCGCAAGCCATGAATGCGGGCTTCGTTAGAGGCGTCACTCGAGATGAGTATCACCGGGAGTGATGCCGTTCTCTCCGAGGCCCTAAGCTCCTCGAGGATCTGGAACCCATTCCGGCGCGGGAGAGTCAGATCGAGAACTAGTAGGTCGGGATTTCTGCGCTCGACCTCCTCCAGGACACTCTCACCGTCGTACGCCGTATAGACCGTGTAGCCTCTGCCGGAGAGGGTTATCTGAAGCAGCTCGACGACACGGATGTCGTCATCGACCACCAGGATGCTCTCCTGGGGGCGTTCCGAAGGGATTCGCGAAGTACCAGAAGTCTTCCGCCTGGCCGCCATGCCTCGTTTTCCCCGGTTCGCGGCCGCTCAGAGAGTCCAGCCACGAGACCACCTGTTCGACCTCGGCCCGTGCAAAGGGTCTGGGCAGATGTGCGGGCTCTCCCGAAAGCACGCCGTCCGCCGGAACCCAGAGCTGCTGTTCTACGGTTAGCAGAACCACTGCCGGGTGCTTGCCTCGGGCTGCCGGATGCGTGCTCCACTCCTGCCTCAGGGACTCATCGAGGAAGAGCACCCCAACATTCTCAAGATCGGCAGCAGAACCGAGATCTCGCGCCTCTTGCACTTCGAATCCGAACGATTCGAGGTGCTTACTCAGAAAACGCCTGGCCAGAGCAGAAGGTGATACGATAAGGGCCCGTCGCCAATGTCGGGATGAGTCAGCCGACTCGTCCCGATCGCCCACCCCGCGCCTCGAAGCAGCCGCCTCACCCGCCGTCGTTCCCTCAACGAAGCGGCCCGCGGGGCCAGATCGATCGAGCGAACTGAGCACGGCTATTGGCTCCTCGTGGTTCTCTATCTCCGATCGCGTCCACAGGCCCAAGACCGCCTCGACCGGTATCCTTCCGCGGCGACCCAGGGGATCCTCCGCATTGAAGGCCATAGGGGCTCCACTAACACCGGGATGCGGCTCCCTAACCCAGTCCCAGGGTATGGCAACCACCCCCGCCCGTGTGCGGGCCACAGCAAAAACCTGTTCGTCGCCCTGCTCATCTGATGCAGCAGAATCGTCCTCGGTGCGCATCTGAAAGCCAAGTCGGAGCCGCGGGCCTTCCCGTTCCTCGGTCGCCGGCTGCGCCTGTCCCCGGTCTCCTGCCAGTTCGTCCGCCAGGTCCTCGATCCTCTCAGCGAAGCGATCCAGTTCGTCGTCTTCTTCCCCCTCGAGCCATGGATCCACGTCTGCGCGCTCTGTTTCTCGACGCCCCACCTCAAGGCTCTCCACGAACTCGCCGACTTCCCTCAGCAACTCACCAAACGACTTCAGAAGCCTCGCCACCCGCTCGGCTTCCCTCTTCCTCGGCCTCCTTCGCCTCGACACGGTTCTCTTCCTCCGTCATAGACCTTCCCGGCTGCAGTGCGGCAATCTCCTCAGTGCGGGCCATCATGGCCTCCAGCCGGTCACCAAGGCGGACCCAGCCTTCCTTCAGGTCCAGCGCGTCCCGGGCGAGGGTTCCAAGCACCTGCGCCGTTTCTGAGGTCGACGATTCGACCTGCCTAGCCAGAGTTCCTACCTTCTCCAGCGACACTAGTCCGTCGTCTCCCGGGCGCAGCGAAGTCTCCAGCAGCTCGAGGCTAGCCTGGACCCACGCCCCCCATTCTTTGAGGCGCTCGAGTCTCGCAACGACCGCCTCGGCGTCGTCCCAGTAGTCCTCGCCCTCTTCCACAAGCCGCTTCGCGTCCTCCAAGAAGGCGTCCGACTCCTTCCGCCAATGTTCGAATGAAAGCTCCATGTCACGCAGTACAGAGGCTGCCTCTTCAAGCCGAGCCACGGCCTCCCTGGCACCCCCTAGCTCCTTGGTGACAGAGCTCGCGTGCACCGCTGCCTCGTTCGCCTGCACAAACTGGGCCTCAAGGCGCTGGGATATTCCTTCAATCCGCTCTCTCTGATCCCGCCAGTCAGCAAGCAGGAGATTCTTCAACCGCTCCAAGCCCTCGCAAGCGCCCGCAAGCGCTGTTTCGCGCTCCCTCAAGTAGGCCAACAGCCGGCGGGTAAGCGCCTGTGTAACATGGGGACCCTCATACTCCGGATCGGCCAGCCGGCCGGAACCGGCGGCCTCGAGGATGCGCGAGACCTCCTCGCTAAGGGCCTCAAGGTCCCGCATTGCTTCGGCCCCCGACAGATTCTGCTGCACGAGCGCTCTCACACGCTCAGTCAAGGCACCTATCTCACGGATGTCAGATCGGGGAAAGCGGGGAGCGCTCATGAGCACCCTCAGCTGACCAGCATCCATCAGTCGCAGTAGCCTGAGCACAGGCCTCGTGACGCGATCGCCGATGTTCACGGCGAGACCTACGGCCAGGAGCACCGAGACCGCGAAAGCGGCACCAAAGCGCAACAGGATGGTTTGCTTCGAATCTAGCTGAGGGTGCTTGCCGGCCGCCGAGTCCAGCAGCAGGAAGCCCACGGTGCCCAGCAACAGTAGAGGAAGCAAGAAGGAAAGGAGGAGGCGAGTCCGGAACCCCTGCCCCGAACGCCCGCCCGCTGATCTCGTCGGTCTTGCAGCCATCGCGGCCGTCTCCAAGCTCCGGTGCGCATCCTGCATTGATCGCAGTCCCTCTCGTTGCAGCGCGCAAGCACCCGGAGCGGACTCACGCGGCCGAGGCCAGCCACACTAGGGTCCCCTCGCCCAAGGCCCTTTCCTCGGCCGCCGGGATCCGGCCTCCTCGGGTGGGTCGGATTATCCCTCGGACTCGGACCGGGCTTCCGCAACCACGGCCCTGCCAAGCACTTTCGCGGCCGCCCAGCCCAAACCCATTGAGCCGGCAAGCCGGCCCATAGGGCCATGGGGCAACAGACGCACACATGCCCAAGGTCCCTGGCACGGCCATTGCAGATCCGACCGCGGAACCCGGTCGGACAGCGAGCATCATCCTTCGAGCGGACCGTGTCAACGGCTTTTCCGCCAGGGACCGTTCCAAAGCCTGCAAGGCTGGGAGGCAACCGCGATGCTGGAGCGAGACCGCTATGTCGAGATCGAGAGCAGCACAAGGGAACTGAGGCCAACGTACTACTTCATGGTCAAGTGCCTCCTCTACTCGAGAATGGAAACCGGCCTCTTGTCAAACCGCGACTACTACGACGAGGATGTCAACGTATACATTGCACATCTGCTGAACTCCTTTATCAATCCCTCCTACATAGAGAGAGCAAGTAGATACCTTTCGAAGTATGACACGGAGGTTTTCAGCAGGCTTGCGAATTCGAAGGACGCTAGGCTGAAGTATACGCTGTATAAGACTAACGCCGACTTCCTGCTCATCTCTCTCGGGATCTTCGACAATCCCAATGCGACAGATCCCGTGAACCAGTCACTCGTGGTATCGGAGAAGAACAGGATCTTCCAGCCCTCGGAAGAGGCGTACATTGGCAGAGGCAAGACGTATTACAGGTTCGCGTATACGTACAGCCAGCAGATTCACAGCCCCCAGGCCGCGATAACCGAAGTGCTGGAGAAACTTAGCATCGGCTTCGAGAAGTACCTCCGCATCCTTGCACATATGCGTGGTGAGTATCTCAACCTCATGGAACGGCTCTCACGTGGAGAGGTGTACCATCTCGAACGAAAGGTCAACGAAGCCCAACAGAAGGAAGCCCTCAGGCAAAAGCAGGATCAGTTCTTGGATCTGTATTCACAGTGGATGAAGACAGGCGACCCGGAGACAAGACAGAGAATAGAGAAAATAGTAGAGGAAATCCGCGCCATCGATCCGGAGTTCAGATTCGAATTCCCCGAAAGGAGGAACACGTCGAGCTAGCCGCCGCATCCGGTGCTTCGCACCGCTGTGCGACATAGCCCTTGGTTTCCCGTCCCGCTCACCTCCCGAGAGCCCCCGCCCCCGGACCCGGCACTTGCTGGTGTTCCGGGGGCGGGCGCTTCAGTAGGAACTAGACAAGCTTGTAGTTTGGCGCCTCCTGAGTGATGGTGACGTCGTGAGGATGGCTCTCCCGTAGTCCAGCAGGGGTTATCCTTACAAACCTTCCCTCACGCCTCAGCTCGTCGATCGTGCGAACGCCGCAGTAACCCATCCCAGCCTTCAGTCCTCCAATCAACTGGTAGATCACGTTTCCCGCGCTGCCCCGGTACGGAACGCGGCCTTCGACGCCTTCGGCAACCAGCTTGGAAGCCTCCGTAACCCCCTCCTGGAAATAGCGGTCCTTCGAACCAGCCTCCATCGCACCGATCGAGCCCATCCCCCGGTACGTCTTGTAGCTGCGCCCCTGAAGGAGAATCGTCTCGCCAGGGCTCTCCTCGGTGCCGGCAAGCAGGCTTCCCACCATGACGGCGCTGGCCCCGGCCGCTATGGCCTTAGTAAGATCGCCCGAGTACTTGATGCCCCCATCGGCGATTACCCTCACCCCATGGCGCTCGGCTTCCTCGGCACACTCCATTATTGCCGTCACCTGGGGCACACCAACACCGGCAACGACGCGAGTCGTGCAAATGGCACCCGGCCCCATACCAACCTTTATTGCGCTAGCACCAGCCAAGGCTAGATCGCGTGCGCCTTCGCGGGTAGCGACGTTGCCCGCCACTATCGGAAGATCCGGGAACTTAGACCTCAGCCTCTCGAGGGTCTCGATGACGTTCTTCGTATGGCCGTGGGCGCTGTCTATGACAACGGCGTCCACGTTCTTTGCGACCAGTTCCTCCGCGCGCTCGATCGCCGCGTCCCCGACTCCGACCGCTCCTGCCACAAGCAACCTTCCAAGGGAATCCTTGGCGGCATGCGGATAGGCGATGCGCTTCATTATGTCCTTGACGGTTATGAGGCCGCGAAGCCGGAATCCCTCGTCCACCACCGGGAGCTTTTCGATTCTGTGGTCGTGCAGGATTCTCTTAGCCTCCTCCAGGCTCGTGCCGACAGGCACGGTGATCAGATTCTCCGTGGTCATCACGTCCCGGATCAACAGGTCCATGTTCTCAATGAAACGCAGATCCCGGTTGGTGAGAATACCGACCAGCCGTCCACCCTCGGTGATTGGCACCCCCGAGACCCGGTACTTGTCCATGATCTCGACGGCCCTTCGAATAGGAAGATCGGGGGGCAGAGTGACAGGATCCGTTATCATCCCGCTTTCCGAGCGCTTCACCTTGTCTACTTCGTTGGCCTGTTCGTCTATGGAAAGGTTCCGGTGTATGACACCCATGCCACCTTCTCGGGCGACGGCAATCGCCATTCTGGACTCCGTCACCGTGTCCATGGCAGCGCTTAGGAGCGGAATGTACAACTTGATGCCCTTACACAGCTCAACCGTCGTATCCACATCTCTCGGTAGGACATCCGATTTGCGGGGCACAAGCAGAACATCATCGAAGGTGAGCCCTTCACCCAAAACCCTTCCCTCGGCTGTGAACCCCATGCGTCGAAGCTCCTTCCGCCAGGCGACCGGAGGCCGGCTCTTCCTGGAAAGCAGCAGCAGCCAACCCCGCGCCCCGGCCCAAGCAACGCACGACCGCCAGCCCGTCCTTCCAGGGAACGAAGGGCGAGCTCAGCCAGTCGAGGCGTCGGATCCGATATGCCAAAAGGCCGGCGCCTTCGCCCCGGCCCCCATCGTCTATCGTAGCAACCAAGTAGCCATCCGAGGTCCTAAGGACCTGACCCCTCCGGCTCCGGCAGGATCATGCCCTCACTGGGCGAAAAGTAGTAGTTCAAACCCACGCTCATTTCGACGAACGCGTCATCACCGTCCATCACTGTGTAGTCATCCTTGTGGGTGTTGTACATATAGTGGCCCACCAGTGCAAAGGAAAGGCATATCGGCCTGCTGATCCTCTTCTCATAGCCAAATCCGACGTAACCGCCGGGCTCGACATTGTGAAGCTGGGCGTTCGTGACTGGGTCGCGCTCGAAATGCGTATTGTGCCCAAAGAGGTCGCCTCCCCTCCGCCTGCCCCACACGTACGCTCCAGCGCCTATGAGAACCGAAAACTCCCCTCTCGAGGTGTCCTTCACCTTCCGCTCAATGCCTACTGTCGCCGGCAATACCCACGTTACCATGTTGTCGCTATTGGGATAGGAGTTCCATCCGAACCCAGCCTGGATGGAGAACACAAGGGAAGGGCTCGTACGGTACCTGAAGATGGCCTTCCCGATGGGCCG
>CAYMBA010000044.1:7436-15954 GCA_964388535.1 uncultured bacterium | reverse complement strand
CTTGGAGTACCCGTCCCATACCGATTGTCGAACAGGTGCTTCGAGAGAGCATCGTTGACCGCTATGATCGGGTACTCCAAGACGCCATCGGCCTCCATGCTACGGAGCCGGATGACACCGGTGGTTGTCTCCTCGGTTCCTCCCAGAACCCCACCCAACTTCTCTCGCCGCTCACTGTGCAATGTGGAGACCAGATCGCAGCCGTCGTCCATGGTCACTGTTGGCGAGGCATCCAGGACCGCATTGATGTGGGCGTAATAAGTATCCCTGTCCTCCCCCTTTATGCAGTAGGCCTCACAGTCTAGGTGCTTGACCAGTGCTGCGGCCACGTCGTCCTGCGTGCTGAGGGGGTTGGACGCGCACAACAGTACCCGCGCGCCTCCAGCCTTGAGCGTCCTGGCAAGATTGGCAGTCTCCGTTGTGATGTGAAGACAGGCACCTATTGTTACGCCTTCTAGGGGCCGCTCCTCTGCGAAACGTTCCCTGATGCTGCGCAGCACCGGCATGTGCCGTTCGGCCCACTCTATCCTGCGCAATCCCTCATCGGCCAGTCCCAAGTCTTTTACGTCGAAACCCATCAACACCTCCCCCCACGGCACATACCGTGTCAGCCCTTCAAGGCCTCGATCCTCTCAGTCCTTTCCCAGGTGAAGCAGACGTGGCCGTCCACCTCTTCCGGATTTCGCCCGAAATGGCCGTAGTAGGCCGTCCGCTCATATATCGGGGCCAAAAGGTTGAGATCTTCTATGATGGCCCTCGGCCTAAGGTCGAACACGCCTTCGATGCGCTTCTGGATCTCGGCATCGGGGATGGTTCCCGTACCGTAAGTCTCCACAGCCACACTTACCGGCTCCTCGACGCCAATGGCATAGGCCACCTGTATGAGGCACCTTCGGGCCAAGCCCGCGGCCACGACGTTCTTTGCGATCCAGCGCGCTGCGTACGTCCCGGAGCGGTCCACCTTGGTAGGATCCTTACCCGAGAAGCTTCCGCCCCCATGGGGCGCCATACCACCGTAGGTGTCCACGATGATCTTGCGTCCGGTGAGGCCGGCATCGGCCTTCGGTCCACCCTCTACGAACCGGCCTGTCGGGTTGATGTGCGTCTTGGCTGTGGCTGGGTCATAGAGCTCGGCAGGAATCACCTTCCTTATCACCTCATCCATCAGGCCTTCGCGCACCTTCTCGATCGGGACTTCCTCAGAGTGATGGGCCGAAAGCACGACCGCCTCCACCCGCACGGGACGGTCCTCTTCGTAACGCACGCTGATCTGGCCCTTGCCGTCGGGTCGCAGGAAATCAAGCGTCCCGTTGACCCGTACCTCCTCCAGGCGCTCCATCATCCGGTGCGCGAGTACAATGGGCAGGGGCATGTACTCCGGCGTCTCATCCGTTGCATAGCCGAACATGATGCCCTGGTCGCCCGCACCGCCCGGGTCCACCCCCATGCGAATGTCCGGCGACTGTTCGTCGATCGAGGTCAGCACGGCAACAGTGGCGGAGTCGAATCCGAAACAGGGGTCGCTGTAGCCTATCTTTGCCAGGGTGCGCCTCACAATCTTCGGGATGTCCGCGTAGCCCTCGGTGCTTATCTCTCCCGACACGAACACGAGGCCCGTCGTCACCAGCGCCTCGCAGGCAACATGGGCGTTTGGGTCCTGTGCCAGGAGGTCATCCAGAATTGCATCTGAAATCTGGTCGGCCACCTTGTCGGGGTGCCCCCGAGCAACCGACTCTGATGAAAAGAGATAATCGCGATCCATGTCTTTCCCCTTATGACAATTCCCCTGCGGGCAAGAATCCGGACAGCGTACACCAGGGCGCGTCCGTCACGCAAACCGCTTCAATCAGTCGCCGCACCCACCCGAGAGGTCCACTTCGGAGGAATCGCCTACGTTGAGCCTCTGGAAGGCCCCCCGTACTACGGCGTTCTCGCCAACAACCGAACGCTCGAGCAGCATGTCTTCGACGATGGAGCCCTCGTTTATGATCGAGTCTCGGACTATGGATCGCCTGATCACCGCCGAGTCAGCTACGGACACGTACGGGCCCAGGATCGATCTCTCGATTCGAGCCGTGGGCGCAATGAAGACCGGCGGTATCAGGGTGACGCCAGGGATTGGCGCTGGCTGCGGCACGCTCTTCAATAGATGCTCGTTGGTAGCCAGTAGCGTCTCCGGTTTGCCGCAGTCATACCACCCCTCAACATGGGAGATCCGCATCGGGTACCCCTTCTCCAGGAGCGCCTGGAGCGCGTCGGTCAACTGGAACTCTCCCTTCGTCCGCTTGTTCTCCGCCACCAGCCGCTCCAGGCTCTCGAAGAGCGGCCTAGGGTCTGGAAAGTAGTAGACTCCCACTATCGCCAGCTTGCTCGGGGGCTCCTCAGGTTTCTCCACCAACCTGAGGACTCGCTCGCCACGGACCTCCACCACACCGAACCTGCGAGGGTCCTCGACCTCTCTCACGCCTATGACCGCTTCGCTCCCACCCAGATAATGCTTCCACTCGGGCTCCACTATGGTATCGCCGAGCACGACCAGCAACGGGTCGGCTCCCACTGCTTGACGAGCGACATAGACGGCATGGCCAAGGCCGAGGCGCTCGGTCTGCTCGACCACCTCAACCCCTTTCCGGTACCGCTGGGCCAGATAGTCTCGGATTCTTTCCCCCATGTAGCCCACCACTACGACGATCCTCTCGACACCCTCGGCCAGCAGACTATCGACAATGTGGGCCAGTATGGGTTTGCCAGCCACATTTATGAGTGCTTTGGGGATGGTATGAGTGTGCGGCCTTAGGCGTAGACCCACCCCTGCTGCGGGAACGACTGCCACCGGCTTCATCCGACTCAAAGCCTCCCAGGCCGCCCCAATGGGCCAGCTGAGCCGCGGCTCGCTCCAAGGGCCCTCGAAGGGCACCAACCCGGCTCAAGCGGCTAGGTAGACGGCTCCCAAGGAATCCATCGGCACCTGAGTTCGCCCTCCTCCTGCCGTACCTCGAAGTGCCGGTTATCCGCCAGAAAGTCGGTCAGGACGCGCCTCACGGCGGCGCCATCGGTCGCACGAAGATACTGCTGCGCCAGCCCTTCGAGATCCCCGGCTGGGATCGAGGCCAGTATGGCCTTTACCTGTGGCAGAAGTCGGGGCACCACACTGAGCTCATCGATGCCCAAGCCCACAAGGGCAAGCACACCCATCAGGTCCCCCGAGACCTCCCCACATGAAGCAACCTGGATGCCCGCATCGTGGGCGCTCCGGATGGCCTCGGCCACTGGCCTCAGCACGCCCGGATGTAGGGGGTCGTAGAGGTCCGAAATGGCACCATTGTCCCGGTCCACAGCCAGGTAGTACTGCGTAAGGTCGTTGGAGCCTATGCTGAAGAAATCCGTTTCCTGAGCCAGCTGGTCGCTCAGCGCCACAGCGGAGGGAACCTCTATCATCACTCCCAACTCGATCTCCGGAACACGAATATCCCGCTTTGCCAGCTCATCCCTGGCACGCTGCAGCATCTCACGGGTCCGACGCACCTGATCGAGGCAGCCAACCATTGGCAGCAGGATCTTGATCCGACCGCTGAGGGAAGCCCGAAGGATCGCTCTCAATTGCACGAGAAAGACCTCTTCGTGCTCCAGACAGAAGCGAATGCCCCGAAGCCCCAGGAAAGGATTTGCCTCCCTCTGAACCCCCATCAAGGCCGGCATCTTGTCGCCACCCAAGTCCAATGTCCTGATGACCACCGGCCTGTGACCGAAAGCCCTAGCCACCTCCGCATAGGCTTGAGCCTGAGTATCCTCGTCCGGCAGCGAAGGGGACTCCAGAAACAGGAACTCGGTTCTAAACAGGCCCACTCCCTCGGCCCCGGCTTCCAACGCCGCCCGCGCGTCTTCTGGCCTGCCAAGGTTGGCAAGCACCGGGATCCTCCGGCCGTCGGCCGTAACGCCCGGCCGCGCCTTGTGAGCCGCAAGCGCCTGGACGAGGTGCTCCTGATTGCCCAGGCGTCGCTTGAAATCCTCCAGATCGGCCTCGTTCGGAGCAGCAACGACGATCCCTCGGTCGCCATCCACGAGCAGCAGGGTACCATCCTCGATTTCGTCCAGTGCGTCCCCCACGGCGACGACAGCTGGCAGACCACGGGACCGCGCGAGAATGGTCACATGGGAAGTCAGAGTCCCCCTCTTTGTGACCAGTGCCGCGAGCCGGCCCGGCTCCAGACTGGCGGTCTCGGCCGGTCCGAGCTCCGAAGCTACGAGAACGGCGCCCTCAGGCACCTGGCTCAGGGGTGGCCCAGAAGGGCCGGCCAGATGAGCCAACAGCCTGCCTTCGACGTCGCGAATGTCGGCTGCACGGGAACTGAAGTACTCGCTGGGAAGCGATTCCAGGTAACGCGCCTTGGCCCGCAAGACCCGCTGCGTGGTACTGGCGGCATCGGCGCGCTCAGCCTTCACCGCCGCTGCTATCTCACGGATTAGCTCACGATCCTGAAGGATCATCACGTGGGAGGCGAGGATCTGGTCGGAAGGGTCGTTCGGACCAGCAGCCAACCTCTCGCGCAACAGTGCGACCTCGCGACGGGCTTCCCTGAAGGCTCGCCGCAACCTTCGAATTTCCCCCGGAACCTCCTCCGGAGAAAGGCTGCGCCGGGGCAACTCGCCGCGGGAGAAGTGCAAGACCTTAGCGGGCCCCATGGCAAGACCTGCCGAGGCCCCGAGCCCTTTCAGGACCCTTCTCTGGCCGCCACGTCTTCCCTTGACTGCACACATCGAAAGCTCCCCCGCCGCCCGCGTGCTTTGCCGTATCGCCGGCCCAAAGGGCTCAAATGGCGGACTCGTCGAATCGACTCTCTATGAGCCGCACGAGTGCCTCCACAGCCTCCCGCTCATCCGGGCCCTCGGCGCGGATCCGCAGCTCCGCTCCCGTCTCGGCCGCAAGCATCATGACACCCATGATACTCTTCGCGTTGGCCTCCATCTCGCCCGTGCCAATGAAGATCTCACTCTTGAAACGACTGGCCACCTGGACGAGCACCGCAGCAGGACGCGCATGGATGCCCGGCTCGTTCCGGACTGTTGCCTTCGACTCATACACCGCACTACACCCACCCGGGCCCTGCTCCGGGTCCCTCCTGGTCAGTTCAGTAGCAAGCCCGACGCCCCCGCAATCAATCCGGCCAGCCCCACCCCCATCGGGCGCCTGAGCGGTGCTGGCGAAGAAGCACCAAGGATAAACCAACCCACAACCAGCAGCAAAGCAGCCCAGCCCAAGCTTGTCCTGAGATCCAACACCAGTGCGCCCAGGGACGCCAGGGACGCTACGAGACAAAGCACCATCAGGAGCCTGCCGGCGGCCGCAGCCCCAAGCCCTGGGGGTCTCGAACCCACCATCTGGCCCTGCTGCCACCCCCAGCGCCAGGATGCGCAGCGGGCGCCCACGTCGGCGGCCAAACCCAAAGCGCCCAACAGGGACGCGCCCAAGAGAGGCCATCGGACGCCAAGGGCAACAGCCAGAAGGAGCACCGCCGGCCGGAAGATGCCCCAGATGAAGGCATCCCCCCAGGCCGCAAGGGGTGGTCCAGCCCGGCGAAGGATCCTTCCCACCTCTGAAACCGATGCACCCGCAAGCCGGGACCTCTCCGCGGCCCCTATCAGCGCAGCAGCCATGACTGGATGCGTATTGGCAGCCCCCGCTGCCGTGGCCAACTCCGCACTCTCACCAGTGAAGCGCCGCACTGCCCAGAGAAAGCCACCAAGTTGGAGGTAGGAATCAGAAAACGCCGACTGCACAAGAAGCGATGACCACACCCCGCGAAGGCACCTACTGGGTGGAGCATGGGCAGATCCCAGGTCCTCCTGCCGCTTGCGCCCATCCCGCAAGATGGCCCGCCAGCCGAGCACCCTCCGGGCTGCAACCCCGAGGCCGAGCGCCACCACAGCCCCCATCACCCCGTCTCCGATCGAAATCGGCAGATGCCGACGGAGCCCCAGGGCCATCAGTGCAGCCAGGCCAACCATGACCGGGCCCCGGAAAGCTGCCTCCAGAAGCCCCTGGAACACTGCCCTCCCCACACCAAGACGCCCCTCCAGGGCCGCATGCAGGCGCTCCCCGTTCCTGCGCCTGAGCCACTCCTCTGCGAGAGACCCCGTCCAGCCCGCAAGGAGCCCCATGGCCAGCGCACCTAGAAGGGTGACTGCTCCAGCTGGAAGGAGAGATGCCCAGAGGCCAGCCGAAAGTCCTGCTAGGGCCTCCGAGGGCACGCGCGAACCGCCCATGGGCACAAAACCAGGCCACAGGGCCTGGAGCATCACGCCGGCAGTAGCTGCTTCCGCCGGGCGCCCTAGCAACAACCCCACACCACCGGCAGCGACCAGCGGCTGTGCGGCCACAAGCGGCCCTAGGGCGCGCTCGCTAGCGGACGAGACCATGGTCCAGACCGCAAGCGCCGACAGGACCCACAAGCAACCCATCACCCGCTTGCCGCCCCCGCTACTTCGGGAACCCCTTCGGCCACCGAAGCAGTAACGTCCACGGAGAAGGTCTCGCCCGGGTCAAGGCGGAGCGCCCAAACAAAGAGGAGTGCCGTTCCCTGGTAGTTCCGTTCTACGCCAGACTCGGAAAGGCTCACGGTCTCAATGGGAAACCGCAGAAGGGTTGCCGGGCGGTCAACGGAAACACCGAGGTACCATCCTCGCCATCCCTCTACCAGCAGGAGCTCGGAGACCGGGCGATGGACACCGCGCCCGCCCAAGGTGCTGTCCTCCGGACGCCTCCCATCGACTACGACGAACCTGTCTGGAGACGCTCCTGCAAGCAAGTTGAAGTGATTCTCAAGAGCCGCCCAGACCTCGATTCGCCTTTCTCCGCGATTCTCGAACACTAGCCTGACGTCGAACCCTCGAGCACCCGCAGCAAGCCGGATTGTTTTCTCCAGGCGCAGGGGGACCATTTCCTCCTCGAACCACAAACCGCCCAGGCGCTCGAGCCTGGCCTCTACGGCACCCGCGGCCTGCTCAACGGCCAGCGAGAAGGGCCCATCGACGAAGTCACCCAGCTCACGGATGCTCCCTCGTACCAGGGCGTTCACCCCGGGCTCGGTCGCAAAGAACCGGTTCGTCAATCCCGCTCTGGCGTACCAGTCGTATGCAAGCAATGGCTCCAGGCCGCCTTCCTTGACTACTATTCGCTCGTGAATCGACTCGGCCCGCTCTGGCCCGCCCCTTCCTGCCCCCTTGCGAACCTCGCTGTGGTAGTACTCAGGCCTGCGGCTCAGAACATTCAGAAGGTTCATCGCAGTGGCTCGATCATCCCACTCGATGAGCCTGCCCCCAGAGTCGGGGTCTAGAAACAGGCTCAGGGATTCGTTCTCCAGAATCAACTCGGGATGCCCGTCGGTATCGAGGTCGGCCTCCCGAGTAGCCACCCAGGCACCGCCCCCCCGCTTGGCGCTCGCAGCCTTGGAGTCTCCGCGGATCAACTCGGCGTAGATCCCGCTGCGCAGATGAGGCAGGTAGAGCCCGCCGAAGACCCCGTGCCAATAGGCACAGTTGCACTGCGCCCGCCAGTAATGATCCCTGATCTCTGCCAGCAGCGGCTCGGCAAGCCTCGGGGCTTCTGCCCGCAGGCGTTCCAGCGCCTCCAGGGTGCGCATGTGCATCCAGTTGCTCTCCGGATACTTGGCGAAGAAGTTCCTCCAGAACCCCCCGCGCACGAAGAGATCCGCCTCCTCGGCCATCCCCGCATCAGCCAGCTTGCGCCTGGTTGCCTCGTAGCGTTCCTGCATCTCTGCCGGTAGCGCCCACTGTCCCATCTCTGCGTAAGAACCCGCCGGCAGGAACACGAGCCCCTTAGGCGCGTGCATTCTGACCTCTGCCGAGAACGTCGTCGTCTCGAGGCGTTCCGAGAGGCGCTCTATCTCATCGAGGAAGCGATCGAGCCAGCGCTCCCCATAGACAAGCTTGTGCGTCCCAGGCCAGACGCCGAACTTCTCCCCGTCGTCCGCGTATACGGCCAGTCCCCCCTGCCCGCAGCACTCCATCACGGCCCGGGCCGCCTCTTCGGGGGGAGCATAGGGAATCTTGTAGCGCAGCAGCATCCTCGCGGGGAACAGGCCCAGGCGCCGCCCCCCACTCTCCGTCAGGTGGTACCCGTTCAAACGCTCCGGCTTCATGCCGACCTGCATCATCTGTGTGTCGTCGATCGGCAAGTAGTCGATTCCGGAGTCCACTAGGTCTATCGGTAGGTCTGGTTCCCACACCCTTTCGGTGAGCCACAGTCCTCTAGCTTCTGCGCCGAACCGAGACGCAAGGTACGCCTTCATGCGCTGAATCTGTCCCCTACGGTCCAGGGGATCTATTGCTGGCAATACTGGCTCGAAGAACCCTCCCGCAAGCAGCTCCAGGCGCCCCTCGGCCACCAGTGCGGCCACCCGTTCGATGTACTCTGGGTGCTTCGCCTCCAGCCATTCCCAGAGACACCCCGAGTTGTGCAGTACCCACTGGATCCCTGGATGCTTCTGCATGACATCAA
>CAYMBA010000044.1:0-7426 GCA_964388535.1 uncultured bacterium | reverse complement strand
CTCAGAGTAAGCCGCCTCGATCACGTGATCGAAGTTGCCTACCGGCTGGTGGTTGTGGATACAAAAAACGAACCTGCACTTCTCGGCCAAGTGCGATCCCTCCCTATTCACTCTTTCCCGTTCCCGCGCCCCCGGCGAGCACATCCTCGAGTCTGGAGATCAGCCAACGGGCGCCATAGCGCTTTGAACTCGGTAGGTCCTGCGCAAAAAGCGGCATCCCGCCCCTCAGCAGTTCGAGGAGCTGCTTAGCCGAATGCCTTGAAAGGAATAGATACGGCAGAAGGCGCACCTCCGCGGGAACTTCACGCAGACCACCCAGGTTGACCTCCACGCCCTCGAGCAACCCGTGCTCAGCAGCTGCTCGCAGACTTCCAAGATCCCTGAAGAGAACGACTGTGGGCACATCGGACACACGCCCGGCTACTGAACCCACGAGCTCAGGCGCAATGGCGACCACCTCAGTCTCCCCGCCCGCCGCGGCCGCCATTGCCTCGAGTGCCCAGTCGTCCTCGGCGGCCTCGCGGTCCACAATCACATAGAGGCCGGGATGCAGAACTGAGCCCCACCCGTGGGCTACCTGTCCGTGAAGCAGCCGGTCGTCTACCCGCGCAAGAACGATGCCCATCCACCCTCCGTGCCAAACAGCTCGTGTCTACGGGCCCTCACGCTTCTGCTCCCATCTGATGCAGGCTACACCGCCGCGGCCCCGATCCTCGATCCGCTCGCTGAGCTCGGCCAGACCAACCCTGTCCCGATGGTGGAGAAACTCGAGGAGCATTGGCAGATTCACACCGCATGCCAGTGGCACCTCAGGGTGGCGTTTCGTGACAGCCATTGCGACCTGCCCACAGCTGCCCCCTTGAAGGTCCACGAACACGAAGGTGGGCTTCTCAGCGTCGGCAAGCAGCGAGTCCAGCTCCTCGCCCAGCTGAGCCAGGGACTTGCCCTCGTTGCTCATCACGATCAGGTCGTCTTGCGGCCCGAGAATCTCCACGGCCGTCTTTACCAGTTCCCTGCCCAGGTCTCCGTGGGTCAGGACGATTCCTCTGACGCGAGCCAAACCGGAGGCCCCCTCCTACTCAAGATCCCCTTCCGCCAGGCGGGCCAGCGTCCTTTTCCTTCGTATGGTCTCGAGCAGGTTCTCGTTGAACCGCTCGGCGGGATGGAAGCCGTAGGCCTTCACAAGGTAGTTCAAGGCCACCGTCTCGGCGATGACTGTGATGTTCTTACCGGGGAAAATGGGAATCTTCACCAGAGGAATCTCCACGCCTAGGATCTTCGTCTGGCTCTCCTCTAACCCCAGCCGCTCGTAGGCTTCCATGTTGGACCAGTCCTCCAGGTGCACCTCCACCTCGACACGTTTGTAGGCCCTGATAGCACGGATGCCGAAGATGCTCTGGACGTCTATGATCCCGACACCACGGATCTCCAGACAGTGCCTGAAGCCTTCGCTTCCTGAGCCTATCAGTATGTTGCTGCGCCCCCTGCGGATCGTCACAATGTCGTCGGCGACCAGCCTGTGGCCACGCTCAACGAGATCGAGCGCCGTCTCGCTCTTGCCGATCGCGCTTCGGCCCGTGAACAGGAGTCCTACCCCGTATACGTCCACCAGGGACGCGTGCACGCGTTCACTGGGCGCAAAGGCCTCCTCGAGGAAGTTTGTCAGATCGTGCACGAACTCCGTGGTATCCATCGAGGTCGAGAACAGGGGAACAGCGTTCTGGGAAGCCAGGTCCACCATGCACTTGGGTGGCTCGAGCCCCTTGGTGACCACGATACAGGGGATCGCGAAGTCCATGACATACGATACCGCACGCCCACATGCGTCCTCGCCCAGGGTGTCTAGGTAGCGAATCTCGGTCTCCCCGAAGACCTGAATTCTGTCCCACAGGAAGTTCTCGACGAAGCCGGTCAGTGCCAGCTGAGGCCGGTTTATGTCGCTGCGAACAAGCTTGCTGCGTGAATGGAGGCTCTTGCTGAGCAGGCGCAGTTTCAGCCGATCCTTGGTTTTCTCATAGAACTCCGCAACCGTCATCCCTGTCATTGCGGTCCTCCCGCGTGCAACCGCAGATCAGGAGGCTTCGACCATGCCGTAGTTGCCGTCGGGAAGCAAGTGGACGAGGGTGACGTTGCCAGTTCGCGCGTTCTTGAACAGGATGTAGTCCTCGTCTTTCTTGCGCATGATGTCGATGGCCTCCTCGACCGTCATCGGATCCGCATAGTACTCGCCAGAACGAACGACCACTGGCGAGAAGAAATCCTCCTCATACTCTTCCTCCTCGGCCGTCTGCGATTCCGCCGCAGCTTCTTCCGCCGAGGGCATTTCCTTCAAAGCCGTCCTGCGCCCCTTGCGGTTCTTCCGGCGCGCCCGAAGCCGCTTCACCTGGCGTTCGATTCGATCCACCACCCTGTCGATCGAGGTGATCATGTCGTCCGACTCCTCACGGCTTATGATCTCAGTGCCCTTGGCCCTCAGGGAGATCTCCGCAATCTGCCTGTACTTCTCCCTGGCAAGGACGACATGTGCCTCGTCAATGCCTTCGAAGTAGCGCTCGAGCTTCTCAAGGCGCTTGCGCGCGTGCTCCCTGATCTCCGGGGTAAGCTCGAAACGGCGGGCGGTGGTGATTATGTCCATTTGGTCCTCCTCCGTGCCGGAATACGAGACTCCAGCCTCATCCTCCCCCGCAGCACCCGCGGAATCCCGCAGGCGGGATGCCCAGCTCGCGTCGGTACTTGGCGACCGTCCGCCGGGCAATTCTAACCCCCTCGGAGCGGAGTCTCCTCCTGACCTCCGAGTCTGGGAGGGGATGTTTCCTGTCCTCAGCCGAGATGATCTCGGCAATCCTGCTCTTCACCGAAGCCGGCGAAAGCGACCTTCCGCCGGCGGATTCCAGACCACGCGAGAAGAAGTGCCGGAACGGAAACGTTCCCAGCGGCGTCTGCATGTACTTCCCCGCCACGGCACGGGCCACGGTTGACTGATGAAGTCCGACGCGCGCGGCGATGTCCGCATATCCGAGGGGCAGAAGAGACCCGGTCCCCTTTTCGAAGAATTCCCGCTGATGAGCGACAATCGCTTCAGCTACCCTTCTTAAGGTCACAGCCCGCGCGTCGAGGCACTCTATGAGCCGTCGAGCCCTCGACCTGTATGGAGCAAGAAACCCCAGTTCGGCTCGGCTGGCGCGTGCGTGCGTCCTCAGCCGCAGACGCGGCAAGGCTGAATCGTTCAGTCGGACCTCCAGGCGATCGCCGACCTTCTCGACGATAACATCTGGGACCACGGCTGGTGCTGGTTCGCCAAAGTCACCGGAAGCGGGGAAAGGACTTAACGAGCGGATCAGCCGGGCGGCACGTTCCACTTCACGATCTGAAGCCCCCGTGCGGGCCCGTATGGCGGAGAGACGGTTACGAGCCAAAAGATCCAGCATCCCTCTCACGATCCTGGCCGGCAGGGAGTCACCCTGCCCCCTGGAGGCCAGCTGCGCCCAGAGGCATTCTTGCACATTCCTGGCAGCAAAGCCAGGGGGCTCGAGCAGCATGATGCGCTTTCTTACCTCCTCAACCTCTGCTTCCGAGACCCCCGCTGCAGCTCCGATCTCTCCCGCCGAAGCTACCAGAAACCCACGCTCGTCCAGATTCCACACTATGTTTTCGGCAATCCTCGCTGACTCCTCCTGGTTGAACTCCAGGCGCAGCCTCTGAAGTAGTCGCTGCCTCCAGCCTGGGTTCGCCGGCACCGTGCGCTCGATCACAGTCTGAGGGTCCTCGGCGTCCACACCGCCATCCCCAGACCCCCACCAGTCCCCCACTTCCTCGGACCATCCGGGGACCCCTGCAAGGGCCTCCAGCACAGGATTGCGCTCCAGCTCGGCTTTCACCTCTTCGATGATCTCAGCGGAAGAGGCCTGGAGCAGGCGCAAGGAAAACTGCATCTCGGGCGTTACTATCAGTCCCTGCCTCTGCAGGAGGTGCGTATCCAGCCGTACCAAGCCACGGATCCTCCATGGTGCAGTATCGTGTGGGGCGGAAGAACCGGGAACCCTATCCTCACAGTCGGAAATCCTTGCCGAGGTAGATCTCCCGGGCCACTGGATCGTCGGCTAGATCCTTCGCGCTGCCTTCCAAACGGATCCGTCCTTCGTACATGAGGTAGACCCGATCGGTGGCCATCAGAGTCTCGCGCACGCTGTGATCGGTGATGAGCAGCCCGAGACCCTTTTCCTTCAGCCTCATGATGTTCTGCTGTATCTCAGAGACGGCAATAGGGTCAATCCCAACGAAGGGTTCGTCCAGAAGCATGAAAGATGGTTGGATAACGAGGCTGCGGGCGATCTCGACCCGCCGGCGCTCCCCACCCGAAAGGTTGTAGCCCTTTCGGTCGGCCAGGTGCGAGATGTCCAGCTCCTCCATCAGTTCGAGACACCGACGCGCCCGCTCCTTGCGCGAGAGAGGAAGCGTTTCCAAAACCGCCATTAGGTTTTCCCGCACTGTCAGCCTGCGGAAGATGCTCGGTTCTTGAGAAAGGTAACCGATTCCCATCCTGGCCCGCTTGTACATCGGCAGGTCCGTGATGTCGCGTCCCCCAAGCAGGATGGAGCCAGCATCGGGTTTGAGCAGGCCCATGATCATGTAGAAAGTCGTCGTCTTGCCCGCTCCGTTGGGGCCAAGCAGGCCCACTACCTCTCCCTGCTTCACGTGCAAGCTCACCCCGTCAACGACCCTCAGCTTGCCGTAAGAACGCACCAGGTCGCGCGCTTCAAGGGTAATCCTCTGCTCCTGCACTCTCGATTCCGCAGCCGATCCCCCGGCAGCCTGGGATCCCTCCCGTCTACTGACCTGCTGTCGAGTCTCCCGCTGCACCCGTGCCTCCACGATTGGACCGTTCCAGGTCCTGCTCCCTGATGCTTCCCTGGACATGGGAGAGTATCTTGTAGGAAGAGAGGTCGGCGTCGCTCTCTATGCCGATGCCAGTAAGCACGCTTCCGCCATCCACGATGCGAACGGCCTTATCGCTGACCACCTTCTCCTTCTGGCTATCCCAGCGGAGCTCCTCCGTCTCGAGCCTTTGGTCCTCGTCTGTCTCGACGATCACATTCCCCCGGGCAATCAGGTCCTTGCTGTCTGCATCGACCTCCCCTTCCCTTGCCCGGAGCCTGGAGCGAACGCTATCACCACTTTCGTCGTAGAATAGGACCTCTATCCCCAGGAGGATCGTGCGCTCGTCTCCCGCAAAGGTCAGAGCCGAATCAGCTCGTAGCACCCACCTTGGCTTCCCCACCCGGCTTTCCTTGAGCGTAATGCCCTCAACGATCCGGGTAGGCCCCCCACCCTCCGCGCGACTAGGAGAGTGCGTCTCCTCCTCGGAGCCACACCCCAACGCCGCCAAGCATGCGCCCCCCACGAGTAGGACGCTACCCAGCCGACGCATCCGCAACCTCGACACCCGCAAGCCACGCTGCAACATCCGTTCCACCCCGTAGTTCTCAGAACCCCCAGCGGTCGTGGAACCACACCCACTGTTCTCTGGCCTCTAGTATCAAAGCACAAAGCGATTCGTTGCACCTACTGGCATTCTCGACCGCGACCCGCTGCTCCTCTGCCTCACTCAAGCCCCGCGGCCAAGGCAGAAGGTCGATCTCAGGTCCGGCACGAAGGGTGTGCGTACCATCGGGCTCCATGCGAATGACCAGTGGCAGCACCGGAATCCCAAAGCGGGCCGCCACCCTGATTGCGCCTATGGGCGTGCGAGCCGGAACGCCCATGAAAGGTGCAACTACTGACTCCACACGCGTGTTTTGATCTATCAATACACCCAGCAGCGCGCCACGACGCAGGGCCCGGAGCATGTCCCGCCCAGCTGTATCCCTCTCGTAGGCTCCGATGCCAAACCGCCGGCGCCTCTGCTCAATGAAACGGTCCAGATACGGGTCGCTTAGCCTGCGGTAGACCACGGCCACCGGAAAACCTTCGGCGCGCATCCTGAAAGGGATCAGTTCCCAGCATCCAGCATGCGCGCCGAGGCAGATAACACCCCTGCCCTTCTCCGCGGCAGCATGGACATGCTCCGCCCCCTCGAGCCGCACGAGCCTTCGGATTGTGTTCAAGTCGTAGCGTGAGAGCCTGAGGAAATCGAAGGCATTCCGCCCCATCCACTTGAACACCTGCGTCACGAATCGCTTCCGATCGGCCTGGCCCATCTCAGGCTCAACAAGGCGGATGTTCGAATCGATTCTGGCTGCAAGGTGTGGGAAAAGTGCAACCGAGGCGCGTCCCATGGCCCCGAAAATCTTCAAGCCCGGGCCCCTAGGGGTCAGCGAAAGCGGAAGAAGAACGGACTTCAGGGCCCAGAACCGCACCCGCCTCCGGATGGCCTTCCTCCAGGGACGCTCTCTCGCCATGGCGGAGATCCTAGACGCGGGGCCGCATATCACCGGCCCGCAGGCAGTCGTGTATGTGGATAACCCCGACGGGCCGGCCATCATCGTCAACCACGATGAGCGACGTTATCGCGCCGGTCGGATTGTTCTCCATCCTCGCAAGAGCCGTCACGACAGGCTCGTCGGCACCTATGAGCTTGGGATTGCGGGTCATCACCTCACCGACCGTAAGCCGCTCTATGCTGCCGCCGGTACGATGCAAGATGCGTTTGAAATCCCCGTCCGTGAGCACACCGGTAAGGAAACCATCGGCGTCGACGACCGTCGTCATTCCCAGTCGCTTGGCCATGATCTCGACCAGCGCATCGGCAAGCGGCGTAGATTCTTCCACCACGGGGAGCTCCTCCCCGGTGTGCATGAGGTCTCTTACTCGCAGATTCACCTTTCTCCCCAGTACGCCCCCTGGATGAAGGAATGCAAAGTCCTCACGCGTAAAGCCCTTGAGTCTGTACAGAACCACCGTGAGCACGTCGCCTATCACCTGGAAGGCGGTTGTACTCACTGTGGGCACCTCCGAAAGCGGCTCCGGCTCCGCGATCGTCCCAGCGTCAAGAAGGACATCGCTGGAGCGACCCAGTTCCGAATCACTCCGGCAGGTCAGGGCAATGACAGGAACGCCTATTCTCCGGAAGGTTGGCACCAGCGCACAAACTTCGGGCGTCTCTCCGCTCTTGCTTATTAGTAGGGCGACGTCGCCGGGCTCCACGATTCCCAGGTCCCCATGGAGCGCCTCGACGGGATGGATGAAGATCGAGGGCGAACCCGTGGACCGGAGCGACGCGGCAATCCGCTGCCCCGCCAGTCCCGATTTGCCGAGCCCAAAGACAAGAATCCGCCCCTTGCAGCCGCCCAGCAAGTCGACGGCCTTGCCAAAGTCCGCAGTGCTGAAGAGACTCTCAAGACCCTCTATGGCTTTCACCTCCGCCTTGAGCACCTCTCTAGCCATTTGCTGCAGGTGGTGGCCTTGCAAGGAACTCATCTCTCCGCCT
>CAYMBA010000043.1:0-16360 GCA_964388535.1 uncultured bacterium | reverse complement strand
CTGGGCACATCTGACGTCCCCCAATACCGGTTCAAAGCGAGGTTCCAGGCCTATCTATCGGCACGGGGCGCCCACTTCCGTAGCCTTGCGTGCAGTGGGTCCTCCCATGTATACATCAAGCCCTGTCCGAATAGCCGCCCTGCGGTGCCCCCTTTGGGCAACTCCAGGACCGAAAGGAGCGCGTTTTGAGAAACTACAGCTCTTTGAACCAACGGCCTGCTTCCTCGCTCCTTGGGTGGGTGATCCTTTCCCTGTCAGCCTTGGCGCTCTCCTTCCTGCCGATCTCACAGGGCTGCAGCCACGAAGCTCGTCCCCCAAAGCTGCTCCTGGTGGGCATAGACGGCGCCGATTGGAACATCATCCGGCCCCTTCTGGCGCGCAACGAGATGCCGAACCTGCTCGGCATCGTCAAGAACGGTGTGCACGGGCCCTTGCGCAGCTTCAAGCCGCTCATTTCACCGGTGGTCTGGACCACAATCGCCACCGGCAAAGGTCCAGACAAACACGGCGTCCTGGACTTCACGATGCCCGACCCGGAAACGGGCGCGCCCATCATCGTCACGAGTACCATCCGCAGGAGCAAGGCCTTCTGGAACATCCTATCGGAGCAAGGGCTCTCAGTTTGCGTGATAGGCTGGTGGGCCACCTGGCCTGCAGAGACAGTCCGCGGGGCACTCGTCTCGGACAGACTCAACTACCACGCCTTCATCGAGACGCCCGAGGCACGAGAAGGCCTGGTCTATCCGTCCGACCTGCAGGATGAGATTCTTGGTCTCCGGATGGACCCCGCCGAGGTTTCCTACGATGTGGCGAAGCGCTTCATGGACATATCCGAGGAGGAGTTCGAGGCCGCACCCGAGCTCGATTTCAGCGATCCGATCTCTCACTTCCGGCACATCTACGCAACCATGGAGACCCAGGCGAGGATCGCAGAGTTCCTGGCCCGCCGCATTCACCCCGACGTGCTGGCCGTCTACTTCGAGGGAGTCGATACGGCAGGCCACATGTACATGCGCTACGCACCGCCACCGTACCCTGGAACGACTGAGCAAGAGCGACGGAAGTTTGGTCATACCGTGGAGGCCTTCTACAGATACCAGGACCAGCTGCTCGGCAGGTTGTTGGACCTCACGGGCAATGAGACCACAGTCATGATCGTATCCGATCATGGATTCCTCTCCGGGCGGGCAAGGCCTCTGGAGAAGAGCCGCACCGTGGACTATGCCACCGCGGCCCGCTGGCACCGGCTGGATGGGGTCTTTGCAGCGAAAGGGCCGCGGATAAGGGCCCAGGATCCATCGGCAGGGATAACAGGAATCATCACCTCGGCCACCGTATTCGACATCACCCCCACAATGCTCGCCCTGCTCGACCTTCCAGTAGCGTCCGACATGGAGGGCAAAGTGATCGAGGGTCTGCTCCGCGATGGTGTGCCGAGGCCGAAACGGATCGCTTCCTACGAAGACGAATCCTGGAGAGAAAGCAGACGTGAAGCCGCCAGATCGGTTCAGGCAGTGGACGAGGAGATGAAGGAGCGGCTGAGGTCGCTAGGCTACATCGGCGCGGGTGAAAGCGAAGAAGCCATCTCTGCCCGAGGCATCTGGAGCCTGGGCGATTACTACATGTACAAGGGCGACTTCGGCCGCGCCGAGGAGCAGTTCGACAAGCTGCGCGACGTACTGCCCGACTACGCCGAGCCCTACTACAACCTTGGCATCATCTACATGAGGCGCGGTGAGGTACAGAAGGCCGCACGAATGTTCGAGGCAGCCCTTGAGCGCGAGCCCGAGATGATGGAGGTGCGCCTCAACCTAGCCTTCGTCTACACAAGATTGGGCCAACCGGAGAAGGCAGTCGAACTGCTTCAAGAAGGGCTGCGATCCTTCCCCGAGCACACAGGCGCACGGGTGAACCTGGGAATCGTCTATGCGGAGATGGGCCGGACAGAGGAGGCAAGGAGGTGTTTCGAGGAAGTGTTGGAGATTGACCCAGAAAACCACGGGGCCCACGCGCAGCTGGGACTGCTCCTCGAGAAGCAAGGGCGCACGGAAGAGGCCCTGGAGCACTGGAGGGCAGCACTCCGCATCGCGCCTAACGACAAGGTGGCCAAGAAGCACGTGGAAAGGCTCTCTGCATCCGTTGGGAGGTGACTCCCCCTCCGCAAAAGCCGAAGCAACCTAACAACCCAGTGGCAGAAACGACCCGGGCATAGCACCGGTCCAACTACGCGCAGGAAAAGAGCCGCGCCCTATGGCGAAGGGCCATGGGACGGAAGAAGGAACCACGGAAGCAGGGTCTTCAGCGTTCCCTATTTTCTTGGGAAGGTCACACAGCCAGGGAGACGACTATGGAGCCACAGAAGCCCCCAATAGTGGGCATCATGGGAGGATCCCAGGAGAGCGGCGAGGCGTATGAGGCAGCTTACCGCCTGGGTCGCCTCCTGGCCGAGAGAGGTTACATAGTGCTGACCGGGGGTGGAAGCGGAGTCATGGAGGCTGCTTCCAAGGGTGCCTACGAGGCAGGAGGAATGACCCTGGGGATCCTTCCGGGTCGGGATGCCACCGAAAGCCCACCTAACTCCTACGTCCGAATCCCTGTTTTCACTGGCATCTCACATGCTAGGAACTTGGCAAACGTACTCACCTCGAGAGTGGTGGTCGCCGTTGGTGGCGGCCTTGGGACCCTCTCGGAGATAGCACTCGCACTGCGCAGCGGGAAGCCAGTGGTCCTGCTGCGCTCGTGGAGATTCTCCATCGAGGGTAAGCCTGATCCAGAGGGACTCTACCGCGTAGCTGATGCCGAGGAAGCCGCGGAGACAGTCGCACGGCTGCTGGGCGACCGGTCACCCGAGATTTGAGCAGGAGGCAGGCGATGGAACGTAGCGCAGATGCTACGGAAGGGTACGAGCAGAAACCCGCAGGGGGCACCGAGGCCCCCGGGAGACTCTTCAACAGGAATTTCGTTCTTCTTTGGCAAGGCCGGCTAGTCAGCAGGATTGGAACCGAGCTCAGCACCATTGCGCTCATCTTTTGGCTCAAGCATGCCACAGGCTCGGGAAGCATGATGGGCCTGCTGGCTATGATCTCAGGCATTCCCAGCGTAGTTCTTGCCCCGATCGCAGGCACGATAGCCGACTGGTTCAACAGAAAGTCAATAATCGTCCTGACCGATCTGCTCAAAGGAGCGGTCACCCTCAGCATCGCAGCCTTGTTCTTTCTGGCCCCGGACCAAACCCGCTTCCTTGTGGGCTGGGTGATGGCTGCCGCAGTGATCGAAAGCACGATCGGGGCCTTCTTTGGGCCCGCGATAATGGCCGCCGTGCCCGACTTGGTCCCAAAGCAAAGGGTGCCGGCAGCCAACAGCGTGTTGCAGTCTACGGGTCAGGTCTGCTCTTTCGTGGGACAGGCCTCCGGGGGCGTGCTCTTCAGGCTACTCGGCGCGCCCCTGATGCTGCTGATAGACGGCCTTACCTTCGTCTTCTCCGCAGTGAGCGAGATGTTCATCCGCCTGCCGGACAACAAGAAGGAACGCTCCGGGAGTGCTGGCGAACTGATGCGCCACTTCCTGGGCGACGTCGGTGCTGGCTTCGCTTACGCCTGGCGCGATATCGGGCTGAGAAACACCTTGATAGTGCTTGGCATCATCGACTTCGTCCTCTCGCCCTTCATCGTGGCTCTCCCCTTCCATGTCGAGGATCACCTCGGCGCAGCGCCGGACTGGTTCGGCTACGCTCTAGCAGCACTCGGCCTGGGTTCACTGGTCGGACTGGCCCTGGTCGGGGTCTTGAACCCCGGCAGGAGCACAAGAATGTGGCTAATAGTCGCAGCGATCGGGGGTGTGGGGCTTTCCATACTGGGGCTGGGCCTTGTCCCGAGTAAGTACGCACTGGTGGCCGCACTGGGTCTGGTAGGGCTTTTCGCGGCAATTGCCAGTGTCTACATATCGAGCCTAATCCAGGTGAGGACCCCGTCAGAGTTCAGGGGGCGCGTGACCAGCTTCGTCGGGCTCATGACAGCGGGTCTTACGCCATTGGGGATGGGGCTCACAGGGCTTATCCTGGACGCCACAGGCAAGAACACAGTTGCCATATTCTCCGTCTCCGGAGCATTGGCGCTCCTGGTCACCGCAGCGGCCACCCTCGATCCCCATTTCAAGGAGTTCCTCTCCTCCCCAATGGAGGAGCAGGAAACCCAGGAATAGCGGCTGTGCGCCCCTACGCCTCTGGGGCATTCACCATCATCCGCCGCACCCCTACCTGGAGCGCAGGAGCATGCAGGAGTGAGAATCGCAGGCCAGCCTTTCCTCGCTGTTCACCCAACGCCCTAGGGACTCGAGCGGAGGCTCTCGTCCCTCTTCATAGATGTCGGCCGGCGGCTGGGCCGCTGTGTCGCACACCAGTAACCAGCCGCAGCCCCGATTGGGCATGGGAAGCTTGACCAATACATCCCGGGGCTGCGGATTGAGGATCAACAGGACGTCCTCGCGCTCGTCCCATAGGTGCATGCAGAGAAGCCTTTCGGAGTCCCATGCGGGCGGGCGGAGATCTGGCCCATACCACTCGACACCGCAGCGCTTGCTTTCACACCTGTAGGCAGTGCTCCGGAGCACTTGATGACGCTTCCGGAAGGCCACAAGGAGCTTCGTAAAGCGCACCATCCACTCGTTGGCCCGCGCAAGGTCCCAGTCGAACCAGCTGATCTCATTGTCCTGGCAATAGGCGTTGTTGTTGCCCCTCTGAGTGCGCAGGAACTCGTCGCCACCGAGAATCATCGGAACGCCGCGGGAAGCAAGTAGGATCAGCATGAAGTTTCGCACCTGCTTCTGTCGCAGCTTCAATACCGCTGGGTCCCTGGTTTCGCCCTCGGTACCGCAGTTCCAACTGTAGTTCTCGTTCGCCCCGTCCCTGTTGTCCTCGCCGTTGGCCTCATTGTGTTTCGTGTTGTAAGACACTAGGTCCCAAAGCGTGAAGCCGTCGTGGCTGGTGACGAAGTTGATGCTGTGGAACGGCGCACGGCCACTGTGTTGGTAGAGGTCAGAGCTCCCGTAGAGCCTAGTCGCGGCAGCACCAAGCAAGCCCTCATCGCCGCGCACGAAACGCCTTATGTCGTCGCGAAACCTTCCATTCCATTCTGCCCACCTGCCCCAGGCCGGAAAGGAGCCCACCTGGTACAGCCCTGCCGCATCCCACGCCTCCGCGATCAGCTTCGTATCAGCCAGCACTGGGTCAGCCGCGATCCTCTCGATCAAGGGGGGATCGGGAAGGACTTCTCCCGAACGCCCTCGTCCGAGGATGGACGCGAGGTCGAAGCGGAAGCCGTCGACATGCATCTCCGTGACCCAGTATCTGAGTGCATCCAAGATCATGTCCCGCACTACCGGGTGGTTGCAGTTGACCGTGTTACCACAGCCCGAGTAGTTGTGATACGCACCGTTATGCGGATCGAGGATGTAGTAGACCTGCTCGTCGATGCCTTTGAAGCTTATGACCGGCCCCTGCTCATTTCCCTCACCCGTATGGTTGAAGACGACGTCAAGGATCACCTCAATGCCTGCCAGGTGCAGCTGCCTGATCATCTCCCGCAGCTCGGCAAGATGCCGCGCACCTTCCCTGTGCGCGGCATAGGAAGCCTTGGGTGCGAAGAATGAAATCGGATCGTAGCCCCAGTAGTTGGTCAGCACCCTGCCCGTGCTGGGGTCTCGGCGGTCTAGCGGCCCGTCGTCGAATTCCGCAATCGGCATCAGCTCGACAGCCGTGATCCCGAGATCCACGAGGTATGGAATCTTCTCAATGAACCCGGCATAGGTTCCCGGCTTCGAGACACCGGATGAGGGATGCTTGGTGAAGCCCTTCAGGTGCACCTCGTATATCACGGTTTCGTCCAGCCGGCGGTTTATGGGCACGTCTCCCTTCCAGTCGAAGTCGTCGCGGGGGGCCATGCAAAGACGGCGTGGGCGGCCGCCGTTGCCCGAGGCGCTGAGGACCACGGGTGCCCGGGGATCCAGAACCACTCTCTCAGGATCGTAGCTGCGGCGTCCCGAGCGGGGCTCCGGTGGCCCGTCCAGCTTGAAACCATAGACGAAGTCCCCGCGCGCTCCCTTAAGGAGCGCGTGCCAGACGTTACCCGTGCGGTGTACCCGAGGATCGAGGGCCAGCTCCATGCGGGGCTGGAGAGTCTTCGGATCGAAGGCCACAAGCGTGACCGAGGTGGCGTGCTCGGAGAAGAGGGCCAGGTTGAGGCCCGTAGGTCCCCAGGAAGGCCCCAAGGGAAGAGGCGATCCGCGCTTGAGAAGCTCCATTGCTTCCTCCAAAGAGCCGCTCCGAGCCCAAGGTCTCTGGTGGCCTTGGTCCAAGTGCCTCACTCGGTTATCGGAGTCACTTCCATTGGTACGTCGTCAATCAAAGCGCTCCGCTAGAGAATCTCGGCATGGCAGCCGCCCAGCTTCTGACTATACATGACCGAGCCCAAAGCATCCCCACTCTTTGCCGAGCCGGTCTACTCGCGGGGGCCTCCGCGCCAGCGCAACAGGAAGGTCCCGAAGGCCTTGGGAGGCAACCGGTCAGCACCAATCCCCAGCGCACCCGATACCGCTACCCGGAAGCCGCCGATATCCAACCTCGCCGCAGCGTGGAAAAGCCAGTCGCCACCAGAAAGAAAGAATGGGATCCCCCTGCCAGGTGGATGCGCAAGGAAACAAGTGAACCGACCGGAGCCGCCTCTCCCCGTGGCAGCCATCCCAATCCACAGCGCCAAGCGACCGCGCCTATGGTGCAATGACAGACTCATCCCAGAGGCACCCGGTTGCTCCAACTGAAGATCCGCGGCAGGAAAGGTGTCGGTCTCTGCCGGTTCGCCGGCCTCCACTCCCGGACTCCGATCGGGCTCCTTGGCTGACTCACCAGGGGCCGACCAGCCATGGCCACCTGCAACCCTGAGGCGCAATCTCCATGAGGCACCTACCCAGGCGGTCAGCCGCACATCGAACCTCTCGGCGATCTGCTTCTCGAGGTATCCAACATGCCCGCGCCTACGCGGCCGTTCGGAAGTGAGCCAGTACATCTTCGCGCGGATACTGGTGCGAGAGAGAGGCTCGGCTTCAATATGGAGTCCCATCCCCGCAGCTGGTCTCCCCCGGGTGCTCCGAGCGCTAAGCCGCAGCATCGCCCGGGCCGAGCCCATCCGGGGAAGCCTCCAGCGCAGCCACCACCAGCCGGTACCGGGGACCGAGCTGCTGTTCAGGACCGCCTCAGCGAAGAACCGCCCTTCCGCCGAGCCGGTCCAACGCGCTCCCCCAAGCAAGAACCACCCTCCGGTGCGAAGCACGGAAGCACCGCCTCCGAAGTTACCCCCCGCTACCTCCACCAGTGCCAACGGGCCCTGCCGGTGATTGGCCCCTAACGAGAGAAAGGCCGAGGAAGCGGCACGCCGGCTCCGCTTGTCCACGCACAGCCCAAGACCGAACCTCTGAGAGCCGATGCACACCCCAGCGGAACCCTCAGAATCAACGCCCCCAGAAACCCCCGGCTCAGACCAGGCCAGAAGGTTCAGGCCGCCCAGAGCGGCCTCGCACGCCAAGCCGTCCCGGATCGCCGCTGACGAAGCCGTACCGCTCAGCAGAAACGGCCCCCGCGGGACGCCGTCTGGCAAGCCATACTGTTGGGGTGGCGAAAGAAGACACCCGCCAGCCCACCTGGCCCGAAAGCCACCACCCACCACGCGTAGCCGGCCACCCAGATCGAGCTCGAGCCACGCTGGCACTGCGTCCCTGCGAACGGCCCCACCTCCAGCCAGCCACGAGCTGACCCCCAGAGGAACTCGGGCCCGCAGCCGCAAATCGAGCGAGCGGACCGATCCATGCCCCTCGGAAGCCCTGCCCCACAGTTCGGCATAGCTGGCTTCTGTCGCGCTTCCGATAGCAGGAGCGCCCACGGAGAGGCAGCATGACAGAATGAGTGAATACGCCCTAGCGCCCATCACGCACGCCCCCCAGGGAAACGCTGAAACCGTGCGTCACCCCCAGCATGGGGTGCCACATCTGCAAGGCCCTAAGTGAGAGGGGCGCCATGGACGCCCCGAGCGAGAAGCCCACCTCTCCGGTCCTGGGCCTGCAGCCGAACCACAAGCCAAGGGTCCCGGCGAAGATGCTGCAACGAACCAAGGGCTCCGGGCTGAAGCCGCGAACCACCTGGTAGAGAAGGTCCAGCCGGGCGGAAGATCCCAAAGGCATGCCGAGGGCTGTTGCGCAAATCGGCTCTGGTGAGCCCACCTGCCGCGGCCCGAGCCCCGTGAGCCATGCCTCCAAGCGCAAGCCCCCGAGCATGCTCGGAGTTGCAGCAACCCTGATGTTTCCCGCTAGGGCTGCCCTCAAGCTGCCCTCAGTGCCGGCCTGGAAGGCATCGGCCCCAACGTCCAAAGCCAGGCCACTTTGCCGCAGGAGGCTGCAGCGCAGCCTCACGAGGACCTCCCTGTAGGGGTCTAGGGCAAGGAAGGAAACGGCCATCTTCAGCCTCCCGCCCAGAAGCCAAACCCTGGCCCCCTCAAGCTGCAGGCCCCTAAGGCTGTACGGACGGAGCGAGCGGAACTCAACACCTGCCGCCGGCTCGCCGGGATGCGGCTCCAGAAGGGCGTTGGCAAGAGGCTGCGCGGAAGGACCGAACGCCACCCAATCGAAGGCACACCCGGCCGGGTGAGCGAAGATGACGACCAGAGCCACAGCCAGCACGGCAACCATCAGATTCCGCCACGGGGTCGTGTCCGGAGACGAGATGCCTCGACGCTGACCATGCTGGAGCTTCACCGATGCCATGCTAGGGCTCCCTGCTCCTTCCTGTCCCTTCAAGGCGCTTTCGGCAGCCTGGGGGTGCCCCTCGGCGAAGCAGGTTCTCACACGCCCGGCGCAGCAGAACACTGCCTACCTCACGACGGCCAGGGCTCGCCTGAGCTTCAGAGGCGTGCCGGACCCCAGGGGTTCGAGATCGACGGTGAAGACATAGACCCCCGGCGCAACCAGAGTGCCGTCTTCGCGACGGCCGTCCCAGACGGCAAGCATCTCGGGTCCAACTTCCGCAGCCGCCGCTAGTGTCCTCACCCGCAAGCCGTTCAGCGAGTACACCTCAACCGTGGCCCTCGACCGCTCGAGTCCCGAGAGCCTAAGGCAACACAGCCGGTCCGCTCCGCCAGGCCTGAAGGGAAAGGGCGAGATGGCGAGTCGACTGTGGGAAGACGGCGGAACCTGGGAAATCCTTCCTGGGCTGGCGCCGGCAGGATCAGGGGAGGGAAGCAGAAGGTCTGGATCCAGAAGCCGCCCTTCCTCGATGGCCCGCTCGAGGGTGACGCCCGACCCGTCGAGGTCCCCCGCTACGTAGCAAACCAAATCGCTCGGCACTCCGTTGGAATCACGCAACAGGACGATGTCAGAACAACCCAGGTCCTCATTCACCGAATTGTTCAGACGTGGCCAAGGTCCTTCGCGCGGTACGACTACGAACTGCTCAGTGCCCGCAAAGAAAGCACACAGGGCCTGGGCCTTCTCTGCCACGACGGCTACCGCCCCCGGCTGCAGGAGGAAGCCTTCGGGCGCGAGCCTGCACCGGCGTCCGCTCGCATCCTCCAAAGTCCAGAGCCTAAGATCCAGCGGCTCTTCCGACACATTGAGGACCTCTACCCACTCGCCCTCCTCTGAAGCAGGTTCGTAGCAGATCTCACTCACGACTACTGGCCCCCTCCCGCTCCGCACGGGAAGCCTCGCCAGCGCTTCCTCGCCACTGTCAAGAAAGACCTCCATCCAAGCAACGCCAACCACACTGGCAACTACCCTCCAGGACCAACGTCCCCTTTCACCCGGAGCAAGGAAAGCAGGCGGAGGCTCCGCAGGACCGGCGGTGAGACCAGATGCCCTCAGGAGCAGGCGGCACTCGGAAGCACCCAGCGGTTCCTGTCCGTCGTTGACCGCCTCGAGCACCAGAAGAAACGTGTGCCCAGGATCGACCAAGGGTGGATCTGCTTCGAGGGTTTCCACCCGCAGCCGCGGGCCAACGGTATTGGGCATCCCTGGGGAGGGCGAAGGCGAGCATACAAAATCGGCAGCATTGGAATCCGTATCCAGCCCGTCGACCCTGCGCGCTAATGAAGTGCCGGCGGAAACGTCAGTGGCCGGGGTGCCTTCATAGTACTCGCCGTAGATGAGCTCACCCCAGCCGAGGAGATCGGCAACGCCCAGTGGCGATAGCAGGCGCACTGCGTCGGGACCGTTCTGGAGCCTCAGACGGGCCGTGGCATCAGTGCCGCTCAAGCTGTCACCGCCAACAACGAAGAACCCACCAGGATCGATCGCATCAACCGCACCCCCAAGCCACCGGCGCTGCCATTGCCCCGGGCGCGAACCGTTGCCGGCCTCGAGCGCCCAGCCTTCCAGGCTGACGCGCTCGCTACCGGTGTTGTAGATCTCGACGAACTCATACCCTGCGTCTGGTCCCTCAGGGTCGTACAGCACCTCGTTGAGGACGACCTCAGGACGCCCCGGCGACGCAAAGGCTATCGAAAGGATGAATGCGGCTTTGAGCACCTGACGACACCGGCTCATCGGGCTGACCTACTCCTTCCCCATGCACTACTGGACGACGAGAATGCCACAGAAGGCGGACGAGTGCGCGCACCCGCTAGGGAGTGACAACTGCACACAACATGACGTCGCACGAACGTGCGCATGCAAGATTCAGCAAAAGCGATGCCAGTGAGGGGCTAGTCTTCGTAGGGCTCCTTGGGGCCTCGGGAGAAGACGAACTCCACGCGCCTGTTGGCGGCTCTGCCCTCTGCGGTTCTGTTTGTGGCAATGGGCATCGTTTCGGCATACCCGCTTGCCACAAAGCGCTCAGGCGTTATGTGTTCGACTTCCAGCATGTAGCGAACCACTGCACTTGCCCTTGCCGCAGAGAGCTCCCAGTTGGATGGAAAGCGATCCGTTCGTGTGGGGGTGTTATCCGTATGGCCTTCGACATACACCTTTCGAGGGAATATGCGGCAGACAGCAGCGACTTTCTTGAGTAGCGGTATGGCCTCAGCCCTTATCTCCGCAGAGCCAGGGTCGAAAAGAACGTGCCCGCGTACCCGCAGGACGAGTCCCCTGTCGGTGTAGTGGAGAGTTGCCTCCCCGGTAAGTCCCTCCTCCTCGACCGCAGCCCGGAGTTCGTACTCTAGTTCTTCCTCGGTCATCGAGCGGTTACCAGGATGGGCATCCCCTAGACCGACCGGGGCGCTGCGTCCGCTGAGGATCTGGATCATCACTGAGGCCTGCGAACCGAAGGCACTTCTAAGCGAACCGACGAGGGCACGATACTTGATGACGTCCATCGTAGAGAAAGAGACGATGAGAACGAAGAAGCAGAGTAGCAGTGACATCATATCGCCGAAGGTGACGACCCAGAGTGGGGCGCCTTCCTCGCAGGCCTCCCACTGACCGCTACCTTCATCATTGTCGGTAGCCTGCGGGGCCTCCTCCGGTGCGACCTCGGCTTCCGCCATCTTCCTACGCCTCCCAGTGCGCTAGGCAGCCTTCTTCTTCTTCTGGGTCTTCTCCGTCACGAGGCTCCTGGCCTTCGGTTCGATGTAGGAAAGCAGCCTCGCCTCCACGACCCTTGGATGGTTTGCCGCTAGGATGCCCATGATGCCGTCTATGACGATCGTCTTGTTGAGGATCTCCCGTGCAGAGCGATCCGACAGCTTGTCTGCAATCGGGAGTGCAACCAAATTGGCGATGAGCGCGCCGTAGAGTGTCGTCAGGAGTGCGACAGCCATCTGGGGTCCGATGGCACTGGGGTCATCCATCTTGACCAGCATGTTCACAAGCCCGATCAGTGTCCCGATCATTCCGAACGCTGGCGCATAGCTCCCCATCCCCTTCAGGATGTCCTGGCCCCTGCTGTGGCGCTCGACTATCGCATCACTCTCTGCCTTGAGAATCGATTTGACGACATCAGGCTCTGTTCCATCGACGCAGAGCTGGATCCCCTTCTTCAAGAAGTCATCCTCGATTGGCACATTCTCGAGGGACAACAGGCTCTCGCGGCGCGATTTCTCGGCAAGTTCCACGATCTTGGCGATCAACTCCGTCGGTGGCGGCACGCGATCGAAGAACGCGTTGCGGACGACGTTCATAGTCCCGAGGACAACCTTCAGGGGCGAGCGTATGAGGGTCGTTGCCAGGGTACCGCCCCCGACGATGAGCACGGAGGGAATGTTGATGAACGCCATCGGAGCCGGACCGGTGAAGATGGCCGACCCCACCAGGGCGACCCCAAGGATGATCCCCACTATGGTGGCAATGTCCATCTCGTCCTCCGCTCGTTGCCTGGCAGGGGCACGCGATGCGAGACCAAACCCAGAAAGCTGGCCTCAGGGCCCGATGCTCTAACCGAGGATGTCGAGGAGCACGTTGGAATCCCGGTAGAGCCGCGCCACCTCCGGCACCATCCTCTCAAGGTCGTCTTCTCGAAGGCCCAACACCTCTAGGGCATCGCGACTCGGGCCCGGCAAGCGCCCGGGGATCCCCGCGCCCAAGCCTGCCGCGTGCGCGAGAAGATCACTCGCATGTACGAGCGCACCTGGGGTGTCCCAGCCCTCCGATTCCGGTCCGTGGTGGTAACCGATGCCCCTGATCGCGACAGGAGGCAGGCTCCACTTCTCCGCCACAAGACGCCCCAGTTCGGCGTGGTCGGCGCCGAGTATCTCCTCTTCCACCTCACGCGCCCCCACCCCTTCGTTTTCGGCAAGGCGCCGCAGGATCTCCGCAAGCTCGGCTGGGAAATACTGGTCCATGACGAGCCTGCCGATGTCGTGAACCAGACCCGCTAGAAAGGCATCCTCTGGGGGGAGCAGACCAGTGCGCTCAGCCAGCAGGCGTGCGGCCGTCGCCGTGGCAATCGAGTGCCGCCACAGAGACTTCCGATTGAGCCCGCCGCTGTTTCGGCCTTCTCCAAAGGCGTTCATCAGCGTGGCCGCCAGAACCATGTTCCGGATTGTGCCCAGCCCCAGGAGCACGACCGCGCGGCCGACCGAGGTAACACGGCTTCTCAAACCGTAGTAGGCAGAGTTGACCAGTCGGAGAACGGAAGCCACCAGGCTCTGGTCCCTCGAGATGACAGCAGCGAGCTGATAGGCAGAAACCGTTGGATCGTCGATCATCCCAAGGATGCGGGTCACGATCTCCGGGAGTGTTGGAATGGAATCTATTCTCTCAAGCTCGCCACGGAGCATCCCGGCTCTTCCCCCCGTCCACGCCAGCAGAGGCGTATGCCACGCGTCCGGCGAAGCCCCCACGCGCACCAGTACCTAGGAGGTGCGCGCTTGGCCCCCCGCATGCCCGTCGGCAAGCCTTGCAGCGTCCTCATCCAGGCTTCCGAGCAGGTCCGCCGGCGGCGTTCCACTCCCGCGTCCTGCCTCCAGATCCTGGAGATAGGCCTCAAGCACCCCAAGGCCTTCGATGAGATGTGAGAGCACCTCCTCATCGGCACTCGACCAAGAAGACCTCATCGCGGCCGCCACTGTCTCCATCGCCTTAGCCAGTGAGCCGATGTGTACGAAGCCGATTTGGAGGGCAGCTCCCTTGGCGCTGTGGAACGTCCGGTGAAGCAGCTCCAGATCCTCTGGGCCGGCGTCCCCAGAGCGCAGTCTTTCAACGATCTCCCTGGCCTTAGAGACATACTCCTTGCCGGACTGGAGAAAGAGCGGCAGGAGCACCTGCATTTCCTCCTCACTGAACTCGGGCGAATGGTCCATCATTCCCTCCGAAAGAGCCGTAGACCTACTCCGGCCTGCCCAGGAGACTTATCGGCGCGGCGGGTTCTTCTCTTGACGGCACCACTGCCACGCGAACAGGGAGGTAGATCCCTTGGGGGAAACAAGGCGGGCTATCCAGGCCTCTCAAGATCCTCTACGAGCGTACCGCCGCTTGAACTCCACCAGCCCACGCCCGATCGTCTCGGCCAGCGCCTGGCGGTGCGCGGGGGTCATCAGTCTCTTGGCGTCCGTGGGGTTGGAGAAGAACCCAAGCTCGATCAGTACGGAGGGCACCCGGCAGGACCGAAGCACGACGAAGTTCGCCTGCTTCACGCCGCGCGTTGCAGCCAAGCCACTGTCACCAAGATACGAAAGGATCGTCTCCGCCAGCAGACTACTCCGCCTGATGGTGTCTGCTTGAAGCAAGTCGACGGCAAAGGGCAGCTCGGTGGCATCTGGAAGGAGCATCCCGTTGGCCGAAGGAGCGGCATTCTCCAGCTTCTCGAGCTCGCGGTCGGCGGCGCTTGTTGCGCCCTTCAGCGAGAGAAAGAATACCTCCGCGCCTTTCGCCGAGCGCACTTTGCAATTGTTCACATGGATGCTGACGAACACATCGGCACCCATCGCCTCGGCGCGCCTGATGCGCTCGATCAGACCGACCTGGAGGTCCGACTCCCTCGTCAGGCGGCAGGTGATCCCTTCGACGGTGTCCAGATACCGCTTCAACCTCCATGCCACATCGAGGACGATGTCCTTCTCTTTCAGTCCGAGACGCCGATTCACCGCTCCAGGATCCCTGCCTCCATGTCCCGGATCGACGACCACCACCCACCTATGCTCGCCACCCTCGCCGGCATGGTCCGCCTCTCGGAAGACGTCACAAACCACTCGGTCGGGCCTCGAGCCTTCTCGGGGGAGAAAGAAGACCTTGAAGGATGGAGCGGTAGCTAGGTCCAACACTACCTGGCTTCTGTCGGCCCGCAACCTGTTGATCCGGATCCGCCGGACCATCCAATCCTCCACCGGCGGAGGATCGACACCCTCGGCACGCACATGCTCCAGAGCGATCGCGATCCGATGGGGGTTCTCCAGGACACGGTACCGGTAGCGTGGCCGCCCGGTGAGGTCTATGACGACTCTGAAACGGTCTCCCCACGAGCCGGCGCGAATCCTGAGGATCCGCAGGCCCTGAGACCCTTGGCCAGCGGACGAGGGCGCCGGGGCGAAGGATGCCAGCAGCACGCAGCCAAGAAGAACTGAAACGAACCTACTCCGGCCACGGAACGATGCGGATCCCATTGCGCCGAAGCAACTCGGCTGTAACGCCGTTGCCGGCAACCAGGTCTTCACCATGATAGATCCACCCGAAGCCGCAGCTGGGGCTTCTGGTCTTAAGAACAGCCGTGTGCGCCTGGAAGGTTCTGGCAAGCAGAAGGGCCTCCTGTGCTCCGCGCAGAAACTCTTCCGTCACGTCCACTCCCTCGACGTTCACCACCCTGCAGTGCCCATCCAGAACGCCCGCGCCGTCACCACCAACGATCTCAGCAGCTGCCCGCGGTGTGGGCAACCCGCCGAGTTGCTCCGGGCAAACGGGAATGATACAGCCGGCATCGCGCAAGAGCGGGCATTCCGGTACTTCCTTCAGCTGGCGGGCGTCGTAGCGACATGAGACTCCTAGCAGGCAGGCACTGACCAGGTACGCACCCTTGGTAGACGCAGAAGAAGCCATCGAAACCCGCCCCGCTCAGTCGGCAAGATAGGGCTCTTCGAGGAGGTACCGCTTTGGATTCACGGCCTTGCCATTGCGATGCACTTCATAGTGAAGGTGCGAGCCGGTGGAGCGTCCCGAGTTGCCAACTTCGCCGATCATGTCACCGCGGCGCACCCTTTGGCCCTTCTTTACCAGGAGCCGCTTTGCGTGCGCATATACGGTTTCGTAGCCGTTGCCATGGTCGATCTTGATGGTGTTTCCAAAGCGTCCGTTCTTACCCGCAAACGTCACGATTCCATCCGCGGTGGCCCGGAAAGGCGTCCCTAGGGGCGCACAGAAATCCATTCCCTTGTGAAACGCCGGTTGTCCCGTGAAAGGATCCCTCCTGCGTCCGAAGCCACTGCTTATGTAGTGCGGGCCGAGAACCGGGTTGATCGTAGGGATGTGGTCGAGCTCCTCGCGGCTTGCCTCGATGATCTTTCTGGCCTCCTCCAGGCTTTCCTCCTGGAAGCGCAAACGCAGTTCGATCTGATCGAGCCGCTGCGAGAAAGTGGCAACAGTCCTCCCAAGAGCCGCAGGGACTCCCGGCTTGGGAGCGAAGTCCCCTGGCGCCGGACTTCCACCCACCCCCAGCAGAGCCACCTCTTCCTCGTACGGAGGAAGCCCCGAAAGCAGCCTGGCTTCGTTAGCCAGTCTGATGTGATCGCGCACAGTGGAGTCTAGACTGTCGATTCTAGCCCCGAGAGCCACCAGCTCACTTCGAAGCAGATGGTTCTCAGTCTCAAGAGCGTCGTTGGCGGACCTTGCTCGAAACAGCGCATAGAGCAGGGATGCAGAAAGCACAGCCCCGAGTAGAAGGAACGCAACCCCAAAGACA
>CAYMBA010000042.1:0-16413 GCA_964388535.1 uncultured bacterium | reverse complement strand
CGCGACCCTCGCTTCTCGGTGAGCGGCAAGTTCAGGTACAAGGTGCGCTATCTGCTCGACGGAAGGCTGGAAACGTCGCTCATGAAGCAGCAGACGGGTACGCGAAGGCTGCGCTGGTATATTTCTGGTGACCACAACCAGCGCCTCGGGGAGCGGGCGAGTCTTAAGATCTCGGCCCGTTTCCAGAGCGACAAAGACTACATATCCGACAGGGACTTCAACGCAGGCGTCGATGAGCGTGTCAGTCAGGTGCTTCGATCTCAGATGAGTCTGAACAAGAGTTGGAGTGGTGCTTCTTTCTCCGTGACGGCCGATCGGACCGAGTACCTGACCGGTGAGGGTTCTAGCACGCGGATCAGCCAGTCGGCGCCCTCGGTGTCGCTCACCTTCAACTCGATCCCCCTGGGCCGGAGACCCAATGAGAGGGGCCGTGGGGGCAGACTTCCGCTTCTGGCCTCGACCTATTTCCGCGCGGGGCTGCGGTTCCGCAATCCGTATACAAAGCGTTGGGATGGTTCTAGGTCTCTCAACTCGGCAGCAGCCGTGGATGCGAGCCTTACCGACCGGCGGAAGCTGCTCGGCTTCCTCAATTTCTCTCCTTCGCTGAAGGGCGTGGCTGCCTGGGCAAAGAACGGCGATCAGGGCCGCCACAACCTGACCGGGGCCGTCTGGAGTGCGGCCCTTTCGGTCGGCACCACGCTCTATGGCACGTTCTTTCCTCGCCTGGGGCCGTGGGAAGGACTCAGACATGTCATCGAAACAAGCGCTTCCTACGTGTATCGGCCGAAGAACGAGCACGTGGGCGACTTCCCGAGTGTAGGTGGGATCTCGCTTTCCGGTAGGGAAGCCCGTAGTGTCTCGCTGAGAATGAACCAGCGCTTTCATCTGAAGATCCGCTCGGGGGAGGATTCAAGGAAGATAGAGAACTTGCTCGTCTGGTCCACGTCGACCTCGTATGATTTCCTGGCCAAGAAAAGGGATCCGGATGCCGTGCCGTGGTCGGATCTCTCGAACTCGATCCGCTTCAGTCCGGGGGGCTTCCTGGGCTGCGACGTAACCGTTGTCCACGACAGGAAGACGTGGGCCCGCAAGAGCACAAGCGTGCACACGCATCTGAACCTCCGTGGCGGAGGTCCGAGTAGGAGTGCGGCGGGGCCCTACGGAGGCTTCGGCGATGTGACTTCGGGCGAGGTAGAAGAGCCTCTGAGCGGCAGTGTCGGGGGCGAAGAGTCAGGGGGTGGCGGTGCTTCGGGTACGACGTGGAGCCTTAGCCTTTCACACTCTTTCTCCATGGGGAGGACGTGGGATTCGAAGCGCAGTACGGCCAACCTCTCATTCAGCATCCGACCCACCCGAGCTTGGGACCTTCGGGGAGCAGTCTACTACGACCTGCAGCGAAAGGAGGTCACCTCGCAGTCGATCGTCATTAGAAGGGACCTTCATTGCTGGGAGGCTGTACTCGAGCGCAGGCAAAGCGGAAGTCGATACTCGTACTACTTCCGCATCAACATAAAGGAGCTGCCAGACATCAAGTACGAGCGGCACGGGCGGTCGTATTGATGGGCCGACCATCCGTCTAGTCGAGGGGTCGATGAGATGTTTGCAGGCAGGCGACTGGTTCTGTGGGTGCTTGCTGCCCTGCTCGGGCTGTCGCTGGTGCGCATCCCTGCAGCGGGCGCTTCCCGAAGAGTAACCAATGCCGAGGTGGCCATCGTGGCCAGGGGCTCACTGGAGGGCCACCTCGAGCCGAATGGGTGAAGCTCGAAGCGCAGAGGCGGGCTGGCCCGGCGGGCCAGAGTGTTGGACAGGCTCAGGCGGGAAGGCATGGACCCCATTGTGGTGGACCTGGGCAACTTCATGGAAACCGACGCGCGGAAGGCACCCGTTGTCAATCCGTTCCTGATCGAGATGATGAGGCGCGACGGAATGGATGTCGTGGTGCCAGGACCGGTGGAGTTCTCCCGTGCTCCCGAGTTCCTCGATCTAATGGAGGGATCGGGGATCGCGATACTGTCTTCGAATACCACCCTGATGACGCCGGAGGGGGCTGTGGATTGGGACCCGTGGCTCCTGCTCGAGAAGTCCGGCGTCCGGGTAGGACTAATGGGCCTCCTGGGTGAAGATGAATACGAGCAGATCCACCTGCCTGATGGCTACCGAATCGACTTCAAAGATCCTGTGGCTACGGCGCTCGAGCTGGTGCCACAGATTCGTGCATCAGGTGCTGAGCTCGTGGTCGCACTTGTCGCAATGGGTGACAATGAAGCGCTTGCTTTCGCCAGGCGCGTCAGGGGTAAGGGGATCCAGGTGGTGGTTGGTGGAATAATGTCGATGTCTAGTGCTTTCCCCATCTGGAACGGTGATATGAGAGGGGCAATGAAGAATTTGGGCAGGCCTCTGGGGCCAAATGACATCCTCGTCAACCGCTCTGGCATCAGGGGACAGGACATGAGTGTTACGAGACTCATTCTTGACCTCGAGGGGAATATCGTGGAGTGGGGCGGCAAGACCTACATGCTGAACAAGCACTACACCGAGGATCCCGATGTTGAAGAGCGAGTAGAGCAGATCAAGGCCATCTTGAAGGGCGGCAGACCTGGCTAGGCATCCCCGCCAGCTGGGGTCGCCCCGGGACCTTCGGGAGGAAGAAGCGTGAGCGCAGAATCAGCAGAGGTTTCCACCTCGAGGGAAAAGCGCCAGTACAACGAGGAGTTCCGGGACGACCTGCGGGCACTGCTTGCTACCCGCAACGAGCAGCTCATTCGAAGTCTGTTGGCTGACCTCAGGCCCGCCGACCTGGCCGATGCCCTCGAGCACCTCGATGAGGAGGACCGCAGGTACGTCTTTGGGCTCATCAGCGAGGCAGATAGACCGCAGGCCCTGGCAGAGATGGACGAGGGGGCTCGGGAGGCGATCCTGGAGGCACTGCGTCCTGCCGAGATCGCCGACATGGTCGAGGAGCTTCGCTCCGATGATGCGGCGGACCTGGTCCAGGACCTCTCTGACGAGGTGGCGGGACAGGTACTCGGCGAAGTCGGCGCCGACGACGCCCGCAGACTCAGAAGGCTACTTTCCTATCCCGAAGATACAGCCGGCGGCCGGATGGATGCCGAGTTCGTGGCGGTACCCGAATCTGAGACCGTTGGCCAAGCCATTGAGCGGGTGAGAAAGGCTGGAGAAGAGCAGGGCGATATTCCTCATGTCTTCGTCGTAGGCGATGATGGCAGGCTTGTGGGGAAGCTCTCACTCCGTGATCTGCTTCTCAATCCCCCGGACCGGAAGGTGGCTGAGATCGCCGACCACGACATCATCTCGGTCCCCGCGGACTTGGACCAGGAAGAGGTCGCCGAGCTGGCGCGCAAGTACGACCTTGCAGTGGTTCCGGTGGTGGACGCCTCAGGCAGGCTACTCGGCCAGATCACCCTGGACGACCTGCTTGAGGTCTACGAGGAGGAGGCATCGGAGGACTTTGCAAAGCTCTCGGGAGGCCTCAAGGAGGAAAGCCCATCAGATTCAGTCGTGGCTGTCTCGCGCAACAGACTGCCTTGGCTGGTACTGGGGCTCCTCGGAGGGACACTCTCGGCATGGGTGATGAGCCACTTCACCAATAGCTTCAAGCAAGCCCTTCAGATCTCTTTCTTCATTCCGGTCATAACGGCAATGGGCGGAAACGTGGGCATACAATCTTCCTCGACGATAGTACGCGCACTTGCGACCGGCGAGGTAGACATGCCGCATGCCCATGGACGCTTGGCGAAAGAGATAGCAGTGGGGGCTCTGAATGCGCTTGTCCTCGCAGGTGTGCTTTGGGCGATAGTCTCGCTTTGGCTTGGTGAGGTGCGCCTGGCCGCCGTGGTGGGACTTTCGCTGACGGCGTCGATGACCTTTGCGGCTGCCGTGGGTTCTGCGGTGCCACTGCTTCTTAAGCGACTGGGTGTCGATCCAGCGCTTGCAACGGGGCCTTTCGTTACGACTACCAATGACATCCTTGGGCTCACGATATACCTCACGATGAGCACGGTGCTGTTGCAGTGGATATAGTTTTCTGGCATAGTCTCATGAATCCGGAGTTTGGGCGACCTATGAGACCATGAGGACGATCGCAATCTGCGGTGAGGTGTAGCAGTGGATCCATTCGAGGACTGCCTTGCAAAGGGACGGCTGAAGGAAGTCGAGACAGATCCGGAGAAGATCGCCGCGGAGCTGGACACAGCCCGTGAGGAGCTGGCCAGGGCGCGATCGGCCTACGGAGACGGGAACTGGGGCGCTGCCGTCACACAGGGCTATTTCGCGCTGTATCGGGCGGCCAAGGCGGCCTTGCTTGCGAAGGGCTACAGGGAAACGAACCTTTACGGGCTTACAGTCGGATTGAAGCGCCTCTTCGTTGAGCCGGGGAAGATACCGGAGCAGGTCATTCACCAGATTCGGGATGCGAAAGACGCAAAAGACCTCATATACGACGGCGGACGCTCCAATAGGGGCGAGGCCCGGCAGATAGTTTCGTGGGCTCAGCACTTGCTCAAACGGGTCTTCGAACTGCTGATGCTGCCAGGCTTCGAACCCGATTCGATCGACACCACGCTTCCGGAGCCGAAAGAGCGACCACGCATGAGAGGTCCCAGGCGCCGCAGGCCTCCATACCACGGGGGCCACGGGGGCTATGGCGCGGGCTATGGTGGAGGCGGCCCTTACGGCAGAGACAGGTGAGTCTGCACGAGGTGTTTGGTCTTGCGTTTCCCACGGCGGCTCCGGCTTCCATTGCCCCCGAAGGGCATCGGAAGGGGGAACCGAGGTGCCGCCACTGAGTGAGATCCTTTCCAGGAAGGTACGGTCCGTCGGCCTCGGCCGCGCTCGCCATCGGCTAGCGTTGGCGTTGTTCCTGCTCTTTCTCGCTGCTCTGTCACTCTGTGCGCTGCCTGCGGCCTTGGCGGAAGCACCGCCTGTCGGGCGCCTTCTGATGCTGGATCCTCAAGCGGCCGTGGTCGAAGAACCGGGCGCGATTCTGGCCCTTTCCTTGGAGTCGGGTACCGTCTCGGTCGTCGGCTATCCCTCAGGTTTCCGCCGGCCCACCTGTCTTAAGCGCGGTGAGCGGTCCCGGTTCTACTTTGGCGATGGCAACAGGCTGCTGCGCTTCGACTGCGACGGCCCCATGGACCAAAGCCTGGATGAGTTTCGCTACGTATACCTCGTTTCTGTTGTCGATATCGAACGCACGGACGATGGCCGCTTGTATGTGCTGGATGCGATCGCGGACCCACTGGGTGAGGGCTATCGCGGGGCAATCTTCAGGTTTGATCCGCCCGGTGGTGAGTGGGAGCTCATCATCAGCAGCGAGCTGTTCTGTTGGCCGGTAGGGATCGAGATAGAGCCCGACGGTGACCTCCTTATGCTCGACCGCACGGGTCTTCTGGAGCCGGGCGGCGAACACAAGGGGGCTTTCTACAGGGTTGACCCCGACGCCAGGAGCCTCGAGGTTGTTTGCGGCCTGGATTACATGGACGGCCCCGCGGACTTCGCGTTGATCGGGGACTCTCTGGTTGCCGTCGTGGACGAGACGGGTCAGAACCCGGACACTCCCGAGGCGACGGGTCTAGTGTGGATCCTGGATCGCGCTTCGTGGAGTCCTGTGTCCTACTTCGGGTCCGAGGCCTTCGTGAGCCCCAGGCATGTGGAAGCGATGCCGGATGGGAGCATCGCAGTTCTGGATCCGGACTCCAACCCGGGGGCCTTCCAGGAGGCCAAAGGGGCAGTCTTCCACTTCGATCCTGCAACTGGCGGGATGCTAGATGTTCTTTTCAGCGAGATCTTCCGACGTCCTGCTGCGATCGCACTCATGGACGGGGCGGATCTCTCGAGCAGCGATTTTTCTCTCACCGATCTGAACTGGCCGCGGGTGAGACCGGGCGACATGATGAGGCTCGAGACGACGCTCCGGAGCGATGGTCTGGCTCCCTGTGGCGAACTCTCGGTGCGGATTGCGGGTGACGGAATAGACCTCCTGGGTTCGACGTGTGAGGCTAGCAAGGGTGAGTTTGTCTTCGATCCCGATGAGAACGAGCTGGTCTGGACCGGTGAGCTAGGGGTGCCGGACTCGCTTCTTCTGACTCTCGATCTGCGGGTACCTTTCTATGCAGACAGTGGGGAAGCGTTTTCCGTGGATATAGAGGCCGGCAACGAAGTGGTTGTGATCTCGAAGCACTTCGATGGGGTCGTGGAGCGGCTCTCGAGCGAGGGCGATATGGTGTTCCTGGATGCAGGAACGATATGGCCCAACCCGAGGCTCTTCACCCTGGACGAAGACGGTATGCCGGTTACCCTGGCGCTGTTGAACGAATCAGGGGAACCCTATGAACTCGGCACTCCGCTTGATCTGACCTTCCTTCCTGATGGAGCGCTCTGCCTGCTGGAGAGGGCTTCCGGGACTGGGAACCTTCGGCTCCTCAGAATCGATCCCAGGACGGGGGTTTCGATTGTTCTGCATGAAGGGGATCCCCTGATGTCCGCGTCTGCACTTGGGCTCTCGAGCGACGGGTTGCTTTTGATAGCCGACGTCAGAACGAGTCCTCCGATTGATACTCCTGGACTGATCTTCAAATTCGATCCCGACCATCCCGAGATGCCTCCCTGGCAGCTGACAGAAGAGAATCCGGCGATGCTCGAGCCGGTCGGCTTGTGTACCGACCGGGAGGGCCACTTCCTTGTGGCCGACTATGAGGCGAATGTGGCCGGGAGCCAGACGGGGGCACTTTTCGAGATCGATTCCGACGGCACGTTTGTTGATACGATTGCCTGGAGCGGTCTTTCGGATCCGATCTCGGCCGTCGTGGGTTCAGATGGCGCCATCTATCTGGCTGACCTTCGGCGCGGCGGCCAGCCTGAAGGTGGCGCGATATACAGGCTCGAACGGCGCGAGTCGGGCGTCAGCATTTCTGTGCTCGTCGCCCCAGGCAACGAGTGGCTGGTCGAGCCATACTCGATTGTCTATGAGAGCCCGACGAGTTTCTTGGTGGTCGACCGTGAAAGCAACCCCTACGGACTCGTAGGCAACCACGGGGCGATTCTGCGGCTCGAGAAGCAGGGAGCAAGCTGGCATCTCGGCATCGTCTGCGCCGTGTACGACGTGCGGGATCCCTTGCGCGCTGCGATCTACCGCTACCCCGACTTGGAGATTCAGGATCTAGCCATTCAGGACCTCTCAGGAGGCGATCTCGTACCAGGTGATACGGTCGCGCTTGTTCTGTCGCTGACAAACGCTGCCCCCAACCCGCTCCTGGGGGCGATGGTCAGTTTCATGCTCGATGGACCTCTGCAGAAGCTGAGTGCCGAGGCCTCCGGCGGGCGTTTGGATTTCGATGCTGGACCTGGAGTCATCACTTGGGGTGGGGATCTTCTTTTCCTGACGCCGGTTCAGGTGAGGATAGAGGCTCTGGTCGACTCGCTGGCATGCTTCGGGGAGGTGGTTTCGTTCTCGATCGATGCCGTCGCTCCAGGTGCTCCTCCCACTGTGACGGTGACTGACACTGTGTGGGCGCCGCCGGTAGGCGGCGAGACGCTGGTGCTCGATTCGGAGGCAGAGGGCGAGTGGGGACGGGGTGCAGTCTTCGAGATGGATTGGTCTCAGGAGCGCCTGCAGCCACTGGCAGGCGTGGGACTCTTCGAGCGGCCGGTGGACTTCCTGGCTGTGACGCCAGACTCTTTCCTGATACTCGACGCCGATGCCGATCCGCTGCAGTTGGGCGGTGATACCGGCGCGCTTCTGGGTTGGCGGCTTGCTGCTGATACCTTCAGTGTAGTTTGTGCTGGGGCGGCACTGGTGAATCCGGTTCGGGCCGTCTGGGGACCCGATGGGGCAGTGTTCATCCTCGATCCCGCCGCTTGCCGTAGCGACTCCGCTGCAGGTGGGGCGATCTTCCGCGTGAAGCCGGGTGCGGGCACTGAGCCGGAAACCCTACTCGTGTTGCCGGAGGCGCGCAGCCTTTCCGACCTCTGTTTCGACGGGTTCTCGACGCTTTGGGTTTCTGACGCCGACGGCGATCCCCTTGGACTCGGAGGGGAAGACACCGGTGCCATCTATGCGATCGACCTGCCCAGTGCTTCGGTGCGCGATACCGTGGCTGGGGACTCCCTGGTCGATCCCACTGGGCTGTTGTGGGCGGAGGGCGAAGGGCTCTATTTCACCGATCCTGGCTGGTTCGAAGAAGGAAAGACAGGACTTCGGCGCTATCTTCCCGATACCGGCTCTTTCGAGTACCTAGGGGGGTCGGTCTATTTGGTGCGGCCCTCCAGGTTGGCGCGGACGGACAACGGGGATCTTCTGATTCTGGATCCTGAGGGAATCATCCCCGGCTATCCCGATGCCGTTGGGGGGCTGTTCATATACGACGAATACGCCGGCAGGGTGGCCACGCTGGCTGGTCACGGCTCTCTTCGCGCTCCCTCTGGCCTAATCTGCCTGCCTCGGGCCGACGGTCGGCTGGTAGATTTCACCGTCCAGAGCGACTCGGCCGGTGCATGGGCCGCTCCCGGGGACACCCTCCGGTGTGAAGTGCACCTGTACAACGCCTCGGTAGTGCCGGAGCGCTCGATGGAGGTGAAGGTACACTTCGACCGGAACCTTCTCCTGGCAAGCGCTCCGGAGTTACCCGCCGGCTGGGACTGGGAAGAGGTGGGGGAGGGTTTCGTTTGCCGGGGACCACTTGGCGGCTTCGACAGTGTCGCTGTCTCGTACGGCGCTATTGTGGGCACGGGCTACCCTGACGGCTACTGGGCGGTGCAACGGGTCAAGGCCACCGGTTCCCGACGGGTGAGTGCTGAGGAGTCTACTTTCTACATTTCGAATCCGCTTGCTCCGGGGGAGGTGCTGATAGTCGACAGCCGAGCCAACCCGCTCTCCATACCGCATTTGACGGGTTGTATCTTCCGCGTTGTTGGCCCCACGCGTGATCTGGTGCCTGTGCTGGCTGGTTCGCTCCTTGTAACACCGGTCTCGGCGGCGAGGGTGCCGGGTGAGAACAGTCGATTCGTTATCGCCGATGCGGACTGCGCCCCCAGTGGGACTGGAACAGGCGGGGCGCTTCTGTTCGGCAACACGATCACAGGCCAGCTCGAGGTGGCATGCTGGGACTCGACATTCCTCGAGCCCTCCGATGTGGAGTTCGTCGATACGACCACATGCATCCTGCTCGATCGTGGGGCCGATCCGTACGATCTGACACCCGATCTCTTCGGCCCCGGGGCCTTGTACCTGTGCGACATAGAGACGGGAGAGGTGACAGTGGCCTTCTCCGACACGGTGCTCGGCTACCCTGTGGATCTGGCAGTGGATCAGGAGACCGGGGTGATCTATCTCGTAGATCAGATGGCAGGGGGCACCGGGGGAGTCTTCGCCATAGACCTTGATGCAGGCTCCTGCGAGCCCGTCCTGGTGGGAGAGCCATTCCTCTCGCCGCGCTGCGGCTTGCTGTGGCAGGAAAGGCGGATGTTGATAGCCGATGCCGGCTACGACGAAGTGAGACTCTTCTCGCTTCTGCTCGATACGGGCGTAGCCGAAATCTATGGGACGTGCACTGGGGCGGTCATGCCGGAAGCGATCGAGAGGGATCCCCTCAAGCGGCCGCTTCTGCTTGATTCCCAAGCAAACCCGTATGACCTGACAGGACCGACAGGCACGATATTCAGGATAGCCGAGGGCGGACTGCAATATCCCATCTACAAGACCGGGCTTCCCTTGCGGGCTCCTGTGGACCTCCTGGCCGGTACGGACACGACGCCGGTCCTCTTGCTTTGGTTCTCCGGCTCTGTTGTGCCCGAGGGCATACTCCTGCGCTGGGAGGTTGCCTCGACGCTCCAAGGCGCCCTCTTCTACCTCTACCGAAAGGACCTATCGGACTCGGGGGGATCCCTTGAGGCGCTGAATCCCTGGGATCCATTGGAAGGGGAGGGCGAGATTGAGTACCTCGATGCCTCCGCGGCCAACGGTCACTCCTACGAGTACCTTCTGACAGCACTCTTGCCGGATGGGGCAACGGTGGACCTGGGTAGCGTTCGGGTCTCGGCTTCGGCTCCGCGATTCGCCTTCTACCCTGTCTTTCCCAATCCGGTGAGCGCCGGGATCCTCGGTGGCGGCCTGCCCTTGCGGTTCGAGATTCCCGCTCGGGTGCGCGTGCATCTCTCCGTCTTCGATGTAGCGGGCAGGCTGGTCGTGCGCCTGGAGGACCGGCTCAGGGATCCGGGCCTGCAGACCCTGTATTGGTACGGGTTCGATGCCGGTGGGAGACCTGTGCCCAGCGGGCACTACTGGCTCAGGTTGCAGGCGGGTCCTCGGAAGGCCGTGCGCCACTTGGTCGTCGTCCGCTAGTTCCAGGTGCTTGGTCCCCGCGCTGCCTGCGTTCTTGAACCTGACGGTACAGCCGTGGTACGAGGCGGGACACCCCTGGGAACCTGCTGTTCAAGATTGAACTCTCTTTCTCCTGGACAAGGGCGAAACGCCTTTTCCTGCAAGGAGTTACGAGATCCCTTCCTCCGGGTGACTTCGTGGCACGGAAATCGCAGTAGCCAGGCAGCGGAATGGGTGCGCAAGCAAGCATGCTCCTGGATCCGCTTGCGCGGGGACGGGGCAGGAAGGCAAGGACGGAGAAGGAGAGTGAACCATGAGAAGGCTTGGATTCTTTTCGATGCTCTTTGCACTGCCGCTCGTTGTGGCCCTGTTGGGCCTGGGCGGGTGCAGCAGCGAGACCGAGACAATTACAGGCGGTGGCGGTAGTTCGCCCAGCGCTGATGAGCAGACGATCGATCTCAACGACGAGTACGGTGGCTACTTGCCCGTCGATGAGGTTCCCGCATTTGGCGACGAACAGCTAGCACAGAACGACGAAGAGCAATTCGAGGATGGGTACGAAGGCCTGTCGGAGCAGGAGCGCGCGAGGGCCCGGGATCTGGAGAGCCGGCCGAACCGCAGGTGGTTCTCGCTCACTGTGCTTTGGGGCAACCTGGAGAACATGGAGCGTACGAGCGTCAGTCCGGATACGACCGAGCCCACCAATTGGGAGGGCCACATGGAGGTCAGCGAGAACGGGGCAATCAAGCTGCTCTCGATGATCAACTTCGAGCCCCAGGATGGTGACCACATCCTCCCGCGTGTGGACCGTATGCACCTCGACTGGGAGGCCATTACCCGAGGCTACTTCGACGGGCTGAGGGTGCTGCTCATCTTTGCCGCCGAGGAAGACAGCGTCCTGGAAGGTGAGCTGCACCTGAGCCTCGCGGCAGATGGACAGACAGTGGAGTGGACGCTGGACCTCGACGAGCTGGCCGAGATGGAAGAGATGGTCGATGTGCCGGGGACGGATCTGAAGGTCTCGGTGCGCTCCTTCGAGGCCGATCCGGCAATCGACGTGCGTGGCTTCTGTGGCGGCCGCTGGGGCTGGGCCGAGGGTGATTCGGTCGGTCGCTTCGCCGGCCGCTGGGTCTCTGCTTCCGGTTTGCTTCTCGGTCATATGGCCGGAATCTACGGTGAGAACGATCAAGGCGAGAAGGTCTTCTTCGGCAAGTACATAGACCTCAATGGTCGCTTCAAGGGCTTCATCCGCGGCCACTACGATATCATCGAAGGTGGTGGCGACGCCGGGGCGACGCAGGACCGTGAGGTTGGTTGGTTCAGCGGCGAGTGGGTAGGTGCGCACGGCGAGGCCATAGGCCCTGTGAAGGGCCTATGGACCTGCAGGAGTGGCCGCCCTGGCTGGTTCTCGGGTATGTGGTGGGGCAACCATCTAGGCCCTGGCTACTAGGCGTGCTTCGGCCCTGCCGGTGCGGAGTTCGGATAGAAGGCCGTACCCCTTGCGCCCCTCGGGGGTTTCGGCCGGAGCGGGACCCCGGAGCGATCCGGGGTCCCTGCTCGTTTTTGCCCAGGGCCCTCTCTCGGCTCTGCGCGCAGCGGAAGAGGTCTTGCCTGGCCTCCCCCGTGGGCTGAGAATGAAGCGACAAGGGAGGCTGTAGTTCATCTTGGGTGGGTTCCGAAATGTCTGTTCGTACACGACTGTGGATAGTCGATGGCCACAACGCGATCTTTGCCATAGCCCCTCTGGCGGGACTTCAGCGTCGCGGCCAGCGCAAGCTGGCCCGGGAGGGTCTCGAGAGGCTTCTTCGGCCATTCTCGGAGGTCTGCGGCGGCAAGTTGATCATCGTCTACGACGGCAACACAGAGCTGCCCAACCCGGATGCTGTCCACTCGGATACCTTCGAAGTGTGTTTCAGTCAGCCACCGGAAGTAGCCGATGACAGAATCAAGTTCCTTGCCCGCAACGCTATCGAGAAGGGACAGCCGGTGACCGTGATAACGAACGACGTTCGAACCCTCGAACGTGATCTGCCAAGGGGCACAGTAACACTGAGAGTAGAGGAGTTCCTGGACCGTCACATTGAGCCGCTCGCGTCTGAGCAGGATACAGAGCCGGACCCAGGTGCTGTGCTGCCCGATGTCTCGGACATCGAGGACTACTTCCTCTCCCACAGCGAAGAGATCGAGGCACGCGCAAGAGCGGGAGCGCGAAGGCGGAGGCTGGAGTCGGAACGAAGTTGGCTCGGCCGCCTGGGCCTCTTGCCTCAGGAACCCGTGCCAGAGCAACTGAGGCGCAGGCCTCCTTCGGTATCGCAGGCTGCCTTACAGAAGCAAGCACCTTCCAGCGGCGGCTCACAGACTGCCGAACGGGCAGACTCCCCTGAGGCGGAAGCGCCCATCGAGACCAGGCGGCAACGGCCGGCTGAAGGCGGCTCCGAGGATTCTGCAGCGCGAGTGCTCCAGGAGCACTTGCGCAAACAGAAGGAGATCAAGCGGGCTCGAGGGCAGAGAAAGCAGCGAAGGCGCCTGGAGCAGATGAAGCGCCAGGGGAGGCGCAAGGGGAAGCGCAAGGCAAGGAGATAGAAGGAAGCGATTCCTCAAGGCGAGTGCTTTCGGTCCTAATCGGTATCCCGTTCGGGGGATCAAGTTTGCCTTGCCGGCAGACAGGCCTTCCCAGGGGCTTTCTTGACCACCATGGGGACCTTTGGTACGGTCGTTCGAGTATGGATGCGTAGGTGATGTTTCCTAATCTGCGGGGGGAAGGACATGAGGCTTCCGTTGCGGCGAGTGGTGCTGGTCGTTTCCATACTCATGACAGCTGGGTTGCTGGCCGGCGCTCTGGCTCAGGGCACGAGCGAGGTGTTCTCGAGGGAGGAACGCTGCAAGCGCGATTTCCAGACCGGGCTTGAATTCGAGAAGAACAAGCGCCTCTCGGAGGCCATCGCATCCTTCACGGAGGTCAAAGAGGCGTGTCCCGAGATGATCCCGGCCTATGTGCACCTGGGGCTGCTGATGGTCCAGGTGGGCCGGGCCGATGAGGCCATCGAGGTTTTCGAGGAAGCTCTGGAAGAAGCCCCGGACAGCATGAGCGTGAAACTCGGGCTGGCCTACGCCTTGACGGCGGCTGGTGATCTGGATGAAGCGCTGGATTGCTATCTGAAGCTCGTCGAAGAGCGCCCGGACGATCCAGAGATCCTGCAGAACTTAGGCTACGTATATGAGCGGCGCGGAGAGTTTGCCGAGGCCATTTCTGTCTATCATCGGCTGCTTGAGTTGGGCAGTGAGGATCCCAAGATGATCTCTCGTGCGGCGCAGCTCGCGGCGCAGAAGAACCAGTCACTCGCAGCTGCTACCTTCTACAAGAAACTGTACGCCATCAACCCCAATGACCCGGCCACTGTCCAAGCGCTTGCCGGCTACTACTACGATACGGGCGACTACGAGAACGCGGCCTCTTTCTTTGACAAGCTCATGGAGATGACACCCGACTCGGCTCACAGTGTCGTTTGGTACCAGCAGCGGGGAGTGGCGCGGATGAAGACCAAGCAGTACGACCTGGCCGAGAAGGACTTCGAGGTTGCTGTTGAGAAGAAGCCGGAGGACCAACTGAACTATTACTACTTGGCCCGCATCCGCGCATCCGCGGGGAAGTATGATCTGGCTTTCAAAGCACTCCAGCAGGGGCTCGCAGCTATTCCCAACTCCGCCCTACTCTACTATGGGTGGGGGGAGATTCTGATGAAGCGGGCAAAGCGCCTCGAGAAGAAAAAGAAGTTCGAGGCCTCCCTGGCCGACTTCCAGCAGGCACGCGGCAAGTTCGAAGCCGCCGCTGGCACGGGCGACCCCACATATGCCCAGTATGCCCAGAAACAGATAGAAGTGGTGGACGGCTGGATCGAGCGAGTGAAGAAAGAAATGGAGCAGGAGCGGATGTAACCGGCGCATCCGGAGGACGCCGGCTGCAAGCTTCTTGACATGGAGGCGAGTGCCGATCTAGTCTCTGTGTGCCCTTCCGCAGAGAGGTTTCGTGCGGAGAGGTGGCCGAGTGGCTGAAGGCGGCACATTGCTAATGTGTTGTGGGCTCAGAAAGCTCACCGCGAGTTCGAATCTCGCCCTCTCCGCCGTCTGCTGCGCCCATAGCTCAACTGGATAGAGCGTCTGACTACGGATCAGAAGGTTGGGGGTTCGAGTCCTCCTGGGCGCGCATTTCCCTGGCTCGGCGCTCCCGTTTCCCTCGGCGTTCCTTCTTCCAAGGAGGTGGTAGAATGAGGTCGACTGCCTTCATGGCCGGAGCGCCAGCCCTCCTCATTGCCGTGCTTCTAGCGGGCTGCCAATCGGCTTCTGTGGGCGCTCCCACGGTGCGAGTTCTGGAGAACCCTGACTTCCAGATTTCCTCTTTGAAGGCCCTCGGATTCCTTGGGCTGGCCAGGAGTGCGGGCGACGCGGAGGCGCAGGCCTATGTCGAAACATCGATCGAGCAGGCGCTTGATGCAGCGCATCCTCCGCTGCTGTTCCTGACCCGGCAGCAATGTGCCGATGCCGCCAGTGCTGCGGGCTCCGGTTCGGCCTTCGAACAGCTGATGCGCTTCTGGCGCGATGAGAAGCGCATCGACATCTTCGCCCTGCGAGAGGTGTGTAAGGCCGTGGGGGTAGATGGAGTGCTGCTGGGGTGTGTCGATGAGTGGACCCGCGAGAAGCCTTCTTGGAGGGCTGTCGGGGCGAGGAGCTTCACACAGGTGGGCGTGACCCTCACGATCGTGGATTGCGAGAGTGGCCATGCTCTCTGGGAAGCCCGCGGCAGCCGCGTGCTCGAGACCGGCAACTATGAGCCCAGCGAAGCAGATCTTCGGCGCACGGATGCCGGTGGGTTCCATGCCACGCCCGCCGAGCGGAGTGTGCCTGAGCCGCCGACGTTCGAGGAAGTCGTTCCGGAGTTGAGCAAGGCCCTGGTACAGAAGATGTTGGGTCACTAGCTGGCCCGTGGGGAGCCGCACAGGGAGAGGTGGGGAGTGCTGCAGGAAGCCCATGGTCGCGACGATGCATCCATGTGGATGCGGAAGGCCCTGGAGGAGGCCCGGCAGGCGGCCAGAGAGGGTGAAGTACCCGTTGGCTGTGTCATCGTGCTTGATGGCCGACTACTGGGGCGTGGGCACAACAGGGTGGAGGCTCTAGGAGACCCAACTGCACACGCCGAGATCCTTGCTATTTCGGCTGCGGCGGAAACGCTGGGCACGTGGCGGCTAGATGGCTGCAGAGCGTACGTTACCGTGGAGCCCTGCATCATGTGCATGGGGGCCTTCTACCAGGCGCGGGTGGGTGAGGTGATCTACGGAGCCCGGGAACCGAAGTTCGGAGCGTGTGGTTCCAGGGTAGACTTGACTCACATCGAGGGTCTGAATCATACTCTCGCCGTCGAGGGAGGCATTCTTGCCGAGGATGCTGCCTCTCTCATGAGGGATTTCTTCAGATCCCTGCGGGCTGACGGGCCACAGGGGCGGAAGGAGTTCGATCGGACATAGGGCGACCGCCTGGAAGGGAGCAGGCGGCGTGTTTCGATCATGCGGAGAGATGTCCGAGTGGTCGAAGGAGCACGCCTGGAGAGCGTGTAGGCGCCGAAAGCGCCTCCTGGGTTCGAATCCCAGTCTCTCCGCAGACTGGTGCGCCCGGCCGAGAGGATCGGGCGCCGTTTCGAAAGTGGGGATGTAGCTCAGCTGGGAGAGCGCCTCGTTCGCAACGAGGAGGTCGGCGGTTCGATCCCGCTCATCTCCACAGGTTCTGCCACAGGTTGGGAACCGTGCTAGACGGGGAGCTAGCGGTGCCCTGTAACCCGCAATCCGCTACAGCGGGGTCGAACTCCCTTCCTGAGATCCCGATTCCCTCTTTCCCTTCCGGCAAGGAGCGTGGAAGGCCAGGTCCTGCGCGACGGTGGATCCGTGAACCCCGTCAGGACCGGGAGGTAGCAGCGGTAAGCGGCTTCCGCCGGGTGCCGCAGGCCTTCCTGGCTGGAGCCACCTGCCGGTAAGGCGGTGGGGGATAGGTGACCGAGGGGGGGTGCACGGTTCCTCCCGGCGTCTTCC